>NZ_JAABQC010000125.1 GCF_011391645.1 Rhodoferax sp. | reverse complement strand
GCAAGGAGGCGGTGACTTACCCCAGCGCGGCGCTGGAACAGGCGCTGGGCCGCACGCTGGGCGTTCCAGTTTTTCAGGAACAGGTGATGCAGGTCAGCATTCTGGCAGCCGGTTTCACCCCGGGCGAGGCCGACGGTTTGCGCCGCGCCATGGCCGCCTGGAAACGCAAGGGCGGGCTGGAGAAATACTACAACCGCATCGTTGACGGCATGACCGCGCGCGGCTACCAAAAGGAATTTGCCGTGCAGATTTTTGAGCAGATCAAGGGCTTCAGCGAATACGGTTTCCCGGAGTCCCATGCCGCCTCGTTTGCCTTGCTGGTGTACGCCAGTTGCTGGCTCAAACACACCGAGCCCGCCGCCTTTCTGGCCGCCATGCTCAACTCCCAGCCGCTGGGCTTTTACTCGCCCAGCCAGTTGGTGCAAGACGCCAAGCGCCACGGCGTGGAAGTGCGGGCGGTGGATGTGATGTTCAGCGCGCTGGATGCCACGCTGGAGGACTTGCCCCACACACCGGCCGTGCGCCTGGGCCTGGGCCTGATTGCCGGGCTCAAGCGTGCATCCGCCGAGCGCATTGTCGCTGCGCGGGCACAAGAGCCCTTTGAAAGCGCAGAAGACCTGTCACGCCGTGCCAACCTGGAACAGCACGAGATGAAATTGCTGGCCGCAGCCGATGCACTGGCCAGCCTGTCGGGGCACCGCCGGCAACAGGTCTGGGACGCTGCGGCCTTGCATGCGCCACCCCTGCTGCTGCGCGATGCGCCGGTGGAAGAGGAACTGCTTGAGTTGCCCGAGGCCCCCGAGGGCGAGGAAATTGTGTTTGACTACGCTGCCCTCGGGCTCACGCTCAGGCGCCACCCCATGGCGCTGCTGCGACAACGCTTAAGCGCCATGCGTTTCAAGTCGTCGCAAGCCTTGCGTGAGCTTCCCAATGGCCGACTGGTGCGGGCCTGCGGCATCGTGACGCTGCGGCAGCAACCGGGCACCGCCAAGGGCGTCGTTTTTGTGTCGCTGGAAGACGAGCACGGCAGCGTGCAGGTCATCGTCTGGAAAAGTGTGCGCGAACAACAGCGCCAGGCATTGATGAACGCCAAACTGCTGGGCGTTTACGGCACCTGGCAGCGCGAAGGCGAGGTGCGCAACCTGATCGCGCAGCGCCTGGTGGATTTGACGCATTTGTTGGGGCAACTCAGCGCGCCCAGCCGGGATTTTCATTGAAGCCCCTGATACAAGCCTGATTCAAGAAAACCACGAGCGGGCAACTCCGGTAAGCCCGAGAACCTTCAAATCCCGAGGTTTGCGCCTAACCGCTGCCGCTGGCGCTACGATCAGCCACCTGCCATTCACACACCTCCATGAAAACTCCGGTCTTTGTCCAGTTGCATCGCGACAGTGCTGAACACATTCGCCAGGAGCTGATCCACGGCTTGACGGCCGATGCGCAGCCCGGCGGAGCCACGGTGTCACCCAAGTTTTTATACGACGCGCTGGGCTCGCGGCTGTTTGAAGCCATCACAGAACTGCCCGAGTACTACCCGACGCGCACCGAGGCGGCCATTTTCAGAGTTCACGCCCGGGCCATGTCCCAGGCGGTGCCAAAAGATGCCACGCTGATCGACCTGGGCGCTGGCAACTGTGGCAAAGCCGCTGGTTTGTTTGGGGCGTTCTGTCCCAGGCGCTATGTGGCGGTCGACATCTCGGTCGATTTTTTGCGCGCCACCCTGGACATGTTGCAGCGTCAGTACCCGTCGATGGAGATGGTCGGCATCGGACTGGATTTTTCACAGGCGCTGGATTTGCCGGCCGAGCTGGGCCAACCCGGTGCTGGCCCAAGGGTGCTGTTTTACCCAGGTTCGAGCATCGGCAACTTCTCCCCAGCGCAGGCACTGGTCTTTTTGCGCCAGGTGCGCGAGGCTTGCGGCCCGTTGGCAGGCAGCGGGCTGCTGATCGGCGTGGACCTGGTCAAGGATGCCACTGAACTCGAAGCAGCCTATGACGACACGCTGGGCGTTACCGCCGCCTTCAACCGGAACCTGATCTCCAACGTGAACCGGCTGGTGGGCACAGATATGCGGCTGGCCGACTGGGCGCACCTGGCGCTGTTTAACCGCCTTGAGTCGCGCATCGAGATGCACCTGGTGGCGCAGCGCGACCTGACCGTGCGGTGGCCCGGCGGCCAGCGCGCCTTCAGCCGGGGCGAGCGCATTCATACCGAGAACTCCTACAAGTGGACCGTGGCAGGTTTCTCAAAGTTGCTGCTTGAGGCGGGTTTTGCCGAGCCGCTGGTGTGGACCGATGCGCCCACAGCAGACGCCGGCCGCTTTGCCGTGATGTGGGCCGGTGCCTGAATCATGACTTTTTTACCCTGCGCAGCTTCTGAAGCCCGCCAAGATGTCGTTACGTTCAGACGTGAAGTAATTTCGGTAGCGCGGGTGCGCCATGCGCGCGGACGTGGCCCGGCTGGCGCCGCGCAGCACCGGCCGGTCGCCAAACCAGGGAGCAGAATAGTCAAGGTAGGGGTGGGCCTCAAAACCCGGATAGGGATTGAAGGTGCTGGCGGTCCATTCCCACACCTCGCCCCAGTGAAAATCGGGGCGGGTCATGGCAGCCCGCTCCCATTGCGCCTCGCTGGGCAACTGGCGGCCGGCCCAGCGGCACCAAGCTTCGGCCTCGAAATAACTCAGGTGGCAGGCGGGCGCATCCGGGTCCAGTGCTTGCCACAGGCCAAAGCGGCATTGCTCCCAGACCGGCGCACCCCGAGCCTGGGCGACCTGGCGCAAATAACGCGGGCTGCCTTGGCCTTGCAGCCACTGCCAGCCCGGCCCGGACCACCAGCGTGCGTCGGCATAGCCACCCTCCTCCACAAACGGCAAATAACGCCGCCACGCCACCGGCTGGTCGTCAATGGCATAAGCGGCCAACTGCACGGCGTGCGGCCCCAGTTCGTTGTCAAAGGCAAAGCCCCGATCAGCATAGCCCAGCAGCCAGTCACCGGCCGCGAGTTGGAGCGACTGTTCCGGCCCGATGGCTCGCGCTGGCTCATCGCCCGACAACGCTGGCGCCAGCGCAATACCCAGGGCCTGCGCCATGTAAATGGCGGCTTCGCCATGCATGTCTTCATGAAACAGGGCCAAGCGGTAGAAATACAAAGCGGCATCGTCGGCAGCCTCTCGCGCCAAAAAAGCCAGGGTCTGCTCCAACGTGGCCTGCAGGTAAGCCCGGGTCGCCTGCAAGCCGGGCAGAGGCAAGTGCCAGCGGCTGGCGTGCGCCACCCGACTGGAGTTGTAAAGCGTGTCGGCCTGCGGCAAGAGCGACGGGCGTCGCGCCGCCTGCGGGTCAGCCTGCACCCCCAGACTGCGTTGCGGGTTGCGCGCCAGCCAGAACTCCTGAAACCAGCCAATATGACCCAGTTCCCACAACGGCGGGTTGAGTTGCGGACTGCAGGGCACGGTCAGCAACGGCCCGAGTGCCGCCTCATAAGCGTCCAGCAAGGCCAGCGTGCGCGCGCGACTCGTCTGCAGCGCGTTCGCCAGCGAATGGGGGCTGGAAGTGCGCGCCGCCTGGGCGGGCTGCCAGATTTGCAAAGCTGGAATCGACTCGGGGAGCATGACTGATGGCCTCGGTGAAGAAACAGGTGGTGATTGTGAGCCCGGCGCTGGCGGATGCCAACAACGGCAATTGGCAAACCGCAAGGCGCTGGCAAAAATTCCTGCAATCGCCCGCTGCCAGCGGCCCCGCATTTCGGTCGCGCATCGTGGCCGAATGGCCCGACGGCCCGGCAACAGCACACGACAGCTGCATGATCGCCCTGCACGCGCGGCGCTCGGCGGCCTCAATCAGCGCCTGGGCACAGAGCCGTGGCAGTGGCTCTGAACTGCAGCCGGTGCCCGGTCTGGCAGTGGTGCTGACCGGCACCGACCTGTACCGTGACATCCAGACCGACCCGCAAGCGCAGCGGTCCTTGCAGTGGGCGCAGCGCCTGGTGGTGTTGCAAGACCTGGGTTTGGCAAGTTTGCCGTTGGCGCTGCAGCCCCGCGCCCAAGTGATCCTTCAGTCAACGCCAGCGCGGCTCAGCCTGCCCAAATCGACGCGCTTGCTGCGGGCGGTGATGGTGGGCCACTTGCGCGAAGAAAAGTCACCGCACACCCTGTTCGCGGCCGCCCGCCTGCTCACACCGCAAGACGCCATTCACATCGACCACATTGGTGCGCCACTGGATGCTGCGCTGGCGGCACAGGCGCAGGCCACCGCCGACGCCTGTGCCGGTTACCGCTGGCTGGGCGCCTTGCCGCACGAGGCCACGCGCCGGCACATTCAGCGCGCGCATGTGCTGGTGCACACCAGCCGCATGGAGGGTGGCGCCCATGTAGTGATGGAGGCAGTGCGATCGGGCACGCCAGTGCTGGCCTCGCGCATTGCCGGCAATGTGGGCATGCTGGGGGCGGACTACGCGGGTTACTTTGAATGGGACAATGCCTCGCAACTGGTTGAACTGCTGCGCCGCTGCCAGCATGACGCCGCTTTATATGCACATTTGCAGGCCCAGTGCGCTGCGCG
This sequence comes from Rhodoferax sp., assembly GCF_011391645.1. GTDB lineage: Bacteria > Pseudomonadota > Gammaproteobacteria > Burkholderiales > Burkholderiaceae_C > Rhodoferax. The sequence goes on along the minus strand of NZ_JAABQC010000125.1, from coordinate 2,360 downwards.
TGCGCCGCTGTTTGCCCCCGAGACTGAACGGCTTGCAGTGCGCCGCTTGGTAACCGGGCTAATTTCGGCAAGTGCATCCGCCTGACGCATGCCGCCACCCTTCAGTTTTTCTGGACACACCCCGTGATGCAACACCCCACCCAAACCATTGCCAGAGACATCGTGCTGATTGGCGGCGGCCACAGCCATGTGGTCGTGCTCAAGCGCTTTGGCATGCGGCCCGAGCCCGGCGTGCGCCTGACCGTGATTTGCACCGACGTGCACACCCCGTATTCCGGCATGTTGCCCGGATATGTGTCAGGCCACTACGCTTATGACGACGTGCACATCGACCTGGCCCGCCTGGCCGTGTTTGCCGGGGCCCGGTTGTACCGCGACGAGGTGGTGGGCATTGACCGCGCGGCTGGCAAAGTGCTGTGCCGCAACCGCCCGCCGGTGGCCTACGACCGCTTGTCGATCAACATTGGCTCGACCCCGCGCCTGAGCGGTGTGGCCGGTGCCAACGAATTTGCCACCCCGGTCAAACCCATCACCCGCTTCAACCAGCGCTGGCTGGCGTTGTTGGCACGGGTGCAGCAGCACGCCCAGGGTTTGCTGCGTATTGCCGTGGTGGGCGCCGGCGCTGGCGGTGTGGAGTTGCTTTTGTCGATGCAATACCGGCTGCGCCAGGAGTTGCAATCGCGCGGGCTTGACCCCGACATGCTGCAGTTTCATCTGCTCAGTGCGGCCAGCAGCATCATGCCCACGCACAACGCGCGGGTGCGCCAGAAGTTCAGTCACGTGCTGGCCGAGCGCGGTGTGCAAGTGCACTTGAATGCCGAAGTGGTTCGGGTCGCATCCGGGCGACTGGTCTGCGCCAGTGGCCTTGAGCTGGACGCCGACGAGATCATGTGGGTCACGCAGGCGGGTGGTGCGCCTTGGTTGCAGTCCACCGGGTTGGTCCTGAATGAGGGTGGCTTTGTGGTTGTGAACGACCAGCTGCAAACCCTCACCGACCCCCATATCTTTGCCGCAGGCGACATTGCCGCCATGCAAAACTACCCGCTGGAAAAAGCCGGTGTGTTTGCCGTGCGCATGGGCCAGCCGCTGGCCGACAACCTGCGCCTGAGCGTGCAGGAGCGTGCCTTGCAGGCCTACCGCCCGCAGTCGAGCTGGCTGGCATTGATCAGCACCGGCAACCGTTACGCGGTGGCCTCGCGTGGTGCCCTGGGCTTTTGGGGTGACTGGGTGTGGCGCTGGAAAGACAGTATTGACCGCAGCTTCATGCGCAAATTCTCTGAGTTTCCAGACATGCAGGCCCGGCCCATTGCGGCGCCCGCCAGTGCGCAGTTTCAGCTCGCCTTGAATCCCGACGAGTCCTTGCAAGCCTTATCCGCCATTGCCATGCGCTGTGGCGGCTGTGGCGCCAAGGTGGGCGCCACGGTCTTGTCCAGGGCGTTGGGTCAATTGCAGGTGGTGCAGCGCGACGACGTCTTGATCGGCCTGCATGACCCGGACGATGCCGCCGTGGTGCGCGTGCCACCGGGCATGGCGCTGGTGCACTCGGTGGATTTTTTTCGCGCCTTCGTCGACGATCCCTACCTGTTTGGCAAGGTGGCGGCCAACCATGCGCTGGGCGATATTTTCGCCATGGGGGCCGAGCCGCAGTCGGCCACGGCCATTGCCACCGTGCCGCCCGGGTTGGAGGCCAAGGTGGAAGACCTGCTGTTTCAAATGATGCGTGGTGCCGTCGAGGTGCTCAACGAGGCCGGTTGCGCGCTGGTGGGTGGTCACACCGGCGAGGGGAGCGAGCTGGCGCTGGGGTTTGCGGTGAACGGACTGATTGACGAGGGCCTGGTGAATGTCACACGCAAAGGTGGCATGCAGCCGGGCGATGTCTTGATTTTGACCAAACCCATCGGCACTGGCACGCTGTTTGCCGCGCACGCCCGGCTGGCGGCCAAGGGGCGCTGGATTGATGCCGCGCTGCAGTCGATGGTGCAGTCCAACCGGCTGGGTGCACAGTGTTTGCGTGAATTTGGTGCCACCGCCTGCACCGACCTCACCGGCTTTGGGCTGCTGGGTCATCTGGTGGAAATGACCCGAGCCTCACGGGTGGATGCCGAGATCGTGTTATCTGCCTTGCCCTTGTTGGACGGTTCGCAGGAAACGGTGGCGGCGGGCATTGTGAGCTCGCTGCAGCCCGCCAACGTGCGCCTGCGCCGGGCCTTGCGCAACCCGGAAGATTTTGTCAGCCACCCGCGTTACCCATTGATTTTTGACCCGCAAACGGCCGGCGGCTTGCTGGCCAGCGTGCCGGCTGATCGGGCTGCTGACTGTGTGGCTGCCTTGCAGGCTTTGGGTTATGGGCACACCTCGAT
>NZ_JAABQC010000124.1 GCF_011391645.1 Rhodoferax sp. | reverse complement strand
TGAGCGGTCCACTTTTGTCGGGTCTTTGCCGCTGAAGGCGCCGCCACCGTGCGGGCAGGCGCCGCCGTAGGTGTCGACAATGATTTTGCGTCCGGTCAGGCCGCAGTCACCTTGCGGGCCACCCACCACAAAACGGCCGGTGGGGTTGATCAGGTACTTGGTGTCGGCGGTCAGCCACTCCTTGGGCAACACCGGCTTGATGATCTCCTCGCGAATCGCTTCGTAAAAAGCATCGGTCATGCGGTGGCCCAGGCTCATCTCAGGGCTGTGCTGGGTGGACAGCACCACGGTGTCGATGCTGTGCGGTTTGCCGTCCACATAACGCATGGTGACCTGGCTCTTGGCGTCCGGGCGCAAAAAAGGCAGGCGGCCGTCCTTGCGCAATTGCGCCTGGCGCTCGACCAGCCGGTGGGCGTAGTAAATGGGCGCGGGCATCAGCTCGGGGGTTTCGTTGCAGGCGTAGCCAAACATCAGGCCCTGGTCGCCGGCGCCGGTGTTGAGGTGGTCGTCGCTGGCGTGGTCAACACCCTGCGCGATGTCGTTGCTCTGCTTGTCGTACGCCACCAGCACCGAGCAGCCCTTGTAGTCAATGCCGTAATCGGAGTTGTCGTAACCAATGCGTTTGAGGGTGTCGCGCGCAATCTGGATGTAGTCGACCGAGGCGTTGGTGGTGATCTCACCCGCCAACAGCACCAGGCCGGTGTTGCACAGGGTCTCTGCGGCCACGCGTGACTTGGGGTCCTGCTTGAAAATTGCGTCCAGAATCGCATCGGAAATCTGGTCTGCCACCTTGTCGGGGTGACCTTCGGAAACAGATTCGGAAGTAAATAGAAAATCGTTCGCCATGTTTTTAAGCCCTTGAAAAAATTAAACAACTCTTGCGCGTTGCTTGGGCTTTTGGGGCTGTCGGCGAACGCTTTAGCAGATTTGTCATTGGTATGACAAGGCACAATGGCAACCCAGATGGGGTGGCTGTTGTGTGTGTCGCCCTGCAAGTAGTTCCATAACTCAGCGACGCCCCTAGTTTATCCCACGCATGATCTCCCTTTTTAAATTGTTGTCAGCCTGGCCCTTGTGGTTGCTGCACGGCTTGGGCGCGGCACTGGGTTGGCTGGTTTTTCTGGTTTCCCGCGCCTACCGCGAGCGTTTTCTTGCCCATGCACGGCAGGCGGGTTTGGGTTGGCGCCAATGGCTGGGCGCGGTGGCGCAGAGCGGCAAGTTGGTGGCTGAACTGCCACGGCTGTGGCTGGGTCGGCCCGTGCATGTTGAGTGGACGGGTGCCGAACTGGTTGAGGCAGCGCTGGCGCAGCGGCGCGGCGTGGTGTTCTTGACACCCCATTTGGGCTGCTTCGAGATCGCCGCCCAGGCCTACGCGCAACGCTTTGGGCGCGCGGGCCAACCGGTCACGGTGCTGTTTCGCCCGCCGCGCCAGGCCTGGCTGCGCGATGTGGTGATGGCGTCGCGACAACGGCCGGGCTTGCAGACGGCGCCCACCAGTCTGTCAGGCGTGAAGCAAATGATCAAGGCGCTGAAACAGGGGCAATCCGTCGCTTTGCTGCCTGATCAGGTGCCGCCCAGGGGCATGGGCGTGATGGCCCCATTCTTTGGCCGCGAGGCGTACACCATGACCTTGTCGGTGCGCCTGGCGCAGCAAACAGGCGCCTGTGTGCTGTTGGCCTGGGGCGAGCGCCTGAGTTGGGGGCGCGGTTACCGGGTGCATGTGCAGACCATGGCAATGGCGTTGCCAGCCGATCTGCAGAGCGCCGTCACGGTGGTCAACCGTGCCATGGAAGCGCTGGTGTTGCAGTGCCCGCAACAGTATTTGTGGTCTTATGCACGGTACAAGCAGCCGCGCGACCTGTCGTAACGTGCCGCGGCCAAGGTAATTTTTTATGGCAACAAAACTTGCTCTTTATTTGATGCGGGCTTTGGCCCACTTGCCCTTGTCCTGGGTGCGCGCCCTGGGTCGGGTGTTGGGTTGGGTGCTGTATGGGGTCGTGGGGTCGCGCCGGCATGTGGTGCAAACCAACCTGCGCTTGTGTTTTCCGCAGCTTGATGCAAGCCAGGTGCGCGCCCTGTCGCGCCAGGTCTTTGTGCGCGTGTCCCAGGCCTGGCTGGACCGTGGCTGGCTCTGGCACGGCGCGCCAGACAAGGTGCGGGCCCGCCTGAAAATCAGCGGTGACGCAGCGCAACTCACTGGCACTGATCCGGTGGTGATTTTTGCCCCTCATTTTGTTGGCATGGATGCCGGCGGCACGGCCATCACGCAACAGTTGGCGTGCCACATGACCAGCATTTATACCAACCAGTCCAACAAAGTGGTGGACGCCTGGGTCAGGCAAGGCCGGCTGCGCTTTGGGTCACTCCAGTTGTTTGGCCGGGCCGATGGTGTCAAAACCATCATCGCCTCCCTGCGCCGAGGCGAGCCACTTTATTTATTGCCAGACATGAACTTTGGCCCGCATGAGTCGCTGTTTGTGCCCTTTTATGGCATCAACGCGGCCACGGTGCCATCACTGTCGCGGTTTGCCCGGTTGGGGCGAGCCAAGGTGGTGCCCGTGGTGACCCGCATGACGTCCTGGGGATATGAGGTGCAGGTGTTGCCGGCATGGTCAGACTTTCCGTCCGATGACCTGAGGGCCGACACAGCGCTCATGAATGCGCGCCTGCAAACCTACATTGATGCCATGCCAGACCAGTATTACTGGGTGCACAAGCGATTCAAGGACCGCCCGCCGGGCGAGCCCGGCTTGTATTGACAAGACTCGCTAAGAAAAGATCTGGGAGAACGGGTGAAGGCGCTTATTTGACAGCGCTGTCAGCTTGCGGGGCTTCGGGTTTTGTGGCGCTGGCGGGATGCGCCCATTGCCACAGCAGCGTTGCCACCTCCTCAACGCCCTGGCGCTTGGTGGCCGAGAACAGGCGCACTTCGCCGCCACCAGCCTGCAGTTTCATGATCGACAGCGCCTTGTTTTGTTCGGCGCGGGTGAGTTTGTCGGCCTTGGTCAAAATCACCAGGAATTTCAGACCTTCTTCGACGCGCGGGCGGACCACATCAAGCAGCACTTCGTCAAGCTCGGTGAGGCCGTGGCGGGGGTCGCACATGAGCACAATCGCCTTCAGGTTTTCGCGCGTCACCAGGTAGTTGGCCATCACCTGCTGCCAGCGGATCTTGTCCTGCTTGGGCACGGCTGCATAGCCGTAACCCGGCAAATCGGCCAGCACCGCGTCGGTCACGCCCTGCTTGCCCAGGGAGAACAGGTTGATGTGCTGGGTGCGACCGGGTTTTTTGGAGGCAAAGGCCAGCTGTTTTTGCTGGGTCAGGGTGTTGATGCAGGTGGACTTGCCGGCGTTGGAGCGGCCCACAAAGGCAATTTCGGGCACTTCCAATGGCGGCAAAAAATGCAGTTGCGGTGCCGTGGTCAGGAACTTGGCGGTGTGAAGCCAGCCCAATGCCACCACCGGACTCACCGTTGCGGGCGGCGTTTCGCTCTCGGCAGAAGTGTTTTGCGTAGCTGGATTGGTTTGAATTGTCATAGGGCGCAGTCTGGTGAATTGAGCCATTGTAGAATTGCGCCGTTCACGCTCCCTCTAACAACTGATTTGCCCACCTATGAAGCTGTCTGCATCATTCATCGTAGCCGCCGCGTTGGCCGCCACAGTTTTTTCAAGTGTTGCCAGTGAAGCAGCAGCGCCAATCAAGGCAGATCTGGCCAAAGGTGAAGCCAGTTTTGCCGGGGTGTGCGCGGCCTGCCACGCGCCAGACGGCAACTCGCTGATTCCGGTGAACCCCAAACTGGCACAACAGCACCCCGAATACCTGGTCAAGCAGTTGACCGAGTTCAAGGCCGGCAAGCGCGAAAACGCGGTGATGAATGGCATGGCTGCTCCCCTGAGCAACGATGACATGAAAAACATCTCTTACTGGCTGAGCAGCAAGAAGGCCACCCCCGGCGCCGCCAAGGAAAAAGACTTGGTGTTGCTGGGCGAAAGAATTTACCGTGGCGGCATTGCAGACCGGCAAATCCCGGCCTGCGCGGGTTGCCACAGCCCCAATGGCGCAGGCATCCCGTCGCAGTATCCGCGCCTGAGCGGCCAGCACGCGGAGTATTCTGTTGCCCAGTTGACGGCCTTCAGGGACGGCGTGCGTAACAACAACCTGCAGATGACCCAGATCGCCGCCAAGCTCAATGACCGCGAAATCAAGGCTGTGGCCGATTACATTGCCGGGTTGCGCTGATTTCTCACGTTCCAGGAAAGCAGGGCCGCGCCAGTGGCCCTTGACTGAAAAGGCTGATCGCTTTGTTCGATCAGCCTTTTTTTTGGTTCAACCATGCAGGGCGGCGGTAATTTTTTTAAGGCACAGCAGGTTTTTGTAAGAACGCCTATCCTTTGGCGACCAAATGTCCAAAGGAATTCGCCATGCTCATCAAAACCAATGCCAAAGGCTTCACTCACCCCGCGGCCAGCGAGATCACGTCACCGCTGGCCTACCAGTCGCGCCGCGACCTGATCCGACTGATGGCAACCGGTGCAGCGGGCGCCGCGCTGGCCTCTTGGGCTTCGCGTGAGGCGTTTGCGCAAGCCTGGGTTCCGCCCGGCCAGCAGGCGGCACTCGCGCGCAGCAAAACATCGGTGAACGGTGCTTTGACCATGGAAAAAGTGACCGAGTACAAACACGCCAGCACCTACAACAACTTTTATGAATTTGGCACCGACAAGGCCGATCCTGCCAAAAACGCCCACACGCTCAAGACCAGCCCGTGGTCGGTCGAGATCGAGGGCCTGGTCAAAAAGCCGGGTCGCCTTGCGCTGGAGGATTTGCTCAAGCTCAGTGCCCAGGAGGAGCGCATTTACCGTCTGCGCTGCGTCGAGGGCTGGTCAATGGTGATTCCATGGGTGGGTTATTCGCTGTCGGAACTGATCAAAAAAGTGGAGCCGCTGGGGAGTGCCAAATATGTGGAATTTGTGACGCTGGCCGACCCCAAGACCATGCCGGGCCTGGGGTCGAAGGTGCTGGACTGGCCCTACGTGGAAGGCCTGCGCATGGACGAGGCGATGCACCCGCTCACCCTGCTGGCGTTTGGCATGTATGGCGAAGTGTTGCCCAAGCAAAGCGGTGCGCCCCTGCGCCTGGTGGTGCCTTGGAAATACGGTTTCAAGAGCGGCAAGAGCCTGGTCAAGATCCGCTTTACCGACAAGCAACCGGCGACCGCCTGGAACAAGGCCGCGGAAAGCGAATATGGTTTTTACTCCAACGTCAACCCCGCTGTGGATCACCCGCGCTGGAGCCAGGCCGACGAGCGTCGCATTGGCGAAGACGGCCTGTTCGCCAAAAAGCGCAAGACGCTGTTGTTCAACGGTTACGAGGCGCAGGTGGGCCAGTTGTACGCCGGCATGGACCTGAAAAAGTTCTTTTGATGCAGACCGGCAAGGCCTCGGGACTCTTGCCCGCGTTCACCAGGGGCTGTCTGCATCCGCTGGCCAAGCCCTTGCTGTTTGTTGTCGCCTTGCTGCCATTCTTTTATTTGTTGTGGGGGGCTGTATTCGACCAGTTGGGGGCCAATCCGGCTGAAGCCCTGGTTCGCTCCACCGGCGACTGGACGCTGCGCATGTTGTGCGTCGTGCTGGCGGTGACGCCCCTGCGGGTGCTGTCCGGTATTGCGGCGTTGGCGCGTTTTCGGCGCATGTTGGGCTTGTTTGTCTACTTTTACCTGCTGCTGCACTTATTGAGCTACAGCGGGTTCGACATGGGCTTTGATGTGGCCGACATCGCCCGGGACATTGCCAAGCGCCCGTTCATTCTGGTCGGTTTTGCCGCCTTTGTGCTGCTCACCAGTTTGGCGCTCACCTCCTTCAACCGGGCCATCAAGGCGCTCGGCGCCAAAAACTGGCAACGCTTGCACAAGGCGGTGTACCTTGTCGCGGGCTTGGCCATCCTGCATTTTTTCTGGATGCGCGCTGGTAAAAACGACTTTGCCGAGGTCGCCGTTTATGCCGCAGTCCTCGCGGTGCTGCTGGGTTGGCGCTTGTGGCGCTACCTGGAAAAAGATGGCCTGAAGCGCTTGTTCCAGCAGCGAACTTCAGTTTGAATCAGCGTTTTGACGCGTTTGTTGCCACAGTCAAGTGTTCCAGCCGCATTTGATCCGCATAACTCTCGCGCTCGCGAATCAAATAGGCCTGCCCGCCATCCACCAGCACTTCGGCGGCACGGTTGCGCGTGTTGTAGTTGCTGGCCATGCTCATGCAGTAGGCGCCCGCCGACAGCACGGCCAGCAAGTCGCCCGGCTGCACGCTTAACGCACGGTCGTGGCCAATCCAGTCGCCGCTTTCGCAGATCGGGCCAACCACTTCCCAGGTCTCGGCGGGCTCGCTGCGCGGTTTGAGCGGCACAATCTGGTGAAAAGCCTGGTACATGGCCGGGCGCGGCAAGTCGTTCATGGCGGCATCAACAACGCAAAAGTTCTTTTGCTCGCCGGGCTTCAAGTACAGCACCTCAGTAAGGCACACCCCCGCATTGCCGACCAAAGAACGGCCAGGTTCGATCATCAGCGCCCGGTCGCCAAAACCGCGGGCATCCAGCTTGGCCAGCAATTGGGTCCAAAGCTGGTCTGCGGCAGGGGGCGTTTCGCCGTTGTAATCAATGCCCAGGCCACCGCCCAGGTCAATGTGGTGAATGGGCACGCCCGCGGCTTCAATCGCCTGCACCAGGTCCAGCATGCGGTCCATGGCATCCAGATACGGGGCTTCCTGGGTAATTTGCGAGCCAATGTGGCAATCAATGCCTTTCACGCGCAGGCCGGGCAGGGCAGCCGCGTGCTGGTAGGTTTGCAGCACCCGTTCATGCGCAATGCCAAACTTGTTGTCTTTCAGGCCCGTTGAGATGTAAGGATGGGTTTGCGGGTCCACGTTGGGGTTGACGCGGATGCTCACCGGCGCTTGCAGGCCCAGGCTCAGGGCGACCGCATTGAGCACCTCAAGCTCGGCTTCGCTCTCCACATTGAA
>NZ_JAABQC010000123.1 GCF_011391645.1 Rhodoferax sp. | reverse complement strand
TTCCAGGATTGGGACATGACTTGGTTCCTTGGGATGAATGGTTGACTTCGCTCGAATGATAGCCGCCTGCTTCACTCCGTTCGCGACCCCAGGTTGTTCATGGAACGACTGCTTGCCTGTTACCGTCTTGTGCCTGGCGCCAGTCTGCATAAGCTTTCGGAAACGCCACCTGCAGGCGCGCCAGGTAATAGTCGGCCTCCGCATCGCGGCCCAGCAGCCGGGCGCTGTCGATCACGCTCTCGGCCACCGTGGCCTCTGGCGAAAAATGCAACATTTCCTTGGCCAGCAGGTTCATCTGCGCCGCGTTGCCGGGGGTGAGTTCGGTCGTGGTGAGCCTGGCAAATCGCACATGGCCCTGGTACAGCCAGACATCGCGGATCTTGTCGTGCGTGTTGTCGCGGTAGGCCGGCGCGCGCCGCTCGGGGGTCAGATAAATTTGGCTGGCCACATGGTATTGCCAGCCGGCAAGCGCGCAGAAGCTGAGCAGCACGCCCGCACTGGCAGCTTGCAGGTAGGGCGCCACAGACTTTTTGGGGGGGCGGTTTTTTGACACCAGCAGCCACACGCTCAAGCCGGCGGCCATCTGGAACGGGCCGTACCAGAGCGGGTATTCGAGCAGGCTGTGCAGCAGGATCACCGCCAGAATTACCCAGGCCATTTGCCGGCTGGCATCGCGTTCGCGCCAGGGCTGGGCGCGCCAGGCCAGCCACAGGCCGCCGCCGCACAGCACCGCAGCCAGCGGCACCCCCAGTTCCACCGCCAGATGCAGGGGCAGGTTGTGCGCGTTGTCCAGAATGTCGCAAAAGCGCGCGCCGGGGTAGAGCGTGATGAAGTGGGCGTAGTCCAGCTCGCCCCAGCCCCAGCCCAGCCAGGGTTTTTGCGCGATCAGGTAAAGCACATTGCGCCACAGGGTGAGGCGGCTGCTGCACACGGCGTCGCCCGATCGCAACCGGGCCCAGGCGCCGCTGGTCAAGGGGTCCAGTCCGGCCAGCCACGGCAGTGCCCAGGTGGCCAATGCGTAGCTCAGCACGGCGGCCAACAGCACCCGCTGCAGCGCCGGCCCGGCCCGGTTTGAGGCCCCGTGACCACGCGTGCGATGCTGCCAGTACAGGCTCAAGACCACCACCAGAAGCAACTGCAACAGGCCGGTGCGCGAGGATGAGGCGGCGTTGCCGGCACCCAGCAGCACGGCCAGCGCCAGCGCCACAACGCTTGCCGCGCCAGGCTGCAGCGGCCCAAGCCCGCGCCGGGGGGAATCTGCCTGAGCCACCCACCACAACAAAGCCGCCAGCCCGATGTTCATCAGCGTGGCAAACTGGTTGCGCTGGCGCAGGTTGCCATAGGCCTCGCCCGCCCCGGTGTGGTTGACCCACTGCCCCAGCCAGGCGCTGGCACCAAAATACTGCAGCAAGCCGATCACGGCACTCACACCCGCCGCCGCCAGCCAGGCCAGAGCCATGGCGCTCACCCAGTTGGGGCGCTGCGACTTCAGGTGGGCGCTGGCCCACAGCAGCAGCAGGCCGGCCGCGCAAACCCAAGCAAACAGCAGCGGCACCACGGCAGAGCTTGGCCCGGGTGAAAACGGGTTCAGCCAGGGCAGGGTGATGAGGATGAAAGCAGCAAACAGGCGCATGGGTGCGCGATTGTCCGTCAAGCGCGCGGGTGACCACGACGGGCCGGGCGCGCCGGCCTGTTTGAAAGCGCGTCAAAATCAGGCCCTATTGAATGAGTGCGCACCATGACCAAAGCCAAAAAAATCGCCGCCATTGTGGGGGGATCCTCCGATGAGGTTGAAGCCGCCTTTTATGAAGCGCTGCAAAACGCCGACCTGGAGCGGCTGATGGCGTGCTGGGCCGATGACGACGAGGTGGTGTGTGTGCACCCCGGCGGCCCGCGCATGATTGGTCTGGGCGCCATCCGCTCGGCATTCGAGGCCATGTTCAACAACGGCACCGTGCGTGTCCGCCCCGAAGGTGTGCGCAAGATCGAATCGCTGGGCAGCGCGGTGCACAGCTTGCGCGAACGCATTGAACTGCTCACCCCCGAAGGCCCGATTGAGGCGGTGGTGATTGCCACCAATGTCTATCACAAGACCGCGCAGGGCTGGCGCCTGGTGGCGCACCACGCCAGCCCCGGCAACGCCCGCGAGCCGCAAGACATCACCGACACACCTCCCGTCCTGCATTGAACCCATCACTTCTCTCCAGCCGCACCGCAGCTGCCGCCATGCACTACCGGGCGCCCTGGTGGCTGCCCGGTGGCCATGCCCAAACCATCTGGCCGGCATTGCGGGGCCGCACCGGCCCTCTGCCCGTGCCGCCCTACCGGCGCGAGCGCTGGCCGACGCCTGACGACGATTTTGTCGATGTGGACTGGCTCGATGCGCAGCCCGGCAACGCCACGGCACCTTTGCTGGTGTTGTTTCATGGGCTGGAAGGGTCCTCGGGCAGCCACTACGCGCTGGCGCTGGGCCACTGGGCACAAGCGCAAGGCTGGGGCTTTGCGGTGCCGCATTTTCGGGGTTGCAGCGGAGAGATCAACCGCGCCCCGCGCGCCTACCACTCGGGTGATTTTGCGGAAATTGGCTGGATTCTGGCGGCTTTGCGGGCCCGGCACACCGGTCCGATTTGCCCGGTGGGCGTGTCGTTGGGCGGCAACGCCCTGTTGCGCTGGGCGCAGGAGGCGGGCAGCAGCGCGGCCGGCTTTGTGCAGGCGCTGGCCAGCATCTCGGCCCCGGTTGACCTGACCGCCAGCGGCGAGTCGATTGGCCGCGGCCTGAACCGGCAGGTTTACACCCGGCTGTTTTTGAAAACCATGAAGCCCAAAGCGCTGCAAAAGCTGGCCCAGTTTCCTGGCCTGTTTGATGCCCGGGTGTTGAACGCCGCGCAGGATTTGTACGACTTTGACAACGTGTTCACCGCGCCCCTGCACGGCTTTAAAAACACCCGCGACTACTGGCTGCGCGCGTCGGCCAAGCCGCGCCTGGCCGACATCCGCCTGCCCACCCTGGTGGTCAACGCCTTGAACGACCCGTTCGTGCCCGCCAGCAGCCTGCCCCGGCAAAGTGAGGTGGGTTCAAGGGTGACCCTATGGCAGCCCGGGCACGGTGGTCATGTCGGTTTTGCAGCCGGGCCGCCACCGGGCCACCTGCAAACGCTGCCGCAGACCGTGGGTGCCTGGTTGAAAGCACACTGTTGACAGGAGAAATAAATGGACGACATCGTCAAACAAGCCATGGCCAAATGGCCCAACGTGCCCAATTGCTATGGCTGGCTGGGTCTGGATGCGCGTGGCAACTGGTACCTGCGCGACGACCGGGCGCAGGCGGCAGGGGCCTTTCAGAGTGGTCTGGCGGGCAGCAAGGGCTCCTTGCTGACGCACGAGAAACTGATGGATTTCATTGCCCGCAACTACCTGCCGGATGACGCGGGGCAGTGGTTTTTTCAGAATGGCCCGCAGCGCGTCTATGTGGAACTGCAAGCCGCGCCGCTGGTCTGGCGGGTGCAGCCTGACCACACCGTCAAAGACCACCTGGGCCGGGCCGCCAAAGTGCAGGGCGCCTGGCTGGACGAGGCGGGCCACTTGTACCTGGCGTCAACGGCCGGCCTCGGGCTGGTGCACACCCAGGACATGGGCCTTGCCGCCGAGGCGGTGGAACTGGGCCTGTGGCAGCCGCAAGCGGCAATGCAATGTGACTTGCCCGGCCAATTTGGCTTTGTCAAAAGCCCGCAAGCACTACAAAATAAGTAGCGCCTGCGCCTATTTGGCTTCTGATGCCGTGGCAGCGGGTGCCTCGGCCCCGGCGGCGGCTTCTGGCGCGGCGGGCTCTTCAAACTTGGCGCCGGCGGCATTGGCCATGTAAGCCACGGCACGGCCCACCTCAAAGTCGGCAAAGGCGCCGCCGCCCTGGGCGGTCATGTTGCCCTTGCCCTTGAGGGATGCGTTCAGCAGTGCGGCATAGCCGGTGGCAATGCGCGGTGCCCAGGCGGCGGCATCGCCAAACTTGGGTGCGCCCAGCAGGCCCGCGTCGTGGCAGGTGGTGCACTGCGCCTTGTACACCTCTTCACCAGTCCTGGGTCCGCGCTTGGCCTCGCCCAACTCCAGCATGCCCACTTTTTGAATGCGCCTGGCCACCGCTTCTTCAGACATGTCAGGGGCGGTCCGGCCACCACTTTGCGTTGCGTAATAAGCCGTCAGGGAGCCAAGCACCAACAGTGCAAGCCCGGCCAATGCGAGGTTCGTTTTGGTTGGTTTCATTTTGCTGGCGCCGCGAGCGGCGTGCGAGTCGTGGTCTGTGGTGTGGCGGGGGTCGCTCATGATGGCCTCAAATCAAAGTTGGGTTCAAAATCAGCTTCCAATTATATGGTTGGGCCCTTTTCCAAACCCCCCTACAATCTCCCGTTCAGTTGCGGCTGTAGCTCAGTGGATAGAGTATTGGCCTCCGAAGCCAAGGGTCGTGGGTTCGATCCCCGCCAGCCGCACCAATCAGCAGGTCATCTACAAGGCCATCGATGGCCGCTGAGCCATCGCCGCGCGCCAGCGCAACAGATTGGGATGGCGTTCATCGGGCCTGACTTTGACGATGCGGGCAAAGTCGATCGCCACGACCGCCAGGATGTCAGCCACACTGAACTGCCGCGCCGCGACAAAGTCCCGGTTGTGCAGTTGCTCTTCCAGGTCCATCAGAAATTTCTGCAGCCTTGCCAGCCCGCGCTCGGCCAGTTGGGGAATTTGCTCGTAGTTCGCCGGCCCAGGCAAGGCACGGTGCAACATGGCGGCAGAAGTGTTGCGAAATGCCTCTGCAATTGGCATGAATCCTTCAAACTCGATACGCCAATGCCAATCCGCAATCTCAGCCTTGTCCATCGGTGTCACGCCCAGCATGGGTGGGAGCGGGTACCGCGCCTCCAGATAAGCGGTAATGGCCGCGTTGCTGGTCAGCATGACGCCCTCTTCAGTCAGCAACGCAGGCACCGTGCATTGGGGGTTGATTTTTCGGTAAGCCTCGCCGAGTTGCTCACCCGTTTTCAAGTCGACCTGCACGGTGGCGTGGGCGATGCCTTTTTCAGCCAGCAGAATGCGCGCGCGACGGGGGCTGGGTGCGGTGGCGCAGTCGTAAAGCGTGATCATGTTGGCGCCTGCAGTTTGTCTTGGGTGCGGGTGTCGAAGTCGCTGGCGTCGTGACGTTCATGCAACTGCGACGCCAGTGGCCCGCTGATGCGATTGACCATGCGCCCGCGTTGGACCGCCGGGCGCTTGGCAATGTCGTCAGCCCAGCGGATGACGTGGGTGTACTCGTGGACCTGCAGGAACTCGCCAGCCTCGTACACCAGGCCCTTGACCAGCGCCCCGTACCAGGGCCAGATGGCCATGTCGGCAATCGTGTACTCAGCACCGCTGACATAAGGGTGGTCGGCAAGTTGCCGGTTGAGCACATCGAGCTGGCGTTTGACTTCCATGGCAAAACGGTCGATGGCGTATTCGATCTTGGTTGGCGCGTAGGCATAGAAGTGGCCAAAGCCGCCGCCCAGGTAGGGCGCGCTGCCCATCTGCCAGAACAACCACGACAGGCACTCGGCGCGTTGGGCTGGCTTGGTCGGTAAAAAGGCGCCAAATTTTTCGGCAAGGTACATGAGTATTGAGCCGGATTCAAATACCCTGATCGGCTCGGCCTCACTGCAGTCCAGCAGTGCCGGGATTTTTGAGTTGGGGTTCACCGCGACAAAACCGCTGCCGAACTGGTCACCCTGGTTGATGCGGATCAGCCAGGCATCATATTGCGCACCCGCGTGGCCGAGTGCCAGCAATTCCTCCAGCATGACGGTAACTTTGACACCGTTGGGAGTGGCCAGCGAATACAACTGCAGCGGGTGTTTGCCGCGCGGCAGTGCAGCCTCGTGGGTTGGTCCGGCGACAGGTCTGTTGATGTTGGCGAATTGACCCCCATTGGCTTTGTCCCAGGTCCAGACCTTGGGTGGGGTGTAAGCAGGCAAATCAGACATATGAGGGGCTCACTTTCTGGCGCTGGCAAAGCTGCATGATATTTCAAGCGCTGCCGACGCGACGTGCCCAGCGTTGCAAGCGGGGGCGAAGGTGCAGGAAGCCGCGGTACACCAGTTCCAGCAGCGGCGTCACGCCGGGCAGGCGGCCTGCGCGGCCGAGCCAGCGCCAGCCCGGCATGGCCAGCCACAGCGCCACAAAAGCGGCGGCTCCGCTGAGCACGCTGCCGTCCTTTTGGCGCACGTGAAAGCGGGCCAGATACCGGGCCTGGTCGGCCGGATCCATCGCCATGCCGGCCTCACTCACGTCCAGCCACACCACCTTTTCAAGCGGGGTAATGGCTTGGTACAGGCCGATTTCCCGCCGGCACAGGGGGCAGGCCCCGTCAAACATCACGGTAAGCGAGTCGCAGTCGCTCACCGGCGCGGTGCATTGCGGCTGGCTCATGCGGCCCGTCCGCCGGGGATCAGCAAACCGATGAGAACGAGCAGCTGTGCCATGTTGAGACCCACGCTTGTCCAATGCAGCGTCTTGAATTCAGCGCCCCGCTTTTCATCGCGCGCGCGGTTGATGCGGGGCGTGAGCCAGAAGCAGCTGAAGAAAAACACCGCCGCGCAGCCCAGCAGTGCCGCCTGGGCGACCAGACCATTGGCTCCCACCGTTGCCAGCGCAGTGGTCACGCCCAGGAAAAAGAAGTATTTTGGAAAGAATTTCCGAACATAAGCCGCAGCCCACTCGGGCGGCAGTGCGGTAAATATGGTGGGTGCCACGGCCACGGTGAAAAACACCATGATGCCCACGTTGCCAGCAATCAGCAGGTTACTCAGGTAGTGCCACATCAGAAAGTCCTCCGGGGCAAGCAGGACGGGATGGGCATAGTGCGGGGGTTGGGTGAAACAGTGGTCATGGGTAGCCGTTTTGTTGGTGCCAGAACATGCTGGAATGTGTGTGGATCAACATCCGAAAGCCACGCTGCTGTGGCGCAATGACTGGCTGGAGGCTTGCAGCTGGTGCGCAGCGCAGGCAGAGAACCGTGATTACAGCGCTCTGCCTGCAATGGCTGTAT
>NZ_JAABQC010000122.1 GCF_011391645.1 Rhodoferax sp. | reverse complement strand
AGCTGCTTGGTGCGGGTGGCGTTGACCACCAGGTCGTTGTCACGGTTGTGGATACCCACAATCATGCCCTCGTACACCGGATCATTGGCGGTGACGAACATGCGGCCACGGTCGTCGAGCTTGCCCAGCGCGTAGTTGAAGATTTCGCCCGCATCCATCGAGATCAGCACGCCGTTCTTGCGCCCGCCAATCTCGCCCTTGTGCGGCTCGTAGCTGTCAAAGATGTTGGAGATCAGGCCGGAACCGCGCGTCAGGTTCATGAATTCGTTGGTGAAGCCAATCAGGCCCCGCGCCGGAATGCGGTATTCCAGGCGCACACGGCCGCGGCCATCGGGTTCCATGTTGATGAGGTCGGCCTTGCGCTCGCCCAGCGCCTGCATGACGCCACCCTGGTGCTGCTCTTCGATGTCGGCGGTGACCATTTCGATGGGCTCGTAACGCACGCCGTCAATGTCCTTGAACACCACGCGCGGTTTGGAAACCGCCAGCTCATAGCCTTCGCGGCGCATGTTTTCCAGCAAAATGGTCAGGTGCAGCTCGCCGCGGCCCATGACTTCGAAGATACCTTCTTCGTCGGTTTCCTTGACGCGCAGCGCCACGTTGTGCTGCAGTTCCTTTTGCAGGCGGTCCCAGATCTGGCGGCTGGTGACGAACTTGCCTTCGCGGCCGGCCAGCGGGCTGGTGTTGACGCAAAAGTTCATGGTCAGGGTGGGCTCATCGACCTTCAGCATCGGCAGCGGCATCGGCGTGGTCGGATCGGTGATGGTGACACCAATGCCGATGTCGGCCAGGCCGTTGATCAGCACAATTTCACCCGGACCGGCCTCGGTGGCCTGCACGCGCTCCAGGCCCTCGAAGGTCAACACCTGGTTGATGCGGCCCTTCACCGCCTTGCCGTCCAGGCCTTCCATCACCACCACGTCCATCATCGGCTTGATCGTGCCCTGGCTGATGCGGCCAACGCCAATGCGTCCCACAAAGGTGGAGAAGTCGAGCGCCGAAATTTGCAGCTGCAGCGGCGCTGCCGGGTCACCCTGCTGGTGCGGCACGTGGTCCAGAATGGTGTCAAACAGGGCCGACATGTCAGGACCCCACTGCTCACCCTGGCCGCCCTCTTCCATCGACGACCAACCGTTGATGCCCGAGGCGTAAACCACCGGGAAATCCAGCTGGTCATCGGTGGCGCCGAGCTTGTCGAACAAATCAAAGGCGGCATCCACCACGAACTGGGGACGCGCACCGGGCTTGTCCACCTTGTTCACCACCAGAATCGGCTTCAAGCCCAGGGCCAGCGCCTTTTTGGTCACAAAGCGGGTCTGCGGCATGGGCCCTTCCTGGGCGTCGATCAACAGCACCACGCCGTCGACCATGCTCAGGGCGCGCTCCACCTCGCCGCCAAAGTCGGCGTGGCCGGGGGTGTCGACGATGTTGATGTGCGTGCCTTTCCAGGTCACGGCGCAGTTTTTGGCCAGAATCGTGATGCCGCGCTCTTTTTCGATCGCGTCGTTGTCCATCACGGTGTCAACCACCTTCTCGTGCTGGGCAAAGGTGCCGGACTGGCGCAGCAACTGGTCCACCATGGTGGTTTTGCCGTGGTCAACGTGGGCGATGATGGCAATGTTTCGGATTTGGTTATTGATCATGGTTCACTTTCTCTTAAATTAGTTCAGGACCGCGCACCCTGCGCCCGTTGTTGTCCCGGCATCTTTCACACTCGTTTTAAAACTTTTCATTTGCTCAATTTCTGGCGCACTCAAAAGCCGGACAGGAATCAGCTCACCCGAATTGACCTGCGCCGTGCCCAGCAAACTGCCGTCCGCGCTGGCATACACCGCCACCTGCACGGCATCCGGCCAGTCACCCCGTCGACGCAAGCCGGATAAAAATCTGGCTGCATTCTCTCCATCCAGTGTGACCGGCGTGTGGCCCGCCAACAAACTGTCAACCGGCAGCAGGCAGGCCAGGCGCTGTTCTTCAGTCATGGCCTCCAGCGCTTCCAGGGTGACGCACTGCGCCAGCCCGAAACCGCCTGTCGCCAGGCGTCTCAACGCGCTCAAATGCGCGCCGCAACCCAGCGCCTCACCGATGTCCTCACCCAGCGTGCGGATGTAGGTTCCCTTGCTGCACTTGGCCACCAGTCTGACAACCGGCTGCGGCGCATCGGTGGTCTCAAGCGCCAACCGCAATTCATAAATCTGCACCTCCCGTGAGGCCCTTTCCACGTCAATCCCGGCACGCGCATACTCGTAAAGCGCCTTGCCGTCCTTCTTCAAGGCGCTGTGCATGGGCGGCAACTGGCTGATTGGCCCGGTAAACTGCGCCTGCACGCCCGCCACGTCGGCGGCGCTCACCGCCACCGGCCGGGTTGCAATCACCTCGCCCTCGGCATCACCGGTGCTGGTTTTTACGCCCAGACACAGCACTGCCTCATAGGTTTTGTCGGCATCGAGCTGCAACTGGCTGAACTTGGTGGCGGCCCCAAAACACAGGGGCAGCACACCTGTGGCCAGCGGGTCAAGGGTGCCGGTGTGGCCCGCTTTTTCAGCACGCAACAGCCATTTCACCTTCTGCAAGGCATCATTGCTCGACCAGCCCAATGGCTTGTCCAGCAACAGCACCCCATGCACGGGGCGCCTGGCAACCCGTACCCGTGGCGCGTTCATCTAATTAATCTTCCTTGGCCCGGGAGGCGACCGCGCGAGCGATCAGGGCGTTCATGTCGGCGGCACGCTCAGGCGTCTGGTCAAAAATGAAATGCAGCGTGGGCACGGTGTGAATGTGCAGGCGCTTGAACAAGCCGGCGCGCAGAAAGCCGGCGGCCTGGTTCAAGCCCTCGGTGCAGGCTTTCACGTCTCCGGCAAGCAAGCTGAAAAACACCTTGGCATGGGCATAGTCGGGCGTCACTTCGACGCCCTGAATGGTGACCATGCCAACACGCGGGTCCTTGAGCTCGCGCGCGATCAGCTCGGTCAGATCACGCTGGATCTGATCGGCCACCTTGAAGGCGCGGTTGGGTGTGGCAGATTTCTTGTGCACGGATCAATCCCGGTCGGTTACAAGGTACGCGCCACTTCGCGGATCTCGAAGAACTCCAGCACGTCACCTTCCTGGATGTCGTTGTAGTTCTTGATGTTCAGGCCGCAATCGAAGCCCTCGCGCACTTCCTTGGCATCGTCCTTGAAGCGCTTGAGCGACTCGAGTTCGCCGGTCATGATCACCATGTTCTGGCGCAGCAGGCGCAAGCGCGCGCTGCGGCGCACCACACCGGCCGTGACCATACAACCCGCAATCGAGCCAATCTTGGACACCTTGAAAATCTGGCGAATCTCGGCGGTACCGATGATTTCTTCCTTCTTGTCCGGCGTCAGCATGCCCGACATGGCCAGCTTGAGCTCATCGACCGCGTCGTAAATGATGTCGTAATAACGGATATCGACACCATTGTTCTCGGCCAGCTTGCGCGCCCCGGCATCAGCACGGGTGTTGAAGCCGATGATGACCGCCTTGGAGGCAATGGCCAGGTTGACGTCGGACTCGCTGATGGCGCCCACAGCGGCGTACACCAGTTGCACCTTGACCTCGTCGGTGGAGAGCTTGAGCAGCGACTGCGACAAGGCTTCCTGCGAGCCCTGCACGTCGGCCTTGACAATGATCGGCACCATCTTGACCTCGCCCGCTGTCATGTCGGTGAACATGTTTTCGAGCTTGGATGCCTGCTGCTTGGCCAGCTTGGTGTGGCGGAACTTGCCGGCACGGTAAGTGGCAATTTCGCGGGCACGGCGCTCGTCAGCCATCACCATGAATTCATCACCGGCTTGCGGCACTTCAGTCAGGCCCTGGATTTCAACCGGAATTGACGGGCCTGCCGTTTTGACCGGCTTGCCGTTTTCGTCGAGCATGGCGCGCACGCGGCCAAAGGTCTGGCCCGCCAGCACCACGTCACCCGCCTTCAAGGTGCCTGATTGCACCAGCACGGTGGCCACGGGGCCGCGACCCTTGTCAAGCCGGGCCTCGATCACCAGGCCCTTGGCCATGGCATCGACCGGCGCCCTGAGCTCCAGCACCTCGGCCTGCAACAGCACCTGTTCCAGCAAGGCATCAATGCCCTGGCCGGTCTTGGCAGACACCGAGACAAACGGTGAACTACCGCCAAAATCTTCAGGAATCACGTCTTCAACCACCAGCTCGTTCTTGACGCGCTCGGGGTTGGCGTCGGGCTTGTCGACCTTGGTGATCGCCACCACAATCGGCACCCCCGCCGCCTTGGCGTGCTTGATGGCTTCCTTGGTTTGCGGCATGACGCCGTCGTCGGCCGCCACCACCAGAATCACGATGTCAGTGGCTTGCGCGCCACGGGCACGCATGGCGGTAAATGCCTCGTGGCCGGGGGTGTCGAGGAACGACACCACGCCACGCGCTGTTTCCACATGGTAGGCACCAATGTGCTGGGTGATGCCGCCGGCCTCACCCGTGGCCACCTTGGTGCGGCGAATGTAGTCCAGCAATGAGGTCTTGCCGTGGTCAACGTGGCCCATCACGGTCACCACAGGGGCGCGCGACAAGGACGGGGCCTGCTGTTGCGAGACTTCGTCATCGGTGAAGGCTTCCGGGTCGTCAAGCGCCGCCACAATGGCTTTGTGACCCATTTCCTCGACCAAAATCATGGCCGTGTCCTGGTCCAGCGGCTGGTTGATGGTGACCATCTGTCCCAGTTTCATCAGGTGCTTGATCACCTCGGAGGCCTTGACAGCCATCTTGTGGGCCAGCTCGGCCACGGTGATGGTTTCAGGCACGTGCACTTCCAGCACCCGCACCTCGGCCGGCGCGCCTTGCGCGTGGTGATCGTCATGACCGCGGTCGTTGCTGCCACGCCGTCCGCGCGGGCCGCCGCGCCAATTGCCTGCCCGTCCGGCACCGGCTCCGGTGTCGCCCCGGGTGGGAATGCCTTTTTTCTTGGCCGGGTCACCCGCCCAGCTGCTGGAAAGCTTGGCCGATTTGACCTCTTTGCCAGCGCCCGCAGCCGCACCCGCTGCCGCAGCAGGCGTTGCTGGCTTGGTGCCGGCGGGACTACCCGCGGGCTTGTGCAATGTGCCTTTGATGCCGGCCTTGGCCGCCTCTGCGGGTTTGGCAACCGGCTTCGGTTCTTCGACCTTTTTGGGAGGCAGTTTCTTGCCGGGCTGCGACATCATCAAACGAATGGCAGCGGCCTCGGATTCGGCTTTTTGCCGACGTGTGGTCAGATCCAGCGCGCGCGCCTGCTCTTCTGCCAGCAGGTTTTTGGAGTCAAGTGCCGCCTTTTCCTGGGCCAGTGCCTTCAATTGTTGCTGCGCCGCCTTGTCGGCCTCTGCCTTGGCGGCAGCCGCTTCTCCGGCGGCCCTGATCGCGGCGTCATCCACCACCGGGCTTGTCGTTACCGGCTTGCTCTGTTCAGCGAGCTGCACGGCCTGCTCACGCTCGGCCGCCGCCTCAGCAGCGGCCCGGTCTGCCGCCTCGCGAGCGAGGGTTTCCTGCGCTTCACGATGACGGCGTCGCTCGGCCAGCTCTTCTTCCTGGCGGCGGATCAACTCGGCCTGGCGGCGGGCTTCTTCTTCGCGACGCGCCAATTCAGCGTGGTCGATTTGCAAGGTCGCGGCGTGTTGCGCCTCGTGTTCTTCCGTTTCTTCCGGCACAGCAACCGCATTGGTGTCGGTGCCGTCGTCACGACGCACAAAGGTGCGCTTTTTACGCACTTCCACCTGGATCGTGCGCGCCTTGCCGGTGGCATCCGCCTGCTTGATTTCAGTGGTCGATTTTTTGACCAGCGTGATCTTTTTACGCTCGCCCAGATGGGTGCCGTGGCTGAGCTGCAAATAACTCAACAGACTCTGCTTGTCGGATTCCGTGAGTTTGTCCGATGCTGCCAATTTGGCAACACCTGCCGACTTCAATTGCTCAAGCAACGTGTCGGGTGATTTCTTGAGTTCATTAGCAAACTCGGCAACGGTCATACTGGACATTTTTTGGGTAACCTTTGGTTCAGACGTCAATGCCCGCGGGCAGGGACGTCTTGGCTTTTACTTTAAATTCATGATCATTCACTTTGGGTGGAAGCGGCTTCACCGGCGAACCAATGTTCGCGGGCCTTCATGATCAAGGTCCTGGCTTCTTCTTCTGACAGACCGGTGATCTCGGTGAGTTCATCCACCGCCAGATCAGCCAAATCATCGAGCACATGAACACCGTTGTCAGCCAGCTTGCCGATCAGCGCTGCATTCAGGCCCTCGAGGTCGCGCAGGTCCATCGCCACGCCGCCGGAATTTTCTTCCAGGGCGATTTCCATGGTCAACAGGGCGTCTTTGGCGCGGGCGCGCAGTTCGCTGACCGTGTCTTCGTCAAAGCTCTCGATTTCCAGCATTTCCTCAAGCGGCACATAGGCCACCTGCTCCAGGCTGGTAAAGCCCTCGGCAATCAGCAGGTCGGCGATTTCTTCGTCAACATCGAGTTTTTCCATGAACAAATGGCGGCTGACGTCCACTTCACTGGCCTGCTTTTCTGCAGATTCCGCCGCATCCAATATGTTGATTTTCCAGCCAGTCAGCTCTGCCGCCAGACGCACGTTCTGTCCGCCGCGACCAATGGCTATGGCCAGGTTTTCCTCGTCCACCACCACGTCCATGGCGTGGCGCTCTTCGTCCACCACAATGCTGCTCACATTGGCCGGCGCCAGGGCGCCAATGACGAACTGCGCCGGGTCCTCGCTCCACAGCACAATGTCCACGCGTTCGCCAGCCAACTCGGTGGTCACCGCGTTGACACGGGTGCCGCGCACGCCAACGCAGGTGCCAATCGGGTCAATGCGCTTGTCATGCGACAACACGGCAATTTTGGCCCTTGAACCGGCATCACGGGCGCAGGATTTGATCTCCAGCAGGCCCTGCTCAATCTCTGGCACCTCGTTGCGAAACAGCTCTTTCATGAACTCGGGCGCCGAGCGCGACAGCACGATCGGTGCGCCGCGCAGCGTCAGGTCGACTTCCATGATCATGGCGCGCACACGGTCACCGGTGCGAAAGTTTTCTTTCGGGATCATTTCATTGCGGCGCAGGCGACCTTCAACGCGGCCCGACTCAACAATCAGGTCGCCCTTGTCCATGCGCTTGACGGTGCCGACAAAAATCTTGTCGCCACGCGACATGAAGTCGTTGA
>NZ_JAABQC010000121.1 GCF_011391645.1 Rhodoferax sp. | reverse complement strand
ACCCGAACCAGAGGCATTCCCATGAACGAAAAAATGCACAAGCTCAAAGACACCGGCCTCAAGATCACCGGCCCGCGCCAGACCATTCTGGCGCTGTTTCAAAACGCGGTGCAGCGACACATGAGCGCTGAAGACATTTACAAAACCCTGCTGGCCGACAACGTCACCATTGGCCTGGCCACGGTGTACCGGGTGCTGACGCAGTTTGAGCAGGCGGGCATTTTGAGCCGCAGCAATTTCGAAAATGGCAAGGCTGTTTTTGAGCTCAACGAGGGCCACCACCACGACCATATTGTTTGCATGGACTGCGGCCGGGTCGAGGAGTTTTTTGACGCCGAGATTGAGGCTCGGCAGAAAAAAATTGCCAAGGCCCAGGGCTATGAGATAGAAGACCATTCGCTGAGTCTTTACGCCCGCTGCATCAAAACCGCGTGCCCCTTCAAAAAATAAACTCCCCGCAACAAATACTAATGAGAATGATTCGCATTTGAGATATAATGGCGCCATTCATTCACTCGCGGAGTTTTTTCATGGTTCGATCTTTTGGCAAATTGTCCTTGGCGCTGTTGGGCTTGAGCATGGGTTTGGCGCAGGCGGCGGAGCCTGTCTTGAATCTTTATTCGGCCCGCCATTACCCTACCGACGAGGCGCTTTACAGCCAGTTCACCCAGGCCACCGGCATCAAGATCAACCGTGTCGACGCCGATGACGCCGGCATTCTGGCGCGCCTCAAGGCCGAGGGCAGCGCCTCGCCGGCGGATGTGATCTTGCTGGTCGATGCGTCACGCTTGTGGCGCGCAGAGGTAGATGGCCTGTTCCAGCCGGTCAAGTCCAAGGTGCTCGAGGCAGCCATCCCCGCCAATTTGCGCGCCAAGCCGGCTGACAACGGCGGCACCGCCTGGTTCGGCTTGTCCACCCGCGCGCGCGTTGTGGTGTATGACCCGGCCAGGGTCAGCGCCGCCGACGTTGACAGCTACGAAAAGCTGGCCGATCCGAAGCTCAAGGGCAAGCTGTGCATACGCTCCGGTTCACATCCGTACAACCTGAGCCTGTTTGGCGCCATGACCGAGCACTTGGGCCCGGCCAAGACCGAAGTCTGGCTCAAGGGGCTGGTGGACAACATGGCACGCTCGCCCAAGGGCGGCGACACCGACCAGATCAAGGGAGTTGCCTCGGGTGAGTGTGGCGTGGCCATCACCAACACCTATTACCTGGCGCGGCTGATGCGCTCAGGCAAGCCTGAAGACCAGGCGGTTGCCGGCAAGGTCAAGGTGATGTTTCCGAATCAGGCCACTTGGGGCACCCATGTCAACATTGCCGGCGGTGCCGTGGCGCGGTATGCCAAAAACCAGGACAACGCGCTCAAATTCCTGGAATACCTGGTCAGCCCGTCGGCCCAAAAGCACTTTGCCGACGGCAACAACGAATGGCCGGTGGCCAAGGGTGTGCAGTTTGACAATCCTGCGCTGCAGGCCATGTCGGGCGGCAGTTTCAAGCGCGAATTGGTGCCGATCAGCGCGGTTGGCATGAACCAGATCAAGGTGCAGCAAATGCTGGACCGGGTGGGGTTCAAATAAGGCGGGGATGCAACCCAGCCTGGTCAAGCTGTGCCCGCCAGGCTGACGTAGACATTTTGCACATCGTCATTGTCATCAATGGCGGCCAGGAAGGCTTCCACCTCTTCCAGTTGGGCGGCACTCAAGCTGGCCGGATCCACCGGGTTCTTCGGTTTGTAGCCCAGTTTGGCCGACAGCACGTTGAAGCCCTGCGCGTGCAAGGCCCGGCTCACCAGGTCCAGGTCGGTGGGGTCGGTCAGGAACAGGGTGTTGCCGTCTTCCTCGCCCGGCTCAAGGTCTTGCGCACCGGCCTCAATCGCGGCCAGTTCGGCATCGGCGTCCTTGGTGATGGGCTCGGCCTCGATCATGCCGACATGGTCAAAGTCCCAGGCGACCGAGCCCGAGGTGCCCAGTTGCCCCTTGCGAAACAGCACGCGCATCTCGGGCGCGGTGCGGTTGACGTTGTCGGTCAGGCATTCGACCATGACGGCCACCTGGTGCGGCGCGAAGCCTTCGTAAATCACATGTTCAAAATAGACCACCTCGCCGGTGAGTCCGGCCCCCTTCTTGATGGCGCGGTCCAGCGTGTCTTTGGGCATGGAGGCCTTGCGCGCCTGCTCCACGAGCAGACGCAGGCGCGAGTTGGCGGCGGGGTCGGCGCCGCTGCGGGCGGCCAGCATGATGTCTTTGGACAATTTGCCAAATACCCGGCCCCGGGTGTTTGCGGCCAATTCCTTGCCTTTTGCTTTCCACTGCGCGCCCATGTCTGAGATTCCTTGTTGTTGCGTTTACTTTGAAGGGGCCTAGGTTATACACCCGGCGTGCCACAATTCAAGCTGGCTTGACCATAACAACCAAGGACCCCCATGAGCTTATTTGAATGGACCGAGAAAAGCCCCGACATCCTGCTAAAAGGCGGCGTGATTGCCCCCGACGAGCGCCTGCCCTGGGCGCAAACCACGGTGATGGGCATGCAGCATGTGATCGCCATGTTTGGCGCCACCGTGCTGGCGCCGATTTTGATGGGCTTCGACCCCAATCTGGCGATTTTGATGAGCGGCATTGGCACGCTGATCTTTTTTGTCATCACCGGTGGCAAGGTGCCCAGCTACCTGGGTTCCAGCTTTGCCTTTATCGGCGTGGTGATCGCGGCCACCGGTTACGCGGGCCAGGGCCTGAACGCCAACATGGGTGTGGCGCTGGGCGGCATCATTGCCTGCGGCGCGCTGTACACCGCCATTGGCGTGCTGGTGCAGGTGTCGGGCACCGGCTGGATCGAAAAATTGATGCCGCCGGTGGTGACCGGCTCGGTGGTGGCCGTGATCGGCCTGAACCTGGCCAGTGTGCCCATCAAGAACATGGCTGCCAGCAACTTTGACAGCTGGATGCAGGCCGCCACCTTTATTTGTGTGGCGCTGGTGGCGGTGTTCACGCGCGGCATGGTGCAGCGCCTGCTGATTCTGGTCGGCCTGCTGGTGGCCAGTGTGCTTTACGCCGTGCTGACCAATGGCCTGGGGCTGGGCAAGCCGATGGACCTGAGCAGCCTGTTTAACGCCGCCTGGTTCGGCATGCCCGGCTTTACCGCGCCGGTGTTTGACTCCAAGGCCATGCTGATGATTGCGCCAGTGGCGATCATTCTGGTGGCCGAAAACCTGGGCCACATCAAGGCAGTGACCGCCATGACCGGCAAGAACCTCGACGTTTACATGGGCCGCGCCTTTATTGGCGACGGTATTGCCACCATGGTCAGCGGCAGCGCCGGCGGCACCGGTGTCACCACTTACGCCGAAAACATCGGCGTGATGGCCGCCACCAAAATCTATTCGACCGCCATGTTCCTGGTGGCGGCGCTGCTGGCGATTGTGCTGGGCTTCAGCCCGAAGTTCGGCGCGGTGATCCAGACCATTCCGCTGCCGGTGATGGGCGGCGTCAGCATTGTGGTGTTTGGCCTGATTGCGGTGGCGGGCGCGCGCATCTGGGTCGAGAACAAGGTGGATTTTTCTGACAACAAGAACCTGATCGTGGCCGCCATCACGCTGATTCTGGGCACCGGTGATTTCACCCTGAAGTTTGGCGACTTTGCGCTGGGTGGCATCGGCACCGCCACCTTTGGCGCCATCGTGCTGTATGCGCTGCTGAACCGCCGCTCGTCTTGATCGGTTGGGGTCAGAGCACGCCTTAAGTTAGTTGGGGTCAGAGCACGTCGCTGCGCGAGTGGTCTGACCCACAAAGTTTCGAGTTTGGTCTGACCCGCAAGGGATCAACCTGGCAGTTCCAGCACTGCCCGCAAGCCTCCCAGGGGCGAATCGGCCAGCGTGACCTGACCGCCATACAGGCGGGCCAGGTCGCCCACGATGGCCAGCCCCAGGCCCGACCCCGGCACCTGCTCGTCGGCCCGCACGCCGCGGTGCATGACACGGTCGCGCTGGTCGGCCGGCAGCCCCGGACCGTCATCGTCAACGGTGATGCGCAAGCGGTCTGCGCTCAGGGCGGCCTGAATGTCGACGCGGTGGGCCGCCCATTTGCAGGCGTTGTCAACCAGGTTGCCGAGCATTTCCTGCAAATCCTGCGCTTCGCCGCGAAAGCCCAGCGCTGAGGCGAAGGGCCCGGCGGTGAGCGTCAATTGCCGCTCGGCATGAATGCGGCGCATCGCCCGCAGCAGTCCCTCAACGACGGGTTGCAATGCTGTCCAGGCACCGGGCATTCGACTGGTGGCAGCCACCTGGGCGCGTCTCAGGTGGTAGTCCACCTGCTGGCGCGCAATGGCAACCTGATCGCTGACCAGCTGGGCCAGTGCGGCGGTGGCGGGGCTTTTGTCACGCGCGGCATCGGCCGCATTGGCCAGCACAGTCAACGGGGTCTTGAGCCCATGGGCCAGGTTGCCGGCATGGGTGCGCGCGCGGGCCACCACTTCGGCGTTTTGCGCCAGCACCTTGTTGAAGTCATCAATGAGCGGCATGATTTCCATTGGAAACGCCCCGTCGAGCTGCTGTGCCTCGCCGTGACGGACCTTCGCCAGCGCGGCGCGCAGGCTGCGCAGGGGCGCCAGACCCACCAGCACCTGCACCACGGCGGCCAGCATCAAGCCCGCCGCCAGCACACCCAGCGCCAGCCACATCATGCCGCCGAAGCGTGCCACCGGCTCCAGCATGAAGTCTTCGTTGGCGGCGGCCATCAGGCGAAACGACCAGGCTTGGCCATCAGGGCTGTCGTCAATGCGCAAACTGCGCTCCACCACCCCCAGCATCTGACCCTGCGGTCCCATCACCCGGTGCCGGTGTGTTGCCCCGTCGTTGAGCGCGTCGGCGGGCAAGGCCAGCACATGGTCCCAAAGCGAGCGGGAGCGCAGCTGGCCCCTGGCCGCTGGGCGGGCGCCAGCGCTGTCGGCCAGCTGATCGATCTGCCAGTAGTAGCCCGAATAGGGCCGGGTCAGGCGCGGGTCACTGAGTGCCAGCGTGAGTTGCGGGCGGCCCTGGTCATCCAGCGTGAACTGGGCGGTCAGCTGGTCGAGCTGGCTGGTCAGCTCGGCATGAAACTGGGCCTCGACATGCTGGCGAAACAGCGTGCCCAGGCCCCAACCGGCCACCACAATCGAGGCCGCAATCCAAAACAGGGTGCCCGCCAGCAGGCGCACGCGCAGCGAGCGGCGCAGACGCAACAGGTTCATGCAGGGTCGCCCAAGCGGTAGCCCAGGCCGCGCACGGTTTCAATCATGCCGGCGGGCAGCTTCTTGCGCAGCCGGGCAATGAAGACTTCCACGGTGTTGGAATCCCGGTCGAAATCTTGCGCATAAATGTGCTCGACCAGCACGCTGCGCGACACCACCTGGTTGCGGTGGTGCATCAGGTAGGCCAGCACGCGGTACTCGTGGCTGGTCAGGCTCAACGCCTGCCCCGCCACCACGGCGCGGCTGTGGCGCGTGTCAAGGCTCAGGGGGCCGCAGGTCAGCTCGGCGCTGGCATGGCCACCGGCGCGGCGGATCAGGGCGCGCAGCCGCGCCAGCAGCTCTTCCATGTGAAAGGGCTTGCTCAGGTAGTCGTCGGCGCCGGCGTCGATGCCGGCCACTTTTTCATGCCAGCCATCGCGTGCGGTGAGGATCAGCACCGGCATGTTGCGCCCGGCGGCACGCCATTGGCGCAGCACCGAAATGCCGTCCAGCCTGGGCAGCCCAAGGTCCAGCAGCACCGCGTCGTAGGGCTCGGTGTCGCCCATGAAGTGGGCGTCCACCCCGTTGTCGGCCAGGTCCACCGCATAGCCCGCGGCGCGAGTGCCCTCCGTCAGTTGCGCCAGCAGGGTGGGCTCGTCTTCCACAATCAAAATGCGCATCGCCGGCCCTTGTTGGTTGCAACCATGTCAGTCCTTGACCTTGCGGCTGATCACGCCGCCAGTGCGCGCATCAACCTCGAGCTTGACCAGCGCGCCGCCCTTGCGCAACAGCTTGACCTCGTAGACCCAGCGCTCCACGCCGTCGCGTTTTTCAAGATCCAGCTCCACATCGATTACCTGGCCGGGGTGATCGCGCTCAAGCCGCTCCAGGATGGTGCCCAGCGGCAGCACCTCGCCCGCTTCCAGCGCCTGGCGGGCGCGGTCGTGGTCCGCGCCGGCCCGGCTGATGCCGCTGAGACCCATGAGGGACACCGCGCACAGCACAAGCAGGTGCGCGCGCCAGGGCCGGCGTGACGCCTTGGCCTGGCTGGCGCTGTTTGAAACTTGGTGTTGCATGGCTGGGTGACCCGGTGGGCCTGACACGGTGAAGCTCGCTTTTATACCTTGCCAAGCTGAACGCAGGATGAACAGCCGATTCACCTTGTGTTCAGTTGGCCCTGCGCATAGTCGCTCCCATACCAACCCATTGAGAAAACCAACATGTACCCAAAGTTGACCATCACGCTGCTGACTGCGGCCCTGTCATTGAGCCTGGCCAGCAGCGCCATAGCCGGTCCGCGTGAAGACCAGATGGCGCACTATGCGAGCGCGGCCAAAGCGGCCGACCCGACGTTCGCGGGCTTTTCAGCCGTGCGCGGCAAGGCACTTTACGTGCAGGCCTTTACCGGCGGCAAACCCGACACCGCCACCTGCGCCACCTGCCACGGCCGCGACCCGCGCACGCCAGGCCGGGCGCTGACCGGCAAGACGATTGAGCCGATGGCGGTGTCAGCGTCGCCGGCGCGTTACACCGATCCGGTCAAGGTCGAGAAATGGTTCAAGCGCAACTGCACCGAAGTGATGGGCCGTGAATGCACGGCCAGGGAAAAGGGCGACTGGTTGAGCTTCATGGCTGGCCAGTAATTTCAATCACACCCATTCAAGGAACTCATCATGAATATCCCCTACCGTCCGCTCACCCTGGGCCTGCTCGTCGTCGCATTTTCTGCTTTGGTACTGG
This sequence comes from Rhodoferax sp., assembly GCF_011391645.1. GTDB lineage: Bacteria > Pseudomonadota > Gammaproteobacteria > Burkholderiales > Burkholderiaceae_C > Rhodoferax. The sequence continues at coordinate 449 of NZ_JAABQC010000121.1, read as the reverse complement.
GTCGCGCCCAGGCCGGTGGCGGCCATTTTTATGCGCCGGTCACCGACGCGGTGGTCAAGGAGGAGTGCGGCGGCTGCCACCTGGCGTTTGCCCCGTCCATGCTGCCGGCGCGTTCCTGGACGCGCATGATGGCGGACCTGAAAAACCATTTCGGTGACGACGCCAGCGTCGACCCGGCCACCGCCAAAAAAATTACCGCCTACCTCACCGCCAACGCCGCCGACCAGGCCGGCACGCGCTACGGCAACAAGCTGCTGCGTGACGTGGCGCCAAGCCAGGCCCCGCTGCGCATCACCGAACTGCCCCGTTGGGTCAAGGAGCACCGCGAAGTGAGGGCCTCGGAATGGACGCAGAGCACGGTGCGCAGCAAGGCCAACTGCACGGCCTGCCACACGGGTGCCGAACGCGGCTACTACGAGGACTGATCCTCGCCGTCTTTGAGGAAACCA
>NZ_JAABQC010000120.1 GCF_011391645.1 Rhodoferax sp. | reverse complement strand
GAGGCCGGCAGCACGGTGGTGGCGGGCCAGCCGGTGCTGCGCCTGATGGACCCAAACAGCTTGTGGGTCAAAATGCGCGTCGATCAGGGCCGCTCAGCCGGGCTGGCGCCCGGACTCAAGGCCAGCATTGTGCTGCGCTCCAGCCCCAAAACCCCCTTGAGCGGCCAGGTGGCGCGGCTGGAACTGCTGGCCGACAACGTCACCGAAGAGCGTTTGGCCCAAGTGGCTTTTGATGTCCCGCCTGCCAACGTCTCGGTCGGTGAAATGGCCGAGGTCACACTGCAACTGCCCGCCACCGCACCGGCGTTGCTGCTGCCCAACGCCGCCATCCAGCATCAAAAAGGCCAGAGCGGCGTCTGGCGCGTGATCGACAACAAGCCTGAGTTCGCGCCGGTGCAACTTGGCGCGCAAAGCCTGGATGGCCAGGTGCAGGTGCTCAAGGGCCTGGATAAAAATGACCAGGTGGTGATTTACAGTCAAAGAACCCTGAGCAGTGGCGCCCGCATTACCGTGGTGGACGCCCTGGTGAAGCCTGAGGCGGCCAAATGATCAGCCTGGCCGGGCGCGACATTTTGCACAGTTGGGGCAAGTTCGCCCTAACCGGGCTGGGGCTTGGGTTGTTGATTGGCGTGACGCTGACCATGGCCGGGGTCTACCGCGGCATGGTGGACGACGCGCAGGCGCTCATCACCAACAGCCAGGCCGATCTGTGGGTGGTGCAAAAAGACACCCAGGGTCCGTATGCCGAAGCCTCCAGCATCAAGGACGACGTGGTGCGCAGCGTGCGCGGCATGCCGGGCGTGGCGCAAGCCGCCAACGTCACCTACCTCACCATGCAGGTGCAGCGTCCCAACGGTGACGAGGCCCGTACCATGGTGGTGGGTGTGGAGCCCGGCCAGCCCGGCGCGCCCGGCTACCTGGTGGCCGGGCGCCAACTTACCCGCGACCACTATGAGGCGGTGGCAGATGTCAAAACCGGCCTGAAACTGGGCGATACGGTGCGTGTGCGCCGCCACAACGTTTTGGTGGTGGGACTGACGCAGCGCATGGTGTCCTCGGGCGGCGACCCGATGCTGTTTGTGCCTTTGAAAGACGCGCAGGAAGCGCAGTTCTTGAAAGACAACGACACCATTCAAAACGAGCGCAACCGCACCGCTGCCAATCCGGCCTTCAACCGCCCCGGCGTGCCGGGCTTGCTGGATGCCGTGCAAAACCTGCAGACCAGTAGTCACAACGTCAACGCCGTGCTGGTGCAACTCGCGCCCGGCTGGCAGCCCGATGAAGTGGCCGGGTCGCTGATGCGCTGGAAGCATGTGCAGGTATACACCCGCGCCGGCATGGAAGACATTCTGGTGGCCAAGCTGATCGCCACCTCGGCCAAACAAATCGGCATGTTTCTGGCCATTCTGGCGGTGGTCAGCGCGGCCATTGTGGCCTTCATCATCTACACCATGACGCTCGGCAAAATCCGTGAAATTGCGGTGTTGAAGCTGATCGGCACGCGCAACACCACCATTGCCGGCATGATCCTGCAGCAGGCCATGGGGCTCGGGCTGATCGGCTTCATGGTGGGCAAAATTTCGGCCACGGTCTGGGCGCCGATCTTTCCCAAATACGTGCTGCTGATGCCACGCGACGCCGTCACCGGTCTGGTCGCCACACTGCTGATTTGTGCCCTGGCCAGCACGCTTGCGATTCGCGTGGCGCTCAAGGTGGACCCGGCCGAGGCCATCGGATGAGCGCCATGAACCCACAACAAACAACCACGGGCGGCATCCGCATTGAAGGCCTGCGCAAGGTGTATGGCAAGGGCGACAGCGCCGTCGAAGCGCTGAAAAATGTCAATCTGGTGGTGGCGCCGGGCGAGGTGGTGGGCCTGGTGGGGCCATCGGGTTCGGGCAAAAGCACGCTGCTCAAATGCCTGGGTGCCATCATCGAGCCCACGTCGGGCCGAATGACGCTGGGCAACGATGTGATTTATGACAATGGCTGGAAAGTGCCCGACCTGCGCGCCCTGCGGCGTGACCGCATTGGTTTCATTTTTCAGGCGCCCTACCTGATCCCGTTTCTGGACGTGACCGACAACGTGGCCCTGCTGCCGATGCTGGCGGGTCAAGCCAATCCGCAAGCCCGCGCCCGCGCGCTCGATCTTTTGACAGCATTGGATGTGCAGCACCGCGCCCGTGCCGAGCCCTCGCAGCTTTCTGGCGGAGAACAACAGCGGGTGTCAATTGCCCGGGCACTGGCGAATCGACCGCCGGTCATACTGGCGGACGAACCCACGGCCCCGCTGGACAGCGAGCGCGCCCTGGGCGTGATGCGTATCCTGAACCAGATGGCTATTCAGGCCCACACCGCCATCATTGTGGTGACGCACGACGAAAAAATCATCCCCACCTTCAAGCGCATCTACCACATCCGCGATGGGCAAACCGTGGAAGAAGCTGGCGAAGGCCGCTCGCTGGATTAAGGCTTATTCGAACGACGGTGTTTCGGGCTTGGCCACCGGTTTGCCCGCTGCCGCCCAGCCATCGAAACCGCCAGCGATCGAGCGCACGTTCAAGTAGCCCATGTCCTGCAATGCCACCGCTGCCAGCGCGGCGCGGCCACTGGTTTTGCAATACAACAAAATGTTCAGGTCGCGCGCCTGCAGCGCCGGGTTGGCGCTGAATTTGAACTCCAGCAAGCCGCGGGAAATATGAACGGCACCGGGAACATGGCCCGCGATAAATTCATCGGCTTCACGCACATCCACCAGCACGTCGGCGGCAAGAATGGCGGGTTCAGCTTCAGCCACCGTGATTTCCTGCACGCGCGCTTTGGCGGCAGCAACGAGGTCGTGGGCAGTTTTCATTGGGCTATTTCCTGTTGGCGGTTAAAAGGTTTCAGATAATATCCGCATCCGCTTAATTATGCGAGGGGCCAGCGCCTTTTTTCAGGCGCTGCGCCATCAACGTATTCCCGTCTCCGACTGACCCAGCATTTCCTTGGTCACCAGCGTAATGCCCGATTCGGTCACGCGGTAACGCTTTTTGTCCTGCGCATGATCGACACCAATCACCGTGCCCTCCGGCAGGACGCAGTTCTTGTCAATGATGCACTTCTTCAACACGCAGTGCCGACCGACGTCCACATTGGGCAAGATCATCGAATCTTCAATGCTGGCATAACTGTGCACATTCACGCCTGAAAACAGCATCGACCGGCGCACCGTGGCACCACTGATGATGCAGCCGCCCGAGACCATCGAATCCACCGCTTGGCCACGGCGGGTATCGTCATCAAAGACGAATTTGGCTGGCGGCCTTTGTGGCTGCCAGGTCCAGATTGGCCAGTTTTCCGCATACAGATTGAGATCGGGCGTGACCTGCACCAGATCCAGGTTGGCGGACCAGTAGGCGTCCAGCGTACCCACATCGCGCCAGTAGGCGGGCTTGCCGGGCTCGGTCACACAGCTCTCGGAAAAATTTTGTGCAAAGGTCCGATAACGCTTGACGCAGTGCGGAATGATGTCTTTGCCAAAATCATGACTCGATTTGGGGTCATCTGCGTCACGCAGCAATTGCTCGTACAAAAAGCTGGCGTTGAACACATAAATGCCCATGCTGGCCAGCGCGTGGTCCGGGTCACCCGGCATGTGCTGCGGCTTGGGCGGCTTCTCGGTAAAGTCAACAATGCGGTTGTCATCGTCCACCGACATCACGCCGAAGCCGCTTGCCTCTGCCAGTGGCACTTCGACGCAGGTGACCGTCAGGTCGGCCTGGCGCGCCACGTGGGCGGCCAGCACCCGGCCATAGTCCATGCGGTAAATGTGGTCGCCTGACAAAATCAGCACGTATTCAGGCTTGGCGCGTCGGATTTCACGCAGGTTTTGAAACACCGCGTCGGCTGTGCCCTGGTACCAGTGCACCTCGTCTGACTGCTGCTGCGCGGGCATGATCTCGATGAACTCGTTGAGGCGCCCGTCCAAAAAACTCCAACCTAGTTGCAGATGCCGGATCAGGCTTTGTGACTTGTATTGGGTGGCCACACCCACACGGCGCACGCCCGAGTTGACGCAATTGGAGAGCGTGAAGTCGATGATGCGGAATTTGCCACCAAACGGCACCGCCGGCTTGGCGCGAAAGTCGGTCAGTTCATGCAGCCGGCTGCCGCGTCCGCCCGCCAGAATCAGGGCAAAAGTGTTGCGCGTCAGTTGGCTGACAAAACGCGGGTCCTGCGCTCTGCGCTCACCCGATCCGGTTTTTTCATTGGTTGTCATGATCGTTTTCCTCTCAGTCTGTTTTCACACCAAAGTTCTCGGGCATCTGAATCGCCACCACCTCGCCGCGCGCAGTCGCCACGCCAGCGGCAAACACCGTGCACTCGATCACCACCTTGCGGCCCTTGATTTCCTTGACGCGGCCGCGAATTTCAAGGGTCTCTCCGATCGGCGTGGGCTTCAGATAATCCACATGCAGCGAGCCGGTCACAAAGCGAAACGCGGGCAGCGTGTCCATGGCGCGACCCTCCTGCCGGTACATGGCTGCCGCCGCAGTGCCGGTGCTGTGGCAGTCAATCAGCGAAGCCAGCAGGCCGCCATAGGTGAATCCGGGTATTGCGGTGTGAAACGGCTCGGGGGTGAACCGGGTCACGGCCTCATCACCTTCCCAAAAGGTCTTGATGCGGTGACCATGGTCATTTTTGGCGCCGCAGCCATAACAGTGCGACAGGTTTTCGGGGTAGTAATCCTGAAAGGCTTTCATGCGCCGTCTCCTGGTCAATCCATCAATATTCGATGGAGCCAATTACGCCAGATGAATAAGGCGAAGAGACTGACCTAAATCAATTTTCAGGCCTTTAGTGGCCAACTTGCAGCTTGGCGTGAATGCGCCGGGTGGTGCGCCACACCGCCCACAGCACCAGCGGCACCAGCGCGCCCGCAGCCATTTCCGGGTTGATCGGCACACCCGCCGCCTTCAACGCCTTGCCACCGTAGAGCAGCAGACTGACCACGTAATACGAGATGGCGGCAATCGACAGGCCTTCCACCGTGCTTTGCAGGCGCAGTTGCAGTTCCTGGCCGCGGGTGAGCTTTTCCAGCAGCTGCTGGTTTTGCACCTCGGTGACAATGTCAACCCGGGTGCGCAGCAAATCACTGGCGCGCGCCACCCGCTCTGACAAAGAGGCCAGCCGTTGCCCGGTGGCGGCCACGGTGGCCATGGCGGGCGACAGGCGGCGTTGCATGAATTCGCCGATGGTCTGGGTGCCTGGAATGGCTTTTTCGCGCAACTCTTTGATGCGTTGGTTGACCAGGGCGTAATAAGCCTGGGTGGCGGAAAAGCGATAGCTGTTTTCGGCTGTGGCGCGCTCCACGCTGGCGGCCAATGACACCAGGGTGTCGAGCAACTCCTGGTCAGAGGAAGACTTGTTTTCCAACTGGGCGGTGATGCGCACCAGCTCGCTCTCTGCCTGCGCCAGCATCGGCCCGAGCGCCTTCACCACCGGCAGGCCGCGCAACGCCATCAGGCGATAGGTTTCCAGCTCCAGCAAGCGCGCGGCAATGCGGCCGGCGCGGGTCTGACTGGTGCCCTCGGGCGCGATCACCAGCATGCGCTCGAAGCCATCAGGCTGCAGCCGAAACTGCGTCAGCGCCCACGAATGACCCATCGGGTGTTCATAGCCGTGGCGGTTGGCGGGCCCCGCGAACGGCACCATATTAGCGGCATTGCTGCCCAGCAGCGAGGCCACCACGTTTTGCCCGCCAAGCCAGTTAACGCCCTGAGCCATCAGGGCAGTGGCGTCATCCAGCGGGGCATGGAGCATGGCCAACTGCACTGCGGCCACGGTGCGTCCCGGAATCTGGGCCAGCCACTGCTGCGGGACGGCCAAACTGCCCAGCAAGTCAGGCTCACAGGTGCCCAGCAAGGCATTTGCCGGCAAATCCTGCACCAGGGAGTAACTGGTAAATTCGGTATGGCGCTCCCACTTGATGGTCAAGCCCTCAAGCCGCAAGCGCAAAAAGTTATCCTGAAATCGCCCAGGCAGCAGTTCGCCCTGGCCGGGCAAGCGGTTCAGGTGGGCGCATTCGGCCTCGCGGCTCACGCCCTCGTTGAGTACCGCCACATAGGTGATCAGCGCCGGCAAACGGATGCGCGCCGACGGCCGGGCGTGCACCTCGTTGTGCAGGGTGGCGCGCTGCGGGTCGTCGGGCGGCAAGCAGTGCAGCACTGGTGGCGCAGGATCAGTGGGTGTGGCAATTTGCATGACGTCTATTTTTTGGGGTTGATGACCGCCACCACATCACAAACTGCTGACATACGCCGCCACGTTCGGGCGCAATCGTGCGGGCTTGCCCCTGGCCACGGTGCCTATATTGATGCAACACACCGCCTGCTCATGCGCGTGCATGCCGAACAGCGCGCGCAGCCGGGGCGATGCCAGCGCCTGGCCACTGGTGAGCCCCGAGCCAAAGCCCATGGCGTGCGCCGCCAACAACACGTTTTGAATGGCACAACCCAGCGACACCAGCCGCTCGGCATCACTGATGGCCAACTCACCCGACTCCCGCCGCTGCGCGTCGCGCTCCGGCGTGCTGCCGACCAGCCTGGCAATGGCCAGCATCAAAAAAGGCGCGCGGTGGGCCTTGTCGCGCGCGTTGTCAATCTGTTCGGGCGTGGCTGCTGGGTCGCGGTCTTGCAGCGCCAGGCCGAACACCTCGGCCAGCAGCTCTCGCTTGTCTGCGGGCACCAGCACAAAACGCCAGGGCAGCAATTGACCATGATCGGGCGCCGCCGCCGCCGTGCCAAGAATCTCCAGCAACTGCGACTCGGACGGGCCGGGGTCGACCAAGCGGCGGGGCGCCACGTGCTGGCGCGAGTGAATCAGCGCCTTGGCAAATTCTGAAAATTCAAAGCTGTCGGGTAAATCCATGAGGTCGTTCCTGTGTGCCCAACCTCAAGTGTGCCCTATTCCGGGCACGGGTCAAGCTGCGGCGAGCCACTTTTGCACTTCAGCCGCCGTCGGAATGCGCCCGCTGCTGACCAGCTTTTCATTGATGACCAAGCCCGGTGTCAACAACAGGTCGTGATGCATGATCTGCTTCATATCGGAAACCTTGACGAATTCAGCCTCCACGTTGGCAGCCACTGCAGCCTCGCGGGCGACGGCTTCGAGCTTGCGACAGTTGGCACATCCGGGACCGAGAATTTTGATACTCACCATGATGCTCTCCTTCAGATAAAAATGAATCAGGCCGCAGCGCGTCCCATTTGACGGCGCCCCAACCAGGCCATCGTGCCCGCCAGCAAGGCCACGAAAACGCCAAGGGCCAGGAGCGAGGGCAGCCAGCCCAGCCCATCCACCCAGGCACCGTAAAGCAGACCCGCGCAGACGCTGAACACCGCCACCAAACCCACATAGGCGAGTGTCTTGGTCCAGGCGATCACGGCGGCCACCATCAGCATGCTTTGCAGGCTGAG
>NZ_JAABQC010000119.1 GCF_011391645.1 Rhodoferax sp. | reverse complement strand
CGAGGTCTCGCCGGGTTTCAAGGTCAATATGTGGGGCTACAACGGCCAAAGCCCGGGCCCGACCATCGAGGTGGTTGAAGGCGACCGCGTGCGCATTTTTGTGACCAACAAGTTGCCCGAGCACACCACCATCCACTGGCACGGCCAGCGCCTACCCTGCGGCATGGACGGTGTCGGCGGACTCACGCAACCCGCCATTCCGGTGGGCAAGACCTTTGTCTACGAATTCGAGGCGCGCCGCCCCGGCACTTTCATGTACCACCCGCACGCCGATGAAATGGTGCAAATGGCCATGGGCATGATGGGCATGTGGGTGACCCACCCCAAAACCAGCCACCCGCACATCAGCGACGTGGACCGGGACTTCTGTTTTTTGCTGAACGCGTTTGACGTCGAGCCCGGCAGCAAAACGCCCAAGATCAACACCATGCTTGACTTCAACATCTGGTGCTGGAACAGCCGCGTGTTCCCGGCCATCGACACCTTGAACGTGCGACTGAATGACCGCGTGCGCATCCGGGTGGGTAACCTCACCATGACCAACCACCCGATCCACCTGCACGGCCATGAGTTTCTGGTCACCGGCACCGACGGTGGCCCGACCCCGCCCAGCACCCGCTGGTACGAGGTCACCACCGATGTGGCGGTGGGCCAAATGCGCCAGATCGAGCTAATCGCCGACGAAGAAGGCGACTGGGCCATGCACTGCCACAAAAGCCACCACACCATGAACGCCATGGGCCACGACGTGCCGACCATGATCGGTGTGGACCACCGTGGCCTGGTGAAAAAAATCCAGAAAGTCGCGCCCGACTACATGCTGATGGGTGAACGCGGCATGGCCGACATGGGCGACATGCAGATGCCCATCCCCGACAACACGGCGCCCATGATGACCGGCACCGGCCAGTTCGGGCCGCTGGAAATGGGCGGCATGTTCACCGTGTTCAAGGTGCGCAAAGACCAGAAACCGGGCGACTACAAGGATCCTGGCCCGTACAAGTACCCTGAAGGCACCGTTGCGCACGAATGGACTGGTGCACCGCTCGCTACGGTCAGGCCCAAAGGAAGCGCAGACACAGCAACTGGCACAGCCAACGCGGTCAAGCCCCATGGCTCTGCCATGAAACACTGATCTCAGCACATATTTCTCGATCCCTCAACCAATCCGACCAGTCGACAATGAACCTTCACATGCACATCACCAAAACCCTGATCGTGTCCGCCATGCTTGCAGCCTCTGCAGCCTCATTTGCGCATAGCGAAAAAGAGCATGCCAAAGGCGCCACACCCATGAAAATGGAACAAAAGGAATGGGGCATTGGCGGCCACTCGAACGCGGTAAAGCGCACCGTGGAGATCCGCATGACAGACAACATGCGCTTCACGCCCGATCTCGTCGAGGTCAAACAGGGCGAGACGATCCGGTTCATGCACTTCAACAACGGCAAGGTGATGCACGAGTTCGTCCTGGGCACCAAGAAAGAACTCGATGAGCACGCTGTGCTGATGAAGAGGTTTCCCAACATGGAGCACGATGAGCCTTACATGGCGCACGTGGCGCCGGGCAAAACAGGCGAGATCGTCTGGAACTTCAACAAGGTCGGTGAGTTCGACTTCGCCTGCCTGCTGCCGGGCCACTACGAAGCAGGCATGGTCGGCAAGATCAAGGTCGTTGCCAAATAAGCAGCCCCCCTCACTACATCCCAAACCTGACACGACATCATGAAAACACACACACAGACCGTGGCGCAACTTCTCGCTGGCGCCGCACTTTCGCTGTCTTTGCCCGTGATGGCACAGGCAAGCGCTGACCACAGCAACATGGGAATGAACCACGACAAGATGGGCATGGCGTCAGCGCCTGACATGGCCGATGGCGAGGTCCGCAAGATCGACAAGGAAACCGGCAAGATCACCCTGCGCCATGGCGAGATCAAACACCTGGACATGCCACCCATGACCATGGTGTTTGTGGCCAAAGACAAGGCCATGCTCGACAAGGTCAAAACCGGCGACAAAGTGCGCTTCATGACGATTCACGAAAACGGCCAGATGATCGTCACCGAGCTGCAGCCCAGATAACAAAAATGTCATCTGGCGGTCAGCTGGGTGTCGGGCGCATGCGGGCAAACTGCGACGGTACTTTTTTACCACCTTCAGCCACAGGAAAAGCCGCATGAAAGCTCTTTTGACACCCGTCTTGATCACCCTTTCCTTTGGCCTGGCCGCCCCTGCCATGGCCCAGACCGACCACAGCATGCACGGCATGCCTGCCGCCAAACCGGCAGCCACAGCCAAGCCAGCCACTGCCGCCGCCGATGCGGCCATGGGTGACGGCCTGGTCAAAAAAGTCGATAAATCCAAAGGCACAGTGACGCTGGCGCACGGCGCCCTGCCCAACGGCATGCCGCCCATGACCATGGCCTACAAGGTGAAAGACGCGGCCTGGCTTGATCAATTGAAGGCCGGCCAAAAAATCCGCTTTGCCACCGACCCCGCCGATGGTGGCATGACGGTCACGCGGTATGAGTTGGTGAAATAAGTCGCCTGCCTTGACACCTCGCTGACCCTCCTTGCCATGAAACCAAGGCATCGCGGCGAGGGCGCCGCTCCTACAGTCGATCCCTGCCACTTGTGGGATTCACGCCATGACAAACACAACTGACGCCCGCTGGACTCTGGTTTTTGGCGCCTGGCTGATCGCCACACTGGCCACACTGGGCGCCTTGTTCATGAGCGAGGTCATGGGTTTTGCGCCCTGCGTGCTGTGCTGGTGGCAGCGCATTTTCATGTTCCCGCTGGTGTTGATTTTGGCCTTGGGCCTGTTCCCGCTGGACCCCAAGGTGACGCGTTACGCGCTGCCGCTGGCCACTATTGGCCTGCTGGTGGCCGGGTTTCATGTCTTGCTCACGATGGGCATCGTCCCGGAAACCCTGGCACCGTGCCGCGAGGGCATTCCCTGCAAAACCATCCAGGTTGAGTGGTTTGGTTTTGTCACGATTCCCCTGCTTTCTTTTCTGGCTTTTCTAACCGTCACTGGCTTGCTGCTGGCAAGCGCCACCAAGTCTTCCAAATGAAACAAAAAAATATCTTTATCGCCGCTGCTGCCTTGCTGATCCTGGCCTTTTCCGGGGGTGCCTTCTTTTATAAACAACAGCAAGCGGAAGCAGCCGCGCAACGCGTCAAGCAAAACATGGCGACGCTGGTGCGCGCCGATGCGCCAAGTTTTGGCGACGCCAATGCGCCTGTGCATATTGTTGAGTTCTTTGACCCGGCCTGTGGCACTTGCCGCGAGTTTTACCCCCTGGTCAAGGCCATGATGACAGCCAACCCTGGCAAGATTCGTTTATCGTTGCGCTACGCACCATTTCATGCCGGCTCTGATGCCGTGGTCCGGGTGCTGGAAGCGTCACGCAAGCAGGGCAAGTTCGAAGCCACACTCGAAGCCCTGTTCGCCCGCCAGGACGACTGGGTGATCAACCATACCGCCAACGTCCAGTTGATCGGTCCGCTGCTGGCGCCACTGGGCATGGACCTGGCCCAACTGCAAAACGATGCCAATGCGCCAGAGGTGACCACGATGATTGCGCGCGACCTGGCGGACGCCAAAACCTTGAACGTCACCATGACCCCCGAATACTTCGTCAACGGCAAACCGCTGCCCAAGTTCGGCTTTAAAGAGCTGAAAGCGCTGGTGGACGAAGCGCTCGCCAGCGCCAAGTAGGCTCACCATGAAAAACGTTTTACAGGCCACCGCACTTGCCGCGCTGCTGGTTTTGGGCAGCCCTGCCCGGGCGCTGGCACAGGAAGCCGTGCCCGGCGCCACCACAGAGAGCTTGCTGACACTGGCCAGGGAGCGCAATCCGGAATACGCCAGCATGCGCGACGAGGCGCAGGCGGCCAGCGAGCGCGTGACAATGGCAGGCGCCTTGATGGACCCCAAGTTTCGGATCGAGTGGATGGACATCACCAAAATGGGAGAACAAAACCCAACGCTGTGGCCCGGCGATGTTGGCAGAACCGAATACACCCTGATGCAGGACCTGCCCTGGTTTGGCAAGCGTGACATCAAGAAAAACATCGCCGCGCAAGAAGCGCTGGTCAGCCAGGGCAGATCGCAGGGTACTTGGGCCGAATTGGCGGCCAAAGTCAAGACCACGCACGCACAGCGCTATTTTCTGCTGCACACCCAAGCCCTCACGCGCGAGCTGCTCGACCTGACCCAACGTCTGGCCAGCGTGGCGCAGGTGCGCTACGCCTCCGGCCTGGCGATGCAGCAGGAGGCCATTCGTGCGCAGGTGGAGCAAACCGCCATGCAGACCGAGCTGCTGGCGCAGGCGGGTGAGTCGCGTCAGGCCGATGCCCGCCTGAATGCGCTGTTGGCGAGGCCGTCGAACGCACCACTGGCACCGCCGGAACGGCTGCGCCCCGTGCCCACTGGCGCCCGGCTCGACGCTGACGCGCTGATGGTGCGTGTGCGCCAAAGCAACCCCCAGTTGTTTACTGAAGCGAGCCGCATCCGATCTGCCGAGCTTGGGCGCGACCTGAGCCTGAAAAATCGCTACCCCGACTTCACGCTGTCTGTCACGCCCACCCAGGTGCAAAGCCGCATTGCCGAGTGGAGCTTGATGCTGGAGCTCAACCTGCCGCTGCAACAGGATTCGCGCCGTGCCCAGGAGCGCGAGGCCCAGGCGATGCTGTCGGCAGCGCAATCGCGCCGCGAAGCCACTGCCAACCAGGTGATGGCCGACCTGTCAGAGAACCTGGCCGGCATGGAGACCGCGCTGCGCACCGAACGGCTAATCCAGACCAGCCTGCTGCCGCAGGCCGAGCTGACGCTGCAGGCGGCACTGGCAAGTTATGAAAACGGCCGGCTCGACTTTGCCACCATGCTGGACGCCCAGCGCCAGGTGCGCCAGGCCCGGCAAAGCCGCCTCAAGGCGCAGCTGGAAGCCCAGATGCGGCTGGCTGAAATTGAAAAACTGGTGGGAGAAGACTTATGAAGACAGGTACCGGATGGATGATCGGCGCGGCGCTTGTCGCGTTGGCTGGCGCGGGCGGTTATTACGCTGGCACGCGTGGCCATGCCGGCAGTGCGCCTGACCCGGCCGGGGCGTCAACGGCAGCGCCCTCCGGCGCAGGCGACACAGCAGCCCAGCCTGAGAAAAAACTTCTCTATTACCGTAACCCGATGGGTCTGCCCGATACCTCGCCCACGCCCAAGAAAGACCCGATGGGCATGGACTACATCGCGGTTTATGCCGGCGGCGCCGATGAAGAACCCACACCGGCCAACCAGATCAGGATCAGCACCGAGAAAGTGCAAAAGCTCGGCGTGCGCACCGAGGCGGCACAACTGCGGCTGCTCAACAGATCAGTGCGTGCCTCGGGCCGCATCGAGCCCGACGAGCGACGCACGGTTGCCATTTCACCCAAGTTTGAAGGCTATGTGGAGCGCCTGCATGTCAACGTGACCGGCCAAGCGGTGGGCAAGGGTCAGCCGCTGTTTGAGGTGTACAGCCCCGAGCTGGTCTCGGCCCAGCGCGAATACGCCATTGCCGTGCAGGGCGTGAGCAGCCTGAAGGACGCGGGTAGCCAGGCGCAGGCAGGCATGCAGCAACTCGCCGATGCCAGCTTGCAGCGACTGCGCAACTGGGACATTTCCGAGGCGCAGATCAAGGCACTGACCGACTCGGGCGCCACCACCCGCACGCTCACTTTCCGCTCACCCGTGAGCGGCATCGTGATGGAGAAGAAAGCACTGCAGGGCATGCGCTTCATGCCCGGCGAGGCGCTGTACCAGATCGCTGATCTGTCGAGCGTCTGGGTGATTGCCGACGTCTTTGAACAAGACATCGGGCTGGTCAAGAACGGCACCCAGGCCACGGTGAGCATCAATGCCTATCCCGGCAAAATCTTCTCTGGCCGGGTCACTTATGTCTATCCCACCCTCAGCGCCGAGACCCGTACCGTGCCGGTGCGGGTGGAGCTGGCCAACCCTGGCGGGCTGCTCAAACCCGGCATGTTTGCCCAGGTGGAACTGCCGGTGGGCGCCCGGGGCAAGGTGGTCACGGTGCCCCTGTCAGCGGTGATCGACAGTGGCACGCGCCAGATCGTTCTGATCGACCAGGGGGGCGGCCGTTTCGAGTCGCGCCAAGTCAAACTGGGCGCGCGCAGCGATACCCATGTGGAGGTGCTTGACGGCGTGGATGACGGTGAACCCGTGGTGGTGGCTGCCAACTTTTTGATCGATGCCGAGAGCAACTTGAAGGCCGCACTGGACGGCCTGGGCAGCGCTGCACCCGCCGCCGCGCCAGCAGCCGCAGCAGCCAAAACTGTCGGCCACCAGACCACCGGCACCGTGGACGGCGTGGATCTGAAGGAGGGCACCATCAGCATGAGCCACGCGCCCGTTCCCAGCCTCAAGTGGCCGGCCATGACGATGGAGTTCAAGGCCGCCAACCCGGCCTTGCTGCAGGCGCTCAAACCCGGAGCCAAGGTGGACTTCGAGTTTGTCGAGCGCGCGCCTGGTGAGTGGGTCATCACCAGCATCAAGCCCTGATCATGCTTTCCAACATCATCGGCTGGTCCGGCCGCAACCCCTTTCTGGTGCTGCTGAGCACCCTGTTCATCATCGCGGCGGGCGTTTTTTCGGTGTTGCGCACGCCCATTGATGCGCTGCCCGACCTGTCGGACGTGCAGGTCATCGTCTACACCGACTACCCCGGTCAGGCACCGCAGGTGGTGGAGGATCAGGTCACTTACCCGCTCACCACAGCCATGCTGTCGGTGCCCAAGTCACGGGTGGTGCGTGGTTTCTCGTTCTTTGGCGCGTCGTTTGTCTACATCATCTTTGAGGACGGCACCGACATCTACTGGGCCCGCTCGCGGGTGCTGGAGTACCTGAATTCGGCCGCCGGGCGCATGCCCCGGGGAGTCACGCCTGGAATAGGCCCGGACGCCACCGGCGTGGGCTGGGTTTACCAGTACGCGCTGCTGGCCAAAGACAAGACCCTGGCTGAGCTGCGCAGCATCCAGGACTGGTATGTGCGCTACCAGCTGACCAAGGCGCACGGCGTGGCCGAAGTGGCTTCGATCGGCGGCTTTGTGCAGACCTACCAGGTCACGGTGGACCCGGTCAAGTTGCGCGCCTACGGCATCCCGCTGATGAAGGTTGGCCAGGTGATTCGCGACTCGAACCGCGACGTGGGCGGGCGCGCCATCGAGATGGCCGAGACCGAGTACATGGTGCGCGGCAAGGGTTACCTGCGGGGCATCAGCGACATCGAGATGCTGGTGGTCAAGGCCGACCAGGGCACGCCAGTGTTGATCCGCGACATCGCCCGCGTCGAGCTGGTACCCGACGAGCGCCGCGGCCTGACCGAACTCAACGGCGAGGGCGAAGTGGTGTCGGGCATCGCCATGGCGCGTTATGGCGAAAACGCGCTGGAGGTGATTGCCAACGTCAAGGAAAAGATTGCCGAGATCGGCCC
>NZ_JAABQC010000011.1 GCF_011391645.1 Rhodoferax sp. | reverse complement strand
CCGCCACCGACCCTACCCGCAGCACGCTCGAGTTTTTTGTGCACGGCGCGCTATGCGTGGCCTACAGCGGCCAGTGCTACATCAGCGCGGCGCACACCGGGCGCAGCGCCAACCGCGGCGAGTGCAGCCAGGCCTGCCGCCTGCCCTACCAAGTGGTTGACGACAAGGGCCGTTTTGTCGCGCACGACAAACATGTGCTGAGCATGAAAGACAACAACCAGAGCGACAACATCGCCGCGCTGGTCGCGTCCGGCGTGCGCAGCTTCAAGATCGAGGGCCGCTACAAGGACATGGCCTACGTCAAAAACATCACGGCGCATTACCGCAAGCTGCTTGACGAGGTCATCGAGGCACGCCAGCACTCGGGTGACCCCCTGAGCCGAGCCAGCAGCGGGCGCACCACTTTCAGCTTCACGCCCGACCCGAATCAAAACTTCAACCGCGAGTTCACCGACTATTTTGTCAACGGCCGCCAGGACAGCATTGGCGCTTTTGACACGCCTAAAAATCCGGGCCAGCCCATCGGTTATGTCACGCAGGTCGGCCCCAACTGGGTTGATCTTGAGCTCAATGACCGCGCCACCGTGCTGCACAACGGCGACGGCCTGTGCTACTACGATCTGCAAAAAGAGCTGGTCGGCCTGGCCATCAACCGCGCCGAACTTGTGAGCGCCAAAAAAGGCAGTTGGCGCGTGTTCCCCAAAGACGCCTTGGCGGGCCTGAAAGACCTGCGCAAAGGCGTCGAGGTCAACCGCAACCGCGATGTCGACTGGCTGCACGGCCTTGACAAAAAGAGCAGCGAGCGGCGCATTGGGGTCTGGGCGCACCTGGCTGACAGCGCCCAGGGCATCACGCTGACCTTGACCGACGAAGACGGTTTCAGCGCCAGTGCCAGCACCAGCCTGGCACTCGCGCCGGCCAAGGACAAAGCCGGCGCACTCGAGACCCTGGTGGACCACGTGTCCAGACTCGGCAACACGATTTTTGCCGCCAGTGATGTGCAAGTGGCGTTTGCCCAGCCCTGGTTTGTGCCGGCCTCTGTGCTGAACCCGCTGCGCCGCGAAGTCGTGCAGGCGCTGGAAGCGGCACGCACTGCCGGCTTTGCACGCTGGCTGCCCGGCCAGGCGGTGCAGCCGCCAGCGCCCTACCCCGAAGACACTCTGAGTTACCTGGCCAATGTCTTCAACCGGGCAGCGCGCACGTTCTATGCGCGCCACGGCGTCAAGGTGATTGCCGCTGCCTATGAGGCCATCGAAGAACCCGGCGAGGTGAGCCTGATGATCACCAAGCACTGCGTGCGCTTTTCGTTGAGCCTGTGCCCCAAACAGGCCAAGGGCGTCACCGGCGTGCAGGGTTTTGTCAAAGCCGAGCCACTGCAATTGATCAACGGCAAAGAAAAACTGACGCTGCGCTTTGACTGCAAACCCTGCGAAATGCACGTCATGGGCAAGATCAAGCCGGCTGTGGCCAGACAGTCACGCGAGGAGTTGTCTTTGGCGCGGACCAACGCGCAGTCAGCAGGGGGCGCGCCCCTGACCTTCTTCAAGGTCCGCCCGCCACCTTCCAACAGTGACTTTGGTCACTGAACCAAGCCGCAGCAAGCGTCACACGCCCCAGACGACGTCTTTGCCCGCCTGGGCGCTGCAACGCAGCATCTCGATGAACGGGGCTGCGCGTTGGCGCAACATGACGCTGTCACCCTCGACTTCCACAGTTTTTTCAGGGTGTTGCGCACGCTCGGCCACGGCGGCCTCGTGCACCACGATGGCGGCTTCCAGTGCGGCAATGGCCGCGGGCACCTGCTCGACCGTGATGATGCCCTGGGCCGAGGGCTCCTTGCCCACAATGGCGAGCATCTGTTCGCCATTGGCCTTTAGCATGATGACGTCGCCGGTGGCCTGGGACTTGAACTTGTAAATCATGATGAAACCTCCAAAAGAAACCTGTCGCAGCCTTTGCAAGCTGCACATGGGGCAAGACTAACATGGCCAAGTCCACTCAGGCAAGGCCAAAAGCCTGGTGTTTGCTCAGGATAATCGCGGCCGGCGCAAAGTCGCCCTGAACCTTGCTTTGTGCGCCTCACCAACCCTATTTGGGGCGGCGCAACAGTTCCGACAGATGAATGGCGATGTTGCGGGTCAGCCGCTCACCCAGCATCGGGTCGCTCATGATCAGGGCGTCAAAAGCTTCGCGCGTCAGCGTCCAGACCACGGCATCAGTGTCGGCGATGGCGTCGGCACTGCGTCCGGCACCGTCAAGCATCGAGATCTCACCCATCATGACGCCGGGTGAAAAACTCACAAAGCGTTGCCTGACAGGGCCGTTGCCACCAATGATCGAGACCGAGCCCCGCGTCAGCACAAACAGCCGGTCGCCCGCATCACCCTGGTGAAACAGGTAGTCACCAGCGCGCAAATTTTGTGTCTGCATGCGTGCCCTGACAGTTGCCAGTTGCCGAGCGCTCAGAGTGCGCATCAGTGTGGCGTCGGCCAGGTCCACCGCCATTTCCGCCGCGTCTATGCCCGCCTCGGCCAGCAACATCTGCTCGGCGGCTTCAATTGCCCGGTCGGCATCAGGCCACCAGTCGGCCCGTCCACCACCAGGCTGGCTGGCTGGAAAACAACCAAAGATTCGCAACCGTTTGCCGCGCGCGTTGTCGGCACTGACTCCAGCCAGCATCAGCGCCACAGCACGGCTTTCAAGCTGCGTGGAGAGCTGTTGCAGCAACATCGACCCCGACGCATCGATCATGCTGACCCGGCTCAGGTCGAGCACTAGACAACGGCAATCTGGCGCCAACGTATTGACTTCGGTGTTGAGACGCTCGGCACTGCCAAAAAACAGCGCCCCCTCGAGTTCAATCAGCACCACACGATGGCGCTCGGCCTGCAGCAGACGGGCCTGCGCGCTGCCATAAATGCGGCGCGACGGCCGCTCCAGGGCGGTGAAACGCCCGCGGAGCAGCGAGCTGTTCATGGCACTGATAAAGATCAGCATGGCCAGCAAGACACCAAACGCCACCGCAGCAAAAAAACCGAACACAACCGTGACAAGCCCAACCAGCGCAACCACCGCCAGGCTGTGCCGCAAATCTGTTGAACGTTCGCCGGACAGCCATTGGCGCAGCAACTGTCGCGTCCAGCGGTCACTGAGGGCCACCGCAATGGTCACCATCATGCCAGCCAGCACCACCTTGGGCAGCAGGGCCAGCAGCGGGCCACCGATGGCGAAGATCACCAAAAAAGCAATGACCGACGCCAGCGCCGGTCCGCGCCCGACGGCGCCCTTTTTAAGCAGCATCACGCAGCGCGTGCTGGACAGCACCAGTGGCAGGCCGGCGCACAAGCCGCTCACCATGTTGGCCGCCCCCAGCGCCAGCAGTTCCCGGCGCGGGTCATGCTGGGAGCTGGCATGCTGGTCCGTGGCCAGCGCCACCAGCAGCGACTCCAGCGAGCCAATCACGGCCAGAACAGCGGCGGTCAAAAACACCGCTTTGCCATGATCGAGCAGCAACGACCACACACCACTGTCGGCCAGCGGCAGCAAGGCATCGGGCCTGACCAGCCCCTGCGGCAAAGGGCCAATGACATCGCCCAGATGCACCCCCGGAAACAGCGCCAGCAACACGGCAAACAAGGCACATCCGCCCGCCAGGCCAGCCAGGGTGGAGGATGCCCTGGACCACTTCCAGCTCACCAGCCAGACCATGCCTGCCGTGGCGA
Source organism: Rhodoferax sp. (assembly GCF_011391645.1). GTDB lineage: Bacteria > Pseudomonadota > Gammaproteobacteria > Burkholderiales > Burkholderiaceae_C > Rhodoferax. Next base: position 38,580 of record NZ_JAABQC010000011.1, on the reverse strand, counting down.
GCCCGACCATCAGCGCCAGCGGATGGGCCTGCGACAGGTCAGGCAGATCGGTCAACCGGGACACCGCGGGCAAGCCCAGCAAAATCGGGATTTGCGAGATCAGAATCAACAGCGCCACCCCATTCATGAAACCCGCCAGCACCGGTTGCGGCACAAAGCGGGCCAGGCGCCCCAGCCCCGCCAAGCCCATCAGAATCTGGAACAGGCCCATCAGCACCACGCTGCTGGCGGTCAGCGCCAGCAACAGGGCGAGCCCGGAGGCGCTGTGAAAGTCGAGTCGGGAATCCTGCGCCAACTGGGCCACCAGGCCCGCCAGAATCAGCGCCGTGGCCGAGGTGGGTCCGGCCGACGGCGATGCCGAACTGCCAAGCAAGGCAAACACCAGCCCACCGGCAATCACTGCCGCAAAAGCTGTGGCAATGCCCAACGGCGCATAGACACCCAAAGGTGCAAATGCCAGCAGGCCCAGCGTGAGCACGATCGCCACCGTTTCCAGCGCCACCAGGGCGCCGGACAAGGTGCGGCCGGTTTGCGTTAACGTACCCACTTTCTGGCGTTCTCCCACAACATCATCCAGGGGCTGAACGCATCACGGTGCTGATCGGTCCAGCTCATCTGGATGTTGCGAAAGACGCGCTCGGGGTGCGGCATCATGGCAGTAAAGCGGCCGTCTGCCGTGGTCACCGCGGTCAGGCCGCCCGGGCTGCCGTTGGGGTTGAACGGGTAGGCCTCGGTCGCCGCACCAAAGTTGTCGGTGAAGCGCATGGCGGCAATGGCCTGGGCGGCGTTGCCACGATGCCTGAAGTTGGCATAACCCTCGCCGTGCGCCACCGCAATCGGCAGCCGGCTGCCGGCCATGCCTTGAAAGAAGATCGATGGCGATTCAAGCACCTCGACCATGCTCAGGCGGGCTTCAAAACGCTCACTCTGGTTGGTGGTAAAACGCGGCCAGGCTTGTGCACCGGGAATGATGTCGGCCAGTTCGGCAAACATCTGGCAACCGTTGCACACGCCCAGGCCAAAGGTGTCGTGGCGCGCAAAAAAGGCCTTGAACTGGTCGGCCAGCACGGGGTTGAAGGTGATGGAGCGCGCCCAGCCAATGCCGGCCCCCAGCGTGTCGCCATAAGAAAAACCGCCGCACGCCACCACGCCGATGAAGTCGGACAGTTTGGCCCGGCCACTCTGCAGGTCGGTCATGTGCACATCAAAGGCCTCAAAGCCGGCCTCAGAAAAGGCGTAGGCCATTTCCACATGCGAGTTGACGCCCTGCTCGCGCAGCACCGCCACCTTGGGGCGCGACAGCATCAGCGCCGCCGAACCCTGCGGGCTTTTTGTGGGTTCAGGCAATGGCAGGTGAACATGCATCCCCGGATCAGCGGGCGCACCGGCTGCGGCATGCTCGGCATCGGCGCAGGCCGGGTTGTCGCGCACTTTGCAAATCTTCCAGCTGGTGGCATCCCAGACCTGGTGCAGGTCGGCCAGTTCGGCGCTGAAAATGGACTTGGCATCACGCCACACCTGCACCGCGCCAATGCCTGCCGTGATGGTCGAATCAGCCGGCCGGGTCTTGCCCACCACATGGCTGCAGGCGCTCAAGTGATGCTCGCGCAAAATTTGCATGACGGCGTTGCGCGACTCGGTGCGCACCTGCAGCAGCACACCCAACTCTTCACTGAACAGCGCCTTGAGCGTGAGCTCGTTGCGGCGGCCACTGACCTGACCGGCCCAGTTTTTGGCATCCCCATAGTCCATGCGGCTGTCGGAAATACCGTCGCCCTCGGTCACCAACATGTCCACGTTCAGCGCCACCCCCACATGCCCGGCAAAGGCCATCTCGCAGGCGGTGGCAAACAGGCCGCCATCACTGCGGTCGTGGTAGGCCAGGATGAGGCTCTGGGCGCGCAGCACATTGACCGCCTTGACCAGATTCACCAGATCTTGCGGGTCATCCAGGTCGGGTACCTCGTCGCCGATCTGGCCAATGGTTTGCGCCAGGATGCTGCAGCCCATGCGGTTCTGGCCGCGCCCCAGGTCCACCAGAATCAAAGAGGTGTCGCCCGCGGCGTCGAGTTGCGGCGTCAGGGTGCCGCGCACATCGGGCAAGGTGGCAAAAGCGGTCACGATCAGCGACACCGGCGAGGTCACTTTTTTGGCGTTGCCCGCCTCGTCCTTCCACTGGGTGCGCATTGACAGCGAGTCTTTACCCACCGGAATCGAGATGCCCAAAGCCGGGCACAGTTCCAGGCCCACGGCTTTCACGGTTTCATACAGCGCGGCGTCTTCACCAGGCTCGCCGCACGCGGCCATCCAGTTGGCCGACAGCTTGACGCGGTCAAGCGCCATGGGCGCGGCCAGCAGGTTGGTGATGGCCTCTGCCACCGCCATTCGGCCACTGGCGGGCGCATTCACGCTGGCCAGCGGCGTGCGCTCGCCCAGCGCCATGGCCTCACCGGCAAAGCCCTTGAAGTCAGCCAGCGTCACAGCGCAGTCGGCCACCGGCACCTGCCACGGGCCGACCATCTGGTCGCGGTGGCTCAGGCCGCCCACGGTGCGGTCGCCAATGGTGACCAGAAAGCGTTTGGACGCCACCGTGGGGTGCGCCAGCACATCAATGGCCGCTTGCTGCAGGCTCACAGCGCTCAGGTTGATCGGAGCAAAGCTGCGCTTGACCGTCTTGACATCGCGCTGCATTTTGGGCGGCTTGCCCAACAGCACGTTCATGGGCATGTTGACGGCCAAGCCCCCATCCACAACTTCCTCCAGTGGGAGAAGGGGTAAGGCAGCGTTGTTGGCTGTGGGCAGCGGCAGATCCACGTCGCCCACCGCCAGCTGGCGTTCCTCGGTGGCCACGCCGACCACGGCAAACGGGCAGCGCTCGCGCTCGCACAGGGCCCGGAACAGCGTCAAAGATTCAGGCGCAATCGCCAGCACATAACGCTCCTGGCTCTCATTCGACCAAATCTCCTTGGGTGCCAAGCCGGATTCCTCGAGCGGCACCGCGCGCAAGTCAAAGCGCGCGCCGCGCCCGGCGTCGTTGGTCAGTTCTGGAAAGGCATTGCTCAACCCCCCGGCGCCGACATCGTGGATCGCCAGAATCGGGTTGGCGTCGGTCATCAGCCAGCATTGGTTGATGACCTCCTGGGCCCGCCGTTCAATTTCAGGGTTGCCGCGCTGCACCGAGTCAAAGTCGAGGTGCGCCGCGTTGTCGCCGGTGGTCATGGAACTGGCCGCGCTGCCGCCCATGCCAATGCGCATGCCCGGGCCGCCAAGCTGGATCAGCAGCGAGCCCGCCGGGAACTGGATTTTGTGCGTTTGCGTGGCGTCAATCACCCCCAGACCGCCCGCCAGCATGATCGGCTTGTGGTAACCGCGCTGCTCGGTTTGCACCTGCTCAGCGCCCGCCGCATCCTTCACCGTGCAACTCAGGCTTTGCTCGTACTCGCGAAAGTAGCCGAGCAAATTGGGCCGGCCAAATTCGTTGTTGAATGCCGCCCCGCCCAGCGGCCCCTCGACCATGATCTGCAGCGGGCTGGCAATGTGCGCCGGCTTGCCGTAAATAATTGGGGTCAGAGTCGAATTATTTTCATCTTTTGATTTTGACGAATTAATTGGAATCTGACCCCAATTGATTTTGGAGACAGTGAATCCGGTCAGGCCGGCTTTGGGTTTGGAGCCACGGCCGGTGGCGCCCTCGTCGCGGATCTCGCCGCCGGCACCGGTGGCCGCACCGGGGAAAGGAGAAATGGCGGTGGGGTGGTTGTGGGTTTCCACCTTCATCAGGATGTGCTGCAAAGCACTGCTTTTTTGATAACTGCCGGTGCTCAACCCCGCCTCATTCAGGCTGGCCTGGCTGCTGAAACGCTCGACCTGGCCGCCTGCCATCACCGAGGCATTGTCCGAGTACGCCACCAGCATGTGCTGCGGGTTGGTCTGGTGGGTGTGGCGGATCATGCCAAACAGGCTGTGCGGCTGCGCCACGCCGTCAATGGTGAATTGGGCGTTGAAAATCTTGTGCCGGCAGTGCTCGCTGTTGGCCTGGGCGAACATCATCAGTTCCACATCGGTGGGGTTGCGCTGCAACTGGGTGAAGGCCTGCACCAGGTAGTCCATCTCGTCGTCGGCCAGCGCCAGGCCAAACTCTGTGTTGGCCCCCAGCAGCGCCGCCTTGCCGCCACCCAGCACATCCACATGGGCCATGGGCGCGGCGGGCAGGCTGGCAAACAAGCCATGCGCCGCGGCGCGGTCAAACATCACGCTCTCGGTCATGCGGTCATGCAGCAGGCCGGCCACTTGCGCCAGTTGCTCGGCGGTGAGCGTGGGCTTGCCCAGCAGGCCACTCTTGAGGCTGACGCGGTATTCCACGATGCGCTCCACCCGGTGCACCAGCAGGCCGCAATTGTGGGCAATGTCGGTGGCCTTGGAGGCCCAGGGCGACACCGTGCCAAAACGCGGCGTCACCACAAACAAGCTGCCGTCAGCCGGGCCGGTGTAGGGCTCGCCATAGGTCAGCAAGGCGCTCAACTGCTGTTGCAGGGCCGGGCTGGGCGCCTGGTCGGAGGCGACCAAATGCACAAAACGCGCGGCGATGCCGCTGATTTTTTCATGCACGGCTTGCAGACCCGGCAGAAGTTGTTGGACACGGAAAGCGCCAAGAGCGCTACCGCCCTCAAATGGGGTGATGTGCAGAGTCAATTGGAGGGCCCCAGGCAGAGACTGTCGAAAGGTTAAAAGGCATGAAACACGCGCGTGCCATGCTAAAAGTTGGCGGATTTTAACTGCCGCTCAGACGCCGCGGTACAACCAGGGCTGATCCATCAAGGCCTCGCCCCGCAGTTTCATGGCGGCGTTGCGGGCCAGGGCCATCAGCCCGCTGGCATGAAAGATCTTGCCGTTGCGGATCGCCGTGGCCTGCACCCGGGCGTTGCGCTGCCAGCGTTGCTGCGCATAGCGGCGCAACAAGCCCGGCACCAAATTGCCTGGTTCCGCTGAACTGCCGGAGTTGGCGTCGCCAAATAAGTCGCCCTGCGCCAGTACTTGCGCCAGCACCGCTGCGTCTTCAATGGCCATGCCCGCGCCCTGGGCCAGGTACGGCAGCATTGGGTGCGCCGCGTCACCCAGCAAGGCCACGCGACCGCTGGCCTGCTCACCGCCGCTGCGCATGGGCGGGCGGATGCTCAACGCCCACAGGCGCCAGTCCGGCACCGCATGGATCAAATCGTTGAGCGGTTTGCAGGTGTCTTGCAGGCGCTGCCGCAGTTCAGCCGCGTTGCCACTGTGATCCCAGTGCGACATGTCGCCCTGCACCTGACCATGCACGATGGCCACCACATTGAGCCAGTCGCCGCAGCGCACCGGATACTGCACCACATGCATCTTTGGCCCCAGCCAGGCGGTGACCTGCGTGGTGCGCAAATGCTCTGGCAAACGCGCCTGCGAGATCAGGGCCCGGTAGGCCAGGTGCCCGGTGGGCAAGGGCGTGCCGTCGGCCAGCAATTGCTCGCGAATGCTGCTCCAGCCACCATCGGCTGCCACCAGCAGGTCGCCATGCGCCTGCTCGTCGTGCGCGAGTTGCAGCACCACATCGGTCTGGGTTTGCTCAAAACCCGTCACCGTGCTGCACAAATTGAGCGCCACCCCGCCCTGCTGCTGCCCTGCGGCAAGCAGCAACGCGTGCAGGTCGGCCCGGTGAATGGTGAGGTAAGGCGCACCATAACGCCGTGCAATCTCATCGCCCAGGCGCAACACGCCCAGCTCAGCCCCGGTGGTTGCGCTGCGCACCTGCAAACGGTCCGGACAAGCCACCACCTTGTGCAAGGCCTCCTGCAGGCCCCAGCCGTACAAGATTTTCACCACATTGGGGCTGAGCTGAATGCCCGCGCCAAACTCTGAAAACTCGGCGCTGCGCTCAAACAGCGCGACGCTGGCACCGGCGCGGGCACAGGCCAGCGCGGCACTCAGGCCACCAATGCCACCCCCCGCAATCAGCACTTTGCGCATGTCAAAAATCAGCTCCGTGATGTGAAGATGCGCCATTGTCAATTCCCAACACTGCACAAGGCTGACAAATGGGCGCCAAGCCCCGGCCTGTGACACGCGCTACCATGCATTCGAGTCCAACCCAGCGGAGCAAGCCATGACGAGATGGATCAAGAATTTGTGGCTGGCAAGCCTTGCCAGCCTGTCGTTTACGGTACCTGCGCAGGCGCTTCGCAGCGAAGTGGTCGCCACCGGCCTGGAACACCCTTGGGCACTGGCATTTTTGCCCGAGGGGCGGTTCCTGGTCACCGAGCGCCCCGGCAGCCTGCGCGTGATCGAAGCCGATGGCCGCCTCAACAAAGCGGTGGTCGGCCTGCCCGAGGTTGCCGCCAGGGGCCAGGGCGGCTTGCTCGATGTGCTGCTGGACGCCAACTTTGCCAGCAACCGCACCCTGTTTTTTTGCTTTTCAGAACCCGGCGCGACGGGCAACAGCACGGCGCTAGCCCGGGCCAGGCTGTCGGATGACCGAACCCGGCTGGAGGCCCTGCAGGTGATTTTCAGCGCCCGGCCCAAAGTGGCCAGCAGTGCCCACTTTGGCTGCCGCATTGCCGAAAGTCTGGTGAACGGCAAGCCTGACGGCCTGCTCTTCATGACGCTGGGCGAGCGCTTCACACGCAAGGACGATGCACAAAAACTTGACAACCACCACGGAAAAATCATCCGCATTGCCAAGGATGGCCGCGTGCCCGCTGACAACCCGTTTGTCAAGACAGCCGGTGCCCTGCCAGAAATATGGTCTTATGGCCACCGCAACCCGCAGGGCCTGGCGCTGTCGCCCAAGGGCGCGCTGTGGGCGCATGAGCACGGGCCCCAGGGCGGCGATGAAATCAATGTGATCGAACCCGGCCGCAACTACGGCTGGCCGGTCATCACCTATGGCGAAAACTATGGCGGCGGCCAGATTGGCGCCGGCATCAGCAGCAAGGACGGCATGGCGCAACCGCTGCATTACTGGGTGCCGTCGATTGCGCCTTCGGGCATGGTGTTTTTGACCAGCACGCGCTACGGCGCGGACTGGGTCGGCAATCTGTGGGTCGGTTCGCTCAAATTTGGCTACCTGAACCGCATTGAGCTGGCAGCGCCGTTCCAGGGCAAAGTGGTTCGGGAACACAAATTGCTGACCGAGGCGGGTGAACGCATTCGCGACGTGCGCCAGGGGCCTGACGGCCTGATTTACGTGTTGACCGACAGTGCTCGCGGGCATCTGATCAGGTTGCAGCCCAAGTAGGCCGGTGCGACCGCTAGCCGGGGTTGTTCCAGCTCATTTCAAGCCGGTCGCGCCCGCCTCTTTTGGCACGGTACAGCGCGGCATCACATTCGGCCAGCAGCTCACCAAATAATGCCTGATGCGTCAGGCTGCTGGCGCCAATGCTCACCCTGTAGTCAACCAGTTGCCCGCCATAGGCCACCGGGTGGGCGCGCACGGCCTCAATGATGCGGTTCGCCAGTGCGCAGCCGCCGTCCTGGGTGGTGTTGGGCAGCAGCACGGCAAACTCCTCGCCGCCAATGCGCCCCACCACATCGGATTCACGCAGCACACCTTTAACGGTTTGCACCAGGCTTTTCAGCACGGCGTCGCCGGTGGCATGGCCATAGCGGTCGTTGACGTTCTTGAAGTGGTCCAGGTCCAGCATCAGCACCACCAGTGGCAACTCATAACGCCTGGCGCGCGCCAGCTCCTGATCGGCCAGGCTCATGAAATGCTGTCGGCTCGTGGCACCGGTCAAGTTGTCCACATTGGCCAACGCCTGGCTGGCAAGCTCAGCCTGTTTGAGCACGCTGACATCTTCGTGCGTCACCACCAGACGTTGCGCCGAATCTTGCACCGGCGTGATCTTGACGGTGAACCAGCACCTTTTGCATTTGCACTGGAGCGGCTCCAGCACATGGAAGTTGGACGCGTCCCCCGCCACCAACGCCGCCATTCCCTCAGCCACTGCCACAAGCGTTGCCGGCACCACAGCATATCGCTCGGACAACAGCGTCAGGTAGTTTGCACCCACCGAGGACTCAAAATTCAACGCTGCCGCATAATTGCGCCATGCCGCATTGGTCTGCTGCACCGTGCCGGCCTGATCCAGCACCGCGATCTGCGAAGAGGTTGAATCAAGCACCGCTTGCTGAAACTTTGCCGCTTCTGCCAGGGCGGCCTCGGTCTGCTTGTTTCTGGTGATATCCACCAGGGTGCCAACCATGCGCAGTGCCTGGCCGTCTGCCGAGCGCAGCACCACGGCGCCGCGTGACAGCACCCAGATCACACGGCCATCCTTGCACAGCATGCGCTGCTCGTTGCGATAGTGGTCAATTTTTCTTGTGATGCAATCCTGCAGCAATTGCACCAGGGCCGGTTTGTCGTCAGGAACGACCAGATCCAGGTTCTCTGACAAATTCTTGCTCATTTCACCCGGGATATAGCCCAGCAGCCTGGCGTAGCTGTCCGAGACCACCACGTTGCCGCTGCTCACCTGCCAGTCCCACACCCCGTCGCCAACTGCCGACAGCGCCAGCTTCAGGCGCTCCTCGCTGTCGCGCAGTTGCAGCTCCATGCGTTTGCGCTCCGACAGGTCAAGCAGCACAAGCTGCCAGCCCAACACGGTGCCAATCCAGACCACCCTGAGCTGCACCGGCAACGAAACCTGGCCGTCTATTTGCAGGTCCAGCTCGTCCACCTGCGCCTCGTGCTCCGCCCTGGCGCGCTCCAGCATGGCATTGAACCGCGCGCGGCTGTGCTGCGCCAGATACAGGCCGAGCTTGCAGCCCAGCAGGCGGGCACGCTCCGAGCCGAGCATTTGGACGCCCGTCAGGTTCAGTTTGGTGATCAAACCATCGGCGTCCAGCAAAATGTTGCCGACTGGTGAGAAATCGTAAAGTTCGTTGTTGAGATTGAGCGCCTGCTCAAGCTGCGCGCGGGCCGAATTCAGGTGGTCGTTTTGCAGCTCCAGCTCAAGCTGGTGAATTTCCAGCTCTTCGAGCAAATGCTGCATCTGCTCATGATCTGGCGTAGCCGCCCCCGGCACACCGCCGAGATCGGTCAGCCGCGCCAGGGCCATCTGCCGCAGAGCCTTGGTGTCGGGTGGATTCTTACGGAATACCATGGCCCGCCTTGTGAGAACCCGGCACCGGCGGCAAACCCTGCAAGCGGCTTTGCGCGTCGCGCAGTTCAGCCTCCAGCTGCTTGCTGGCGCTGATGTCGGCAAAGGTGATCACCAGCCCGTCGATGCGGTTGTCATGGGTGCGGTAAGGCATGATGCGCACCTTGAACCAGCGGCCGTCGTTGGTCGGCACATCGGTTTCCCTGAAGACCAGCGAGCGCGACACCTCCAGCGCGTCGGCCGCCAAACCGGCATAGTCGAGGTCGCACACGATGTCGGTGATGCGGCGCCCGGCGTCGCCGGGGATCAGCTTGAAAATTTTGACAGTCGAGGGCGTGAAGCGGCGCACGCGCAGTGTCTCGTCAAGAAACAACACGGCAATTTCGGTGCTGTCGAGCAGGTTGCGCATGTCATTGCTGGCGCGCGACACCTCGGCCACCTTGATCTGCATCTCCTGGTTGATGGTCTGCAGCTCCTCGTTCATGGACTGCATTTCTTCCTTGGAGGTGGTCAGCTCCTCGTTGGTGGACTGCAGCTCTTCGTTAATGGACTGCAGTTCCTCGTTGGCCGATTTAAGCTCCTCCTGCGAGGTCTGCATTTCTTCGCGGGTGCTGCGGGCGTCCTCACGGGCGTGCTGCAACTCATTCAGCACGGCCTCAATGCGCTGGCCCTCTGGCGTGGTTGCGTCGGAGAGCGCGGGCAACTTGAGCCGCCGCAGCGAAACCATGTCCTTGAAGACAATCAGCACCGTGCCTTTCAGGGCGGGTGGCTCGCTCAGCGGCTGCACCACAATGTCCACGTACCGGGCTGGGCTGCTGCTGTCCACCCTGATCCGCTTGAGCCTGGCGACCTTGTTCTCGCGCACGGCCGGATAAAACGCCTCGGCCAGGGCGCTCCTGATGCCGTCGCGCGCCACGGCAAACAGGCTCAGGTTGGGTTTGCCCGCAGCGGGCTCCAGGTAGTTGCCGGTTTTGCCGCAAAAATAAAGCATCTCGCCCTTGCTGCTCACCAGCAACGCTGCCGGCGCATACTGCGTCAGCACCAGTTGCTCCACCAGCAATTGCAGGTCGGGAGGGGTCGCCATGGCCGCCCCTGGCGCACGCAGGGCAAACCCGAGCGTGCGCTGGCCGGCTGAATCAAAGCCCGGAGCCAGGCCCAGCGGCACGGGTGCCGACACATCAAGTCGGCGGTACAGGCGCGACTTGCCCAGCAGGGGTGAAAACAGCACACTGCTGGCACCCACCGACTCCGAACTGCCCAGCAGCAAACAGCCGCCGGGGTTGAGGCTGAAGTGAAACAACTGAAGCAGCTTTTCCTGCAGCTGGGGCTCCAAGTAGATCAGCAGGTTGCGGCAGCTCAAAAAATCGAGCTTGGTGAAGGGCGGGTCAAAAATGACGTTCTGCTCGGCAAAAATCACCATCTCGCGAATCTCGTTGCTGATCCGGTAGCCCGAGGCCTCAGCCACAAAAAACCGCTTGAGCCGCTCATCAGACACGTCAGCAGCGATGCTCGCCGGGTAAACGCCGCTGCGCGCCCGGGCAATGGCATCCTGGTCGAGGTCGGAGGCGAATACCAGCAATTTGTAGCGCTGCGACACATCGACCTGGTCCAGCGACTCACGAAACAGCATGGCCAGCGTGTAGGCCTCCTCGCCGGTCGAGCAGCCGGCCACCCAGGCGCGCAGCATGGCGCCGTCCGGGTGGTTGGCCTGCAGCGCCGGCAGCACTTCGCGCCTGACCTGCTCCCACACCGGCGGGTCGCGAAAGAAACTGGTGACACCAATCAACAGTTCGGCCAGCAGCAAGTCCACTTCACTGGGGTTCTCACGCAAGTAGCGCAAGTAGTCGTCGATGCGGGGCAACTGGTGCAGGCCCATGCGTCGCTCAACGCGGCGCATGATGGTGTTTTTTTTGTAGGCTGAAAAATCATGCCCGGTGTGGGTGCGCAACAGGACCAGAATCTTGTCCAGAAAACCCGCCGCAGTGCGTTGAAACTCGGCCTCGACCTGGGCCTGCACGTCGCCCACCAAACGCAGGCGGCCGACAAACGCCATCACCCTGGCCGGCAGCTCTTCGGCCGGGGCCACCACGTCCACCACATCGGCAGCCATCGCGCTGCGCGGCATGCTGTCAAATTGGGCCGAGGCGGGCGCCTGTGCAAAAGAGGCGCCGCCGGCCTGGCGGATGGCGCGCAAGCCGGCCGTGCCGTCGGAGCCCATGCCCGACAAAATGACACCGATGCTGTTGTGCTGGCGGTCGGCGGCGAGCGACTTGAGGAAAAAATCAATGGGTTGGCGCAAACCACGCGCCTCGGTGGGCTCAAACAGGTGCAGCACGCCGCGCATCATTGACATGTCGTGGCCGGGTGGAATCACATAAACATGATTGGGCTCGACCGGCATCTGGTCTTGCACCTGCTGCACCGGCATGGGGGTGTGGCGCTGCAACAGCTCCACCAGCATGCCTTCGTTGTGCGGGTCTCGGTGCTGAACCACCACCACCGCCAGGCCGCATTGCTCCGGCACGTGCGACAGAAACTGCTCAAGCGCCACCAGCCCGCCAGCCGAAGCCCCAATGCCCACAACGGGGAAAGCGGCGCTGGCAGCGGGTAGGTTGTTGCTATTCACTCACTCAATCCCATGGGTGGCTCTCGGTTGACCGGTCTGATTTGGGGCGTTTTGTAACAAAATTTTACGCGCAGTCAGGCGGCCGTGGTGCAAAACACCCGGGCACTGCCCAAAAATTAGTCGCAGCCGATTCAAGCCAAGGGGATCAAGGCTGCAGGTCGGTTTGTGGGTGATGCCGGTTACTTGTCGAAGCTGCACAAGGCGTCGTGCGACAAAATATTGATCTCACGGAAATACACCGTGATGATGCCGAGCTGCACCAGGGCCGAAAACGCCCGGCTGACGGTTTCCACCGTCACGCTCAGGTGATGGCCGATGTCGCGCCGGGTCATGGGCAGAATAAAGCGGTTGGGCGAGTAACCCAGGCTGGCAAAGCGCTGTGACATGGACTGCAGGAAGCGCGCCACCCGCGCCTCGGACCTGACCGACCGTGTCAATGAATAGGCCATTTGTTCCTGGGTGATTTCGCGGCTGCTGGCCCAGTAGGCCATGTGCTCCAGATGGTTGTTGTTTCTTTGGGACGAGAACAGCTCGGAGGCCGGGATGCGGATCAGGTCGCAATCGGTCAGCGCCACCACATCACTCATGTAGCTGTTTTTGTAGATGCCGTCAAAGCCCAGCAAATTGCCTTTCATGGGAAACGACAGCACATGCATGCCGCCATCGGCATTGGTGATCAGACTCTTGAGGGTGCCGAGCCGCACCACATACAGGCCGTCAAACGGCTGGCCCATCATCAAAGCCGACTGCCCCTCTTTCAGGCGACGACGGCGAAACAGGTCGCCCTGATTGTCATTGTGCTGGTGGTCCTCGTATTGCAACAGGGTCTTGAGTTCCTGCAAGGTGGAGTACCGCTCGTCGCTTTTGGGTGTCGAAGTGCGGCGGCTTGTCCTGGGTTGCCACAGCGCAGCGGTGGCTTGCGCCTGAGTCTGAAAGTCCAACATGAAAAGCCCCTCTTTCCAGATTATTTTTCAGGTGACCGCGCCCGGCGGGCGACATGGCCAAACCCTGCTGACAACTTTAGGTCAGCCAAGCGGGATCGTCTGTAGGGAGAGTTGGATTGCTGATGCCAGCAAGCGTGGACAAATTGCGCTGAAAGCCGCCAAAAGCCGCTTACATGTCGGATAGGCGCCGGTTGTGCGGGCCGGCATAGTCAGTGTCGATCAGCTTGTGGCGCACCGCCAGCCGCACCAGGTTGGGCACATCCGACACGCCGAGCTTTTTCATCAGGCGGCTACGGTAGGTGGCCACGGTCTTGGGCGACAAATGCAGCGCGGTGCCAATGGCCGAGCTGGAGTGCCCCTCAACCACCATCAGGATGATTTGCCGCTCGCGCGGCGACAGCAGGCTCAGCGGATCATCGTCGTGCTGGGTGAAGGCTTCCATGGCCAGGTCGGCCACATCAGTGCCAAGAAACCTCTTGCCTTGCACCGAAGCTGCAATGGCGGTCATGAGTTCAGTGGCCGGAGAACCCTTGAGCACATAGCCACTGGCACCCAGGCGCAGCGCTTCAGCCACCTGGTGGGGCTGGGCCGACATGGTCAACACCACAGTGCGAACAGGCAGCCGCCGGCGCTGCAACTCGGCTTGCAACTCCAACCCCGAGCGCTCGCCCAGGTTCAGGTCGAGCAGCAGCACTTCGGGGCGCAGGCGCATCAGGTCGGCCAAAGCCTGGGTGGGGTCGGCCGACTCTCCCACCACCGTGTGGCCCCGCGCCTCAAGCAAAACGCGCAGCCCATCGCGCATGATTTGATGGTCGTCCACAAGGTAGAGCGCGGTCATGACAGGCACTGCCAATGAAACGTGACCAGCGTGCCGGCGCTTTGGCCGCGCCCGATGGTCACCTTGGCGCCCACCGCCTGGGCGCGCTCCTGCATGCCCAGAATGCCCAGGTGCCCGGCACCCGAGCCGGCGGCCTCGGGCAGCCCCACACCGTCGTCGGCCACCGTGATGTCGAGCGCCAAAACGCCCCCCTTCACCTCCACCGTGATGGCGCCTGCGCCGGAATGGCGCAGCGAATTTTCAACCGCCTCGCGCACCACCATGAAGGCCGCGTATTCGACCTCGTGCGGCCAGCGCATCAGCTCCAGCCGGTGCGGCACATGGATGGTGATGTCAACTTGCGGCACCGCCAGCGCGCGGTTGCGCAACTCGTTGTCAAGCGCAACACAAAGCCCCTGTTCATCCAGCAACGGGGGGCGAATGTCAACCAGCACCTGCCTCACCTGCGCAATCGCCTGCCCGATGAGGCTGCCCAGGCGCACCTGCAGGTGTTGGTATTCGGCTGGTGTCTGCGCCAGCTCAATCGACAGGATGGTTTCATGGCACATCCGGATGGCGGCCAGCGTCTGTCCGAGCTGGTCATGCAGCACCTGGGCCAGGCGCTTGACCAGCACCCGCTCCTGCGTCATCAGCTTGCGGGTCAGCTCGGCGAGTTGGGAGCGCGAGTGCTGCAACTGCACGTCGGCCTGCAGGCGGTTGGTGACATCGTGCATGCTGATCAGGGCGCTTGGCCCCTGCGGCAGGTTCACATGGCTCATGAAAGCCTCGAGGTCAATCTCCTGGCCATCGGCGCGCAAGCCCTTGACCCGGCGCAAACCCATCATGCGGGGGTCGGAGCCGGACTTGACAAAGTGTTCGTGCGCCTCGTGATGCCCCATGCGCAGGCGCGCGGGAATCAGGATCTCGACCGGCTGGCCTTGCACGCTGGCACTGCTGCGCCCGAAGATGTGTTCTGCCGCGGCGTTGAACAGCGTGATGGCACCCTCGGCATCGGTGCCGATGACGGCATCGGGAACCAGCTTGAGCACGGCGCCGAGCATGTCCTGATCGCGCCCGGCAGCTTCGCCGGCCACCGCAGGGGCATCTGTCTCAGAATGTGCGTTCATTTGGGCTGCTCCACGAAGGGCAGACTTGGCAAGCAATGCTTTTCATATTGGGCTCCGGCACAGTTTGGATCGAATTCTTACATGAGAGTCCGGCCGGGCGAAAGTGGTGCAGCGGCAGTTTTGCCAAAAACAGCGCACAGTTTGCGCCCGAATTGAGAATTGTCATCTGCGCGGCCATGTCCGGCCCATATTCTGAAAGCGCTGCACTGGCAAACCGCCAGGGTTCAGCATATTTTCAACTTTTGGAGGACACACCATGAACAAACTGAGCGTGCTTGATACCTCCATGAAAGACCCGTTTGAATCGGTGTTTCGCGGTTTTCTGGCACCCTTGCGCATCTCTGGCAGCGGCGACGAACTCGACATCAAGCTTGACGTGGTCGAGAACGACGATGCCTTCAAGGTGCACGCCGACCTGCCCGGCGTCAAAAAAGAAGACATCAATGTGCGCATTGACGGCAACCGCGTGCACATCGACGCCGAGGCCCGGCGCGAAAAGGACGTCAAGGAAAAAGGCAAGGTGGTGCGCAGCGAGCGCTACTACGGCACGGTGTCGCGCGTCTTTACCCTGTCGCAGGACGTGGACGATGCCAAGGCGGTGGCCAAGTATGAAAATGGCGTGCTGACCCTGGAGTTGCCCAAGAAGGCCGGTGCGGCTGCCAAAAAACTGGCCATTCAGTAGTCCGGCCAGTCGCTGCCAGCAACTGCAAGCACCATGAATACCCTGACCAAACTGGCTCTTGGCCTGCTCGGAAAACTCCAGCCCGAGCCCGCCGAGGGCAACGCGGTGGACACCATCGTCCTGCCAGAAGCCAACACCAGCGGCGGCATGCCGCTGATGCAGGCGCTGGCACGGCGCCAGTCGCAGCGCGAGTTTGCGCCAGACCCGCTGCCGCTGCCCGTGCTGTCGAACCTGCTGTGGGCGGCGGCGGGGCTGAACCGCCCAGCACTGGGCGGACGCACCGCGCCCAGCGCGCTGAATGCGCAGGAGGTGGATGTCTATGTGGCGCTGCCCACCGGCTTGTACCGCTACGCTGCGCTGGGGCATGCGCTGCATCTGGTGTGCGCCGCCGATGTGCGCCGCGTTACCGGCTACCAGGACTTTGTTGACAGCGCGCCACTCGACCTGATCATGGTGGCCGACTTCTCACGCATGAAACTGGTGCCGGTGGCGCAGCGCATGGCCTATGCCTACACCTGCGCCGGTGCCATGGCGCAAAACGTTTACCTGTATTGCGCAGCGGAAGATCTGGCCACCGTGATCCGAGCCTGGCTCGACCGCGATGCGCTAACCAAAGCCATGGGGCTGGGCACCGAACAACAAGTTTTGCTGTCGCAAACGGTGGGGCGCAAGGCGCCCTACCCTCTTTTGCCATCCAGATAGTCGAGCACGTCGTTGAACGTCACCAGCCGGGCGTAATCCGCTTCGGGGATCGCCAACCTGAAGCGCTCGCTCAGGCTGACCAGAAAGTTGAGCCAGTCCATCGAGTCCAGATCGACCTGGCTGCGCAGGGGCCGCGCAAAATTGAGCGCGTCGGGCTCGATTTCTGGCGCAATGGCGCGCAGCAAGGTCATGACGGTGGTAGCGGGCGTTTCATGGGTAGGGGTCATAAGATGGTGCTCCAAAAGGCAATCGCGGCGGGGGATGTCGGGCCTCGGCAGTTCACGCTAAATCCCCTGCCAGCGTTTGCGGCTCTTGCAACAGGTCGCGCAGCTCTGCCAGAAACAGGGCACCCCGGTGGCCGTCGGAGGCGCGGTGGTCGGCGGCCAGCGTGGCGCACAGCAGCGGCATTGAGACCAGCTTGCCGCCATCGACCCAGGGCCGTTCAGCAATGCTGCCAAAACCCACCAAGGCCACCTGCGGCGGGTAAATCACACCAAACACCGACTGCACGCTTTGCTCGCCCAGATTGGTGATGGTGATGGTGGGGTCGCTCATCTCGGAGCTGCGCAGCGAACCGGCGCGGCTTCGCTTGACCAAGTCGGCCAGCTCGCGCATCAGTTGCGCCAGCGGCTTGCTGCCCGCATCGTGCAGCGCCGGCGCCACCAACCCGCCACCGCGCAGCGAAATCGCCACGCCGGCATGCACGGCGGCGCTGGCTTCAAATTGGCCGTCACGGTAAAAACCATTGAGCTCGGGCGTGCGATTGAGCGCCGCGGCCACCGCCTTGAGCAGCAGCGCAGCGGTGAGGATGCGCTCGGTGATGGGCTGGCCCGCGTTGCGCTGCTGCAGCCAGTCCAGCGCGTTTTTCATGGGAATGGTCTCGGCCAGGTAATAGTGCGGAATCTCGCGCTTGGAGCGGCTCATGGCGGCGGCAATCGCCTTGCGCATCTCCAGTTGCCGGTCGGGGGCTGGCGCCACCGCAACGGCTGGCGCCGGCACCGCCTTGGCTGCCGCCTCGACGTCGGCCAGCGTGACCGAACCCTGGGCGCCGGTGCCAGCCAGGCTGTCGGGGTTGATACCGAGTTCCTTCGCCCGGCGGCGCGCAGAAGGTGACACCGGATGGCGCGTTGTTGGCGCGGGTGTGGCGGCTTCTGGCGCGCGCAACTTGCCCGGCACTGGCGCGGCGGCTGCCACGGCGCCCGCCACCACCGGCGCTGGCGTCACCTCACCCGGCGCCAGCAGCGTGGCCAGCACGGTGTTGACCGGCACTTTGGCACCCACCGGCACCAACAATTCATGCAGCACGCCGTCATGCCAGATTTCAACATCCACGGCGGCCTTGGAGGTGTCCACCACCGCCACCACCTGGCCGCGCCTGACCGCGTCGCCGGGCTTGACGTGCCAGGCCAGCAGCGTGCCTTCGTCCATGTCGGCACCCAGCGAGGGCAGCTTGAATTCGATCATGCGCCGGCTCCCATCAGCGCCTGTACCGCCGCCACGATTTTTGGCACCTGGGGCAGAGCGGCTTCTTCCATGTGGCGGGCATAGGGAATAGGCACCTCTTCGGTGCACACACGCGCCAGCGGCGCATCGAGGTCATAAAACGCCTGCTCGCTGATGCGCGCCATCACCTCGGCGGCCAGGCTGCCGGAGCGCCAGCCCTCGTCCACCACAACCGCGCGGCGGCACTTGCGCACCGAGGCCATCACGGTGGCATCGTCGAGCGGGCGCAGCACCCGCAGGTCGATCACCTCGGCGGCAATGCCTTGTGCCGCGAGCTGTTCTGCCGCCAGCAGGGCTTTGGGCAACGAGCCGCCATGGGTGATCAGGCTCACGTCAGTGCCCGCGCGGCGAACCCGGGCGCGGGCGATGTCCACCGGCAGCGTTTCGTCGTCGGGCAACTCGCCCTCGCTGTTGTAAAGCTGGGCGTGCTCAAAAATCAGCACCGGATCAGGGTCGGCCAGCGCTGCCCGGAGCATGCCGCGCGCATCGGCCACCGTGGCGGGTGCCAGCACGCGCAGCCCCGGCACATGGGCATACCAGCCCTCAAAACTGTTGGAATGCTGCGCTGCCACCTGACGCCCGGCGCCGGTGGCCATGCGAATCACCAGCGGCACCGAAAACTGGCCGCCCGACATGTGGTGCAGCATGGCCGCGCTGTTGACAATCGGGTCGAGCGCCAGCAGGCTGAAGTTGACGGTCATGATCTCCAGAATCGGGCGCATGCCGCCTAAAGCGGCGCCAACGCCGGCACCGACAAAGCCAAGCTCTGACAGCGGCGTGTCGCGGATGCGCTCGGGGCCGAACTCTTCGAGCAGACCCTTCGACACCGCATAGGTGCCGCCATAACAACCCACGTCCTCGCCCATCAAAAACACGCGCGGGTCGGTTTGCAGGGCCTCACGCAGTGCCTCGCGCAGGGCGTCGCGGTAGCTGATGCGTCGGCCCATCATGGCGCTCCCTGTGCGGTGTGCACATCGCGCAGAAAGTCTTCCACCGGTTCCCAGCCTGAGCCCTCGGCAAAAGCCACCGCCGCATCAACCTCGGCCTGCGCCGCCGCGTCGAGCGCCAGGAACTCGGCCTCGCTCAGGCTGCCCTGCTTTTTCAGGCGCGCGCTGTAGGTGTGAATTGGCCCGCGCGTCCTCCAGGCTTCAACCTCCTCTTTGGCGCGGTACAACTCGGGGTCGAACATCGAGTGGGCGCGAAAGCGAAACGTTCTGAATTCGACAAAGACCGGGCAACCCTGCTCGCGCACCTGCCCGGCGGCGCGGCGCATGGTCTCATGCGCCGCCACCACGTCCATGCCATCGACACTGACCGTGTTCATGCCGTATGACGCCGCCTTGGTGCACAGTTCGGGTTGTGACTCGGATCGGGCCAGCGCCGTGCCCATGGCATACAAATTGTTTTCGCAGCAAAACAGCACCGGCAAGTGCCACAGCGCGGCCAGGTTCATGGCCTCATGGAAGGCGCCCTCGGCCACCGCGCCCTCGCCGAAGAAGCAGGCCGTCAAGGCACGCCGGCCAGAGAGTTTGTCGGCCAGCGCCAGCCCGACCGCCAACGGCAAGCCGCCGCCCACGATGCCCTGCCCGCCATAGAAACGATTGGCGCGGTCAAACAAATGCATGGAACCGCCGCGCCCGCGCGAGCAGCCGCCCTGCTTGCCAAACATTTCGGCCATGATGGCGTTCATGCCAATGCCGCACAGCAGCGCGTGGCCATGCTCGCGGTAAGTGGCCACCACGTTGTCTTCAGGGGTCAGGGCGCGCAGTGCGCCCGTGGCCACGGCTTCCTCGCCAATGTAGAGGTGCAAAAAGCCGCGGATCTTTTGCTGGCCGTACAGCTCAGCGGCGCGCTCTTCCATGCGCCGGATGCGCAGCATGTCGGACAACATGCCCAGGGCAAATGGCTTGTCCCACGGCACCGGGCCGCTGGGTGGGGCCGGGACTTTCATTTTGCTCATGCGCCGCTCTCAAGAGTCGAGGTGTCGCCCTCGGGCAAGCCGAGCTCGCGCGCCTTGAGCAGGCGGCGCATGATCTTGCCGCTGCGGGTGCGCGGCAAGACCGCCAAAAAGGCAATTTCCTTGGGCGCCACGGCGGCGCCCAGGCGTCTGCGCGCATGGGCCGAGATGTCCAGCCGCAGCGTCTCGGAGGGCTCGAAACCGGACTTGAGCGAGACAAACGCCTTGACCACCTCGCCCACCATCGGGTCGGGTTTGCCAATCACACCGGCCTCGGCCACGGCCGGGTGTTCCATCAGCGCGCTTTCCACCTCGAACGGGCCGATCAGATGGCCCGCCGACTTGATGACGTCATCAGCGCGGCCGACAAACCAGAAATAGCCATCGGCGTCCCGGCGCGCCAGGTCACCGGTCAGGTACAGGTCGCCAGCGAAGCATTTGGCATAACGCGCCTCGTTGTTGAGGTAGCCGCGAAACATCGACGGCCAGCCGCGCTTCAAGGCCAGCTCGCCTTCGACGTCGGGTGTGTCGATGACGCGCACCCGGGGCGCCTCGCCCTCGGCCTCCAGATGTTCAACGATATAGGCATCAATGCCCGGCAGCGGGCGGCCCATGGAGCCGGGCTTGATGTCAAAGGCAGGGGTGTTGGCAATCATGATGCCGCCGGTTTCGGTCTGCCACCAGTTGTCGTGGATCGGCAGGCCCAGCACCTCCTGGCCCCACCACACCGCCTCGGGGTTGAGCGGCTCGCCCACGCTGGCCACAAAGCGCAGGCAGGGGTAGCGGTGGTGGCGGACCGGCTCCGGGCCGCCCTTCATCAGCATGCGAATGGCTGTGGGGGCGGTGTACCAGACGGTCACATGCTCTTGCGCCAGCAGCGTGTACCAGCGCTCGGCATCGAACTCTTCACAATCCACCAGCGAGGTCACGCCCTGCAACAGCGGCGCGATGATGCCGTAGCTGGTGCCGGTGACCCAGCCCGGGTCGGCGGTGCACCAGTAGCGGTCATGGCGGTGCAGGTCAAGCGCATAACGCGCCGTGGCTTCATGCGCCACCGCCGCGCCATGCACATGCAGCGCGCCCTTGGGCGTGCCGGTGGTGCCGCTGGTGAAATGCAGCAGCGCCGGGTCGTCCTCGCTGGTCTCCACCGTGGTGAAGTTGTCAGAGGCGGCGGCCATCAGCGTGGCCAGGTCGAGGGTGTCGGGCTCGTCGGTGACGCCGCCGTCCTCGGCCACCAGCAGCACATGGCGCAGCGAGGGCATTTGCGCGCGCATCTGGCGCACCTTGCGCTGGTAAAGCGCGTCCGTGGTGACCAGCACCTGACCGGAACCCAGCTGGATGCGGGTGGCAATCGGCTCGGGGCCAAAGGCCGAAAACAGCGGTGTCACCACCGTGCCATTCTTGAGTGCACCCAACAGCGCCACATAAAGCTCGGGGATGCGCCCGGCCAGCAAAAAAAGGCGGTCACCCTTGCCCACCCCCAGGCTTTGCAGCACGTTGGCGAAGCGGTTGGTCTGGCGCGCCAGGTCGGCATAGGTGAGTTCAAGCGCGGGCGCGTCGCGCCTGACAAAGCGCAGCGCCGTTTGGTAGCGCAGCACGCCGCCCGCATGGCGGTCCACCGCCTCGAAGCCGATGTTGAGCCCGCCCCCCGGCAAGCCCTGCAGCGCCAGGCGCGCCTTGCCCCAGGAGAACCGGCGGCGCTCCTCGTCATACTCGGTCCAGTTGGGCAGCAGGCGCTGGCTGCCTGCGTCCTTGTGAATAACAGGGGGTCTTTCCATGGGGTGCCTCCGGTTCAAATCGTGTCAACGCCCCGATTCCGGCCTTCCCGGTCTCGGGCATTGCCCAGATCAGCGGCAAGGTCGGCCAGTTCGCGGGTCAAAACCGACAGCACGTCCTCGAGGGTGACGATGCCAGCCAGACGCCCGTCGTCATCGGTGATGACCAGCCGGCGCAGTCGGTACTTGCGCATCAGTTGCACGGCGTCCATGGCGTCCATCTCGGGTTGCGCCTTGACCAGGTCGACCGACATGATGTCGCCCGCTGTGAACACCGCCGGGTCGAGCCCTTCGGCCATGAGTTCAAGCACCAGGTCCCGGTCGGTGACGATGCCGACCGGCTTGTCTTTGTCAAGGGCATCCACCACCACCAAAGCGCCGATGTGGTGCCGGCGCATGAGCTGGGCCACGACCCGCGCCGAGGTTTCAGGCTCGACGACCGCGACCAGTGTGGTCGCAAATTCCTTGAGTTTGGTTGCCATGGCGACTCCTGTTCGTGAGAAATCCACAATTGGGTCTCAGAATAGCCGTGCCATCGGGCGGGATGTTGCGAATAATCATGTCAGCGGCCGATTTTCCGCGCGCCGGCCAGCCAAGTGCAAAGGGCTGGCAAGGCACCGCGCTTTCAGCGCACCACCACCAGCACATCCGAGTGGGCCTGCCCCAGCACATGCTTGGTGACGCTGCCCAGCAGCAGTTCCTCGGTCATGCCCATGCCGTGTTTGCCCATCACGATCAGGTCGGCACCCTGCTCTTCTTCCTGTTCCAGGATGTAGTCTGGCGGGCTGGCAAAGGCCACCAGGGGGCGCCACTGCGCATCCGTCAGGCCGGCATCTGTGGCGATCTCGCGCAGGCGGACCAGCGCCTCACGGTAAATGGATTCACGGTGCTGGCGGATGATGTCTTCATCAACTCCGGCAAACCGCATCTTGCCCTCAAACGGCAACTCGCAGGCGTGCAGCAAAAAAAGCTGCGCCTGCGGGCTGATGCAGCGTGCCAGTTCGATGGCGCGCAACGACCAGGCCGAAAAATCGACCGGCACCAGCACGCTGCCATAGCTCTGGTGCGGCGCCTCCTTGACCATCAGAATCGGATGCCGGGTTTTGCGCAGCAGGCGCTCGGCCGTGGCGCCCAGCAACCAATGCCGCATGAATCCGGCCCCCCTGGAGCCGACCACCACCAGGTTGGCCCCCAGCGCGTCCGCCTGATCAGAAATGGCGGCCAACACGGCCCCTTCAACCAGGTGATGGCCCACTTCGAGGGGTCCGGTCGCGCTGAGTTCGGCGGCCATTTGGGCCAAGGCAACAGATGCCTGCTGACGAACGCGCTCCTGCATGGCATCACCGGCCTGGCCGAAAAGTCGCTTGAGCTCGGTCAACGCACTTTTTTCAAGCACATGCACCAGGTCAAGCTTGCCACCGGTCTGGCGGGCCAACATGGCCGCGCGCTCGGCGGCATGGTGCGCGGGCGCGGACAGGTCAGTGGCGGCGAGTGGAAAAAGTGCGGTGTTCATGGGGTCTCCCTGGCTTTGGCAACTTCAGCGGTTTCAGCAGTGGCAATGCGGGCAGCAATGTCGAGCGCCGCAAAGTCGGCGGCCTGGTTGAACGGCAGGATGACCTCGACGTTGGCCAAACTGCCCAGCGCCTGCACCTCGGCCTCGTGGCGCGCCACCACGGCAATTTTGCCGCTGAAATGGTGCTCGGACAAGGCGTGGACCAAGGCGCGGTTGGCCGCCGTCTCGGGCAGACTGCTGACCACCCAGGGCACCCCCGCCAGCGGCAGGCTCTCGATGAAGTCCGATGCCTCGCAGTCGCCAAAGCGCGCATCGAGCCCGGTGAGTTGCAAGGTCTTGATGACCTCGGGGTCAAAGTCAACACCCATCACGCGCATGCCCTGCGCACGCAGCTTTTGCGCCAAACGGGAGCCGTAACGGCCAAGGCCAAACACCAGCACATCAGGCCGCACAGATTGGGTGGGTGAATTTTCCACGGCCAGTTCCCTGAAAGGGGTGCGGCGCTCAAAAATGCCAAGCACCGGCGCCAGCCAGTCGTACAGGCGATGGGAGTAAAGAATCATGTAAGACGACAAGGCAATCGTGATCAGCCCCACCAGCGTCGTCAGCCCCAGCGCGCTGGCACCAATATGGCCCAGGCTGATGCCCATGGCAACAAAGATGATGGAGAACTCCGAGATTTGCGCCACCGTGAGCCCCGCCAGAAAACTGGTGCGCTTGCGGTAGCCCATGTAACCCATGATGGCCATCACGATCAGCGGGTTGCCGATCAGCACAAACAGCGACAACACAATGGCGGTGCTGACCTCGTCACCCAGCGTCGAGAAATCAAGTTTGGCGCCCAGGTCAATGAAAAAGAACAGCAGTAAAAAGTCGCGAATGCTGGCCAGGCGCGCGCTGATGGCCTCGCGGTAAGCGGTGGAGGCCAGTGAAAAACCGGCAACGAACGCCCCGGCCTCTTTGCTGAACCCGGTGAATTCGCCCAGCGCAGCCAGCGCGGTGCCCCAGGCAATGGCAAAGATCAGCAGCAGTTCTTGCGAGCGCGCCAGCGTGTCAACCACCCGGGGCAGCACAAAGCGCATCAAAACAAAAAGCAACACCGCAGCGCCACCCAGGCGGGCCAGCAGGTTCAGCGTGAGCGTCAGGCCGCTCACCACCTCACCCCCAATGCCCCCCAGCCCGCTCATGACCATCATGGCAATCACCACCGCCAGGTCTTGCACGATCAAAAAGCCAACGGCAATGCGCCCGTGCAGAGACTCAAGCTCGCGCTTGTCAGACAGCAGCTTGACGATGATGATGGTGCTGGAAAACGTGAGCGCCACCGCCACGTACAAGGCTTCCAGCCAGCCCCGGCCCAGCGCCAATATGATGAAAAAGCCAAACAAAATGGTGAAGCCCAGCTGCCCCAGCCCGGTGGCCAGCGCCACCGGCCCGATCTGGCGCACATGCCGCAAGTCAAGCTTGAGGCCCACCACAAACAGCAGCACCGTGATGCCAATCTGCGCCAGCAGGTCAATCTGGTCATGGGCGCCGACCCAGCCAAAAGCCGACGGTCCCACCAGAATGCCCACAATGATGTAGGCCATCAGCAGCGGTTGACGCAGGCGCACCGCAATGGCGCCCACCACCGCCGAGAGCATGAGGAGCAGCGCGAATTCCTGGTAGGCGCTGTTCATGGCAGGACCTTGGAGGTGGCGTTTTGGCGAATTCTGCTGCGCCGTTTGAGCATCGTGCGCCAGCGCCAGATGAGCGAGATCAAGCCGTAGGTGAGCAAACCCACCAGGACCGCGGTGATCGACAGCCCCACCAGCAGGGGTTTGCCCAGGTTGGTGATGCGCTGCCAAAAACTGACGTCTTCAGGGGCCACGGTGTGTTGCGGATTTTGAAGATCGAGGCTTTTCGGGCGTTCCTTGCTGCCCGTCACCCAAACACCCAGCCGGTAGGCGCCGTAATAAATCGGACCAAAGGTGACCGGGTTGCTGACCAGCGTGCTGGCCACCGCCGTTGGAATATTGGCCCGCATGACAACCGCCGCTGCCACCGAAAGCGGTATCTGTGCGATGGGAATCAGCAGGCCAAAAAACACCCCCAGCGACACCCCCATGGCCACGCCGCGGCGCGACCAGTGCCACAGCTTGGGGTGCTGCAGCCAGGGGCGCAGCCACGACAGCCAACGGTTGTGGGCGATCTGCTCGCGGCTAGGCACATGGTTGCGCAGTCTTTGCAGCAATTTCATTCACAGGCTCCGGATGTTCATGCGCCGCAGCACCATTTTTTCTGCTTCAACCGCCAAAAACTTGAGCCCGCCCAGCCCCAAAATGACGGCCCACGAGGTGGCGTCGAGTGGGGCCGTCTGAAACACTTGCTGCATTGGCGGGGCATAGGTGAACAGCAGTTGCAGGCCAATCAGCAACATACTCATCCAAATGGCCACCGGGTTGTCAGTCAAGATGCCGCGCGAAAAGGCCGATGCCGTGAAGTGCCGCACATTGAACAGGTACACCAGTTCGCCCACCACCAGCATGTTGACCGCCGCGGTGCGGGCCATCTCCAGGCTGCTGCCGCGCGACAGTTCCCACTCAAAAACGGCAAACGTCACGATGATCATCAGCAGGCTCACGTAGGCAATGCGAAACCCGAGGGCGCGCGTGATCAGCGGCTCGGAAGGGCTGCGCGGCTGGCGCTGCATGATGCCCGGCTCGGCGGGCTCAAACGCCAGCGCCAATGCCAGCGTGACGGCGGTGACCATGTTGACCCACAGGACTTGCCCGGCCGTGACCGGCAGCGCCAGCCCGGCAAACACCGCCAGCAAGATCACCCCGGCCTCACCACCATTGGTGGGCAGGATGAACAAAATGGATTTCTTGATGTTGTCAAACACCACCCGGCCCTCGCGCACGGCGCGGGTGATGGTGGCAAAGTTGTCATCGGTGAGCACCAGGTCAGCCGCCTCGCGGGCGGCGTCCGTCCCTTTGTGCCCCATGGCCACGCCAATGTCTGCCGTCTTGAGCGCCGGCGCATCGTTGACACCATCGCCTGTCATGGCCACCAACTCACCTTGCGCCTGCATGGCATCCACCAGACGCAGCTTGTGCTCGGGACTGGCGCGGGCAAACACATCGGTCTCCATGGCCACCTTTTGCAGCGCCAGGTCGTCCAGGCTGGCCAGGGCATCGCCTGTGACCGCGAGGTCGGCACTCAGACCCAGTTGCCGCCCAATGGCGGCTGCGGTGACGGCGTGGTCGCCGGTGATCATCTTGACGCGAATGCCGGCGCCCTGACACTGCGCCACAGCCGCAATGACTTCTTCTCGGGGCGGGTCAATCAGCCCGACCAGCCCGAGCAAGGTAAAGCGCTGGGTGATGTCGGCCATGCACAGCGCAGTGGTGCCCGCGGGCATGTCAGCGCGCGCCAGCGCCAGCACACGCTGCCCGGCACGGGCGGCAGCATCCATTCGGGCGCTCCAGGCCGCGGTGTCGAGCGGTTGACCGCTGGCGTCGATGGGGCACAGATCAAGCACGCGTTCAGGCGCGCCCTTGAGCAACACAAAGGCATGGCCCGCATGGTCGTGGTGCAGGGTGGCCATGAAACGGTGCTCGGACTCGAACGGAATCGCGTCCACGCGGGGTGTGGCGGCCGCGGCATCCAGCGGGTTGAGCCCGGCCTTGTGGCCCAGCGTCAGCAAGGCACCCTCGGTCGGGTCGCCCACCAGGTGCCAGCCTGTGCCGGACTTGTGCCGCAGGCTGGCCTCGTTGCACAACAGCGCACACTGCGCCAGCGCCTGCAACGCCTCGTTTTGGGCGACATCCACCACCGCACCGTCCTGATGGAAACCGCCATCGGGCGCGTAACCGGCGCCGGTGACCTCAAGGGTGTGCGCAGGCAGCATCACCTGCACTGCGGTCATCTCATTTTTGGTCAGGGTGCCGGTTTTGTCGGAGCAGATCACCGTGACCGAGCCCAGGGTTTCCACCGCCGGCAGCCGGCGGATGATGGCCTTGTTGCGTGCCATGTTGCGGGTGCCAATGGCCAGCACAATCGTCACGATGGCCGGCAATCCCTCCGGAATGGCCGCCACGGTCAGACCAACCACGGCCAGAAAAATGTCGAGCATCGGCATGTTGCGCACCCAAAACCCGAACGCAAAGGTGAGCAGCCCGGCGCCAAGGATAAAGAGGGTGATCTGGCTGGCAAACTGGGCCAGGCGGCGTGTCAGCGGGGTGTCGAGCGTCTGCACGTCGCCCACCAGGGTGCTGATGCGGCCGATTTCGGTCTCGCGCCCGGTGCCCACCACCAGGCCCTGCGCCTGGCCAAAGCTGGCCACGGTGCCCGCAAAAGCCATGCCACTGCGGTCGCCAATGGCGGCGCCCTCAGCCACAGGTTCGGCATTTTTTTCGACCGGCACCGACTCGCCGGTCAGGGCGGCTTCGTTGATGCGCAAGTTTTTAACTTGCAGCAGGCGCAAATCGGCTGGCACTTTGGCGCCGGATTCCAGCAACACAATGTCACCCGGCACCAGTTGCACGGCGTCAATTTCTTGCCGCTCGCCGTCACGGATCACCATGGCCCGGCTGGCCAGCATGGCGCGCACGGCATCCAGCGCCTTTTCTGCCTTGCCCTCCTGAATGAAACCGATCAGCGCGTTGATCAGCACCACGGCGGCAATCACGCCCGCATCGACATAGTCCTTCAGGCCAAAGGTCACCACACCCGCAGCCAGCAGCACATAAATCAGCGGGTTGTGAAACTGCAGGACGAAGCGCAACCAGGGCCCGCGACGCCGCGATTCAGGCAGGCTGTTGGGGCCATAGGTGGCAAGGCGCCGGTCAACTTCATCGCTCTCCAGCCCGCTGCTGGCGTCAGCCGTCAAACGCGCCAGCGCCTGATCGCGATCAATGGTGTGCCAGACAACATTCTTGTCTGGCGGTGTGAATTCTTTTGCCATTACCGAGGCCCTTCTAACTTTAGGGTCATCATAAACACGAGCGGCTGATCCAGCCCTTGACGTTTGTCAGTTTCCGCAGCGCCTGTGATGAATTGGGAGCGGCCCGTGATGTCTTCAGCTCAACTGCGCCCAGGCTTTCTCCAGCCGTTTCACACTCACCGGTTGCGGCGTGCGCAGTTCCTGGGCAAAGAAGCTCACGCGTAACTCTTCCAGCAGCCAGCGGAACTCCTGCAGCCGTTCATCGACCACGCCCTTGCGCTCTGCCAGCAGGCGGGTGTAGCGCTGCTCCAGCGGCTGCAACTCTTTGAGGCGAGCCAGGTCACGGGCCGGGTCGGCGCGGTATTTGTCGAGCCGCGCGGTGATGGCCTTGAGGTAGCGGGTGAAATGGTGCAGGCTGGCCCAGGGCGTGACGCTCAGAAAACGCTTGGGCATCAGGCGGGCCAGTTGCTGGGCGGCGTCAAGCGTGGCCTCGGGCGCGTTTTTGGTGTCCTTGATCTTGCGCGCAGTCACCGCATATTCAAGCATGATGGCCGCGGCCAGCCGTGCGACCTCGGTGCAGATCAGGGTCAGCCGGCCCCTGCCCTCGTCAATGCGCTTCTTGAAGGCAAATTCATCGGTGGGCAGTGGTTCGAGCAAAAAGGCGCGGTCGAGCGCCACCTGGATGATCTGCTCACGCAGTTCTTCGAGCGTGCCGCCCGTGCCCGAGCCGTCGGGATTTTTGCCGACCTGCATGTAGGTGACCGCCATTTTTTGCAGGTCAGGGACGTTTTTCTCCAAGTACTTGAGCGCGTCCCTGATCTGCAGGGCAAACAGGCGGCGCAGGCCGGCGCGGTGCTTGGCGGCCGCCACATCGGGCTCATCGAAGACCTCGATGGTCACCGCATCACCGGCGTCGATCAGGCCAGGGTAACCGATCAGGGTCTGGCCGCCTTTTTGAATCTCAAGCAGCTCGGGCAGTTCGCCGAAGGTCCAGGCGGTGTAGCGCTGGGGGGCCATTGGGGCCTGGTGACGCCCGTCATCGCGAGGCCGCAGGCCGTGGCGATCCGTGCCTGCGGATGTCGTGGATTGCCGCGCTTCGCTCGCAATGACGGGCCCGGCGCTCGCAATGACGGGAGAAGTGCCAGCGCTCACAGGGCTGGCAACGCCCTGCCCCAGCTTGAGCCCGGCCAGCGCCTGAAATGCGCCGCGAGCCTTGGCCCCCAGTTCGGCTTTCAGGGCGCCCAGGTTGCGCCCGTGCCCGAGCTGGCGTCCATGTTCGTCGACCACCCGGAAGTTCATGAAAAAGTGGGGCACCAGCATGTCGACTTTGATGTCGGCGCGCACCACGTCCACCGCCGTGGCGGCGCGAACCTGCTTCAGCACCGCATCCAGCAGCGAGCCATGGCCAAACAACTCGGGCGCGTTCAGCGTTTCTGCCATCTTGCGGGCACTTTCGGGCAGCGGCACCAGCCGTGAACGCGGGCGCTGATGCAGGGTTTTGAGCAGCGCCTGGATCTTGTCTTTGAGCATGCCGGGCACCAGCCATTCACAGCGCTCTTCATTCACCTGATTCAGCACAAACAGCGGCACGGTCACGGTCAGGCCGTCTTTGGCATCGCCCGGCTCATGCAGGTAACTGGCCGCGCAGTCGACACCGCCCAGGCGAATGGTTTTGGGAAAGGACTGGGTGGTGATGCCGGCCGCCTCGTGGCGCATGAGCTCTTCACGCGTGAGCAGCAAGAGCTTGCTGTTGCCGGTGGGCGCCGCGCCGCGCACCGGCATCGGCATCAGGTACTCGGGCTTTTTGCAGGCGTCGCGGTACCAGGCATCAAAGCTGTAGCCGCTGCAGACTTCGGCCGGCAACTGCTGGTCATAAAAGGCGTAGATCAGCTCGTCGTCGATGAGCACGTCCTGGCGGCGCGCCTTGTGCTCCAGGTCTTCGACCTGTTTGATCAACCTGAGGTTAGCCTCAAGAAACGGCCACTTGCAATCCCATTGGCCATTCACCAGCGCTTCACGAATGAAGATTTCGCGTGCGCCCACCAGGTCAACCCGGCCGTAGTTGACGCGCCGGCCGCTGTACACCACGATGCCATACAACGTGGCGCGCTCCAGCGCATTGACTTCGGCCGATTTCTTTTCCCAATGCGGATCCAGCAACTGTTTTTTGAGCAAATGGCCGCCAACCTGCTCCAGCCACTGCGGCTCAATCGCGGCAATGCCACGGCCAAACAGCCGCGTGGTTTCGACCAGTTCGGCGGCCACAATCCAGCGCCCCGGCTTTTTGACCAGATGGGCGCCGGGGTGCGGGTAAAACTTTATGCCGCGCGCGCCCAAATATTCACCGCCGCTGCCGCCGCCTTCGGTTTCCAGCTTGTAACCGATGTTGCCCAGCAGGCCCGCCAGCATCGACAAATGCAATTGCTCGTAGCTGGCGGGCAGCGTGTTGAGGCGCCACTTGTGCTCGGCCACCACGGTGTGCAACTGCGAGTAAATGTCACGCCACTCGCGCACCCGGCGCATGCTGACGAAGTTCTGCCGCAGAAGCTGCTCATACTGGCGGTTGCTCAGCTTGTGCTGCCCCACCCCACCCTTGCCATCGTTGATCCATTTCCAGAGCCTCAGGTAGCCGCTGAACTCGCTCTTTTCGTCGTCGAACTTGGCGTGCGCCTGGTCGGCCTGCTGCTGCGCTTCCATGGGACGGTCGCGCACATCCTGCACCGACAGTGCTGACGCAATCACCAGCACCTCGTCGAGCGCCTCGCGCGAGCGGGCTTCCAGAATCATGCGGCCCACGCGGGGGTCGAGCGGCAGCTTGGCCAGTTCCTGGCCCATGGGGGTCAAATCGTTGGCGTCGTCGACCGCGCCCAATTCATTGAGCAGTTGGTAACCGTCGGCAATGGCGCGGCCCGAGGGTTTCTCAATAAACGGAAAATCCTCCACCACACCCAAATGCAGCGACTTCATGCGCAAAATCACGCCTGCCAGCGAACTACGCAGGATTTCCGGGTCGGTAAATTTGGGACGGCCAACAAAATCTTTCTCGTCATATAGCCGGATGCAAATGCCGTTGGCCACACGGCCGCAGCGCCCGGCGCGCTGATTCGCCGAACTCTGGCTGATCGGCTCGACCAGCAACTGCTCGACCTTGCTTCTGAAACTGTAGCGTTTCATGCGGGCGGTGCCCACGTCAATGACGTAGCGAATGCCCGGCACGGTAAGCGAGGTCTCGGCCACGTTGGTGGCCAGCACAATGCGGCGCCCGCTGTGGCTGTCAAAAATACGGTCCTGCTCGGCCTGGCTCAGCCGCGCAAACAGCGGCAGCACCTCGGCACCCCGAAAAAGGGGCTGATGGCTCAGGTGGCCGCGCAGATGGTCTGCAGCTTCGCGGATCTCGCGCTCGCCCGGCAAGAACACCAGAATGTCGCCGCTGTTGTGTGCATCGCGCCAAAGCTCGTCCACGGCATCAGCGATGGCGTTGTTCAAGTCGTAATCCCGCGACTCTTCAAACGGCCGGTAACGCTGCTCGACCGGAAACATGCGCCCTGACACCATGATGATCGGTGCCGACCCATTGCGACTGGCAAAGTGTTCGGCAAACCGCTCGGCGTCAATCGTGGCCGAGGTCACCACCACTTTCAGGTCGGGGCGGCGCGGCAGGATCTGGCGCAGGTAACCCAGCAAAAAGTCGATATTCAGAGAGCGCTCATGCGCCTCGTCGATGATGATGGTGTCGTAGGCCTTGAGCAGCGGGTCGGTTTGGGTTTCGGCCAGCAAAATGCCGTCGGTCATGAGCTTGACCGAGCTGTCACGGCTCAGCCGGTCCTGAAAGCGCACCTTGAAGCCGACCACATCGCCCAAGGTGGTGTGCAATTCTTCGGCGATGCGCTTGGCCACGCTGCTGGCCGCAATGCGCCGCGGCTGGGTGTGGCCGATGAGCTTGCCCGGCGGCGCACGCGAGCCGTCCGGGTTGACGAGCGGGTAATTAAGCTTGCCGCGCCCCAGCGCCAGGGCGATTTTGGGCAATTGCGTGGTTTTGCCCGAGCCGGTTTCACCGCAGACGATGATGACCTGGTGCGCCTGCATGGCGGCCATGATCTCTTCGCGGCGGGCGGAAACGGGTAGCGATTCGGGGAATTCTATTTTCAGAGGTGCAGACATTGGCCGCGATTATCGAGGCTGCCTCAGTGAGTGGCCGACGGGCCACAACCGCCTAGGGTTTGATGGCGATTTTGAGCACGCCGTCGCGCTGGTTGGCAAACAGGTCGTATGCCGCCACGATGTCGTCGAGTGCGTAGGTGTGGGTCACCATCACGCCCAGGTCGAGCCGCCCGCTGGCCACGATGTTCATCAGCCGACGCATGCGTTCTTTGCCGCCAGGGCACAGCGCGGTGTTGATCTTGTGGTCACCCAAGCCAGCGGCAAAGGAGGCCATCGGAATTTTCAGGTCGCTGGAATAGACACCCAGGCTCGACAGCGTGCCGCCGGGCTTGAGCACGCGCAGTGCTGACTCGAACGTGGCCTGGGTTCCCAAGGCTTCAATCGACGAATCTGCGCCTCGGCCACCGGTCAGCTTCATGATCTCATCGACCACGTCGCAGGTGTTGAAGTTGAGTGTGATGTCGGCACCCAGTTTTTTGGAAATGCCCAAGCGGTGGTCGTTGCCGTCCACCGCAATGATCGTGCTTGCGCCCAGCAGGCGGGCGCCGGCCGTGGCGCACAGGCCAATCGGACCCTGGGCAAATACCACCACGGTGTCACCGATGCGGATATTGGCGTTTTCAGCGCCTTTGAAACCAGTGGACATGATGTCGGGACACATGAGCACTTGCTCGTCGGTCAAGCCATCGGGAATCGGGGCCAGGTTGCCCTGCGCGTCGGGCACCAGCACATATTCGGCCTGGGTGCCGTCAATCAGGTTGCCAAAGCGCCAACCCGCCGTGGCCTTGTAGCCATGGCAAGCGCAGCGTCCGCTGGCAATCAGGTAGCTGCCATCTTGCGACGCCACGCCGTCTTGCGCGGCATACGAGTTGAAGTCTGGGCAGATGGCACCGGCAATCACGCGCTGGCCCTCTTTGTAGCCCCGCACCGCGCTGCCGAGCTTTTCGATCACCCCCACCGGTTCATGGCCTATGGTGAGCCCCTTGGCCACCGGGTATTCACCCTTGAGGATGTGGACGTCCGTGCCACAAATGGTGGTGGTGGTGATGCGCAACAACGCATCGTTGGGACCCACGTCAGGCATCGGCTTGGAAACCACCTCGATGCGACCGGGTTCAATAAAGACTGCAGCTTTCATCATGATGGATATCCTTGGTTAATGTGACGTGGGTCGCGCATCAAAAGATGTAGCGAACAGACAGGCTGGTGGCACCAACGCGCTCGTCGCGGTCGCCGGCGAACTTCATCTCTTGCGATTCATACTGCAACACGGTGGACCACTGCGGGGTGAACACATATTCAACGCCCACGCCGTAGGAGAGCCCAAAGCCGTTTTCAGATCCTGCAACAATGCCTGACGCCGGATTTGAAGAGACATCGGTGCGGCTGTAGGTGGTGCCAACCTTGCCCAGCACGTTGAACGCAGGGCTGAGCGGCAATTTGCCAATCAGGCTCAGGTTGACGCCGTCGGCCTTGGTTGTGCCGCCCGCGCGGTTGACCGAGCCGAAGTCGGTGTAGCCAATTTCGACACCAAAATTGGTGCTGAAATAGTTGCCCACCTGAATGCCGTACGAGGTATCGCCTTCATCCGACTCGAACACATCGATGCCGTTGTCCAGGGAGTAATCCGACTTGCCCACGCTGAGGCCAATGTAGCCGCTGCCTGGCGCGCGCACGGATGAGTAATTATTGGGGGTGCTGCTTTGCGCCTGCACACCCAGGGCGGCAGTCAGTGTGGCTGCCGCAAGGATCAATTTGATGGCGTTCTGGGATTTGTTTTTCATGGTAAGTCCTGGATAAAGTGGAGAAGAGTTTTGGCATCCCGATTTGTGTCATGCCTTTGATGGCTTACAAATTGGGGCACGCGCGTGAATTCATTCACCGGATGGCATCCGGCTTGAATACCCGACTAGATTAGTGCCACCCGGCAAACCAGTCTGTGCGTTCTCGCACCAACGCCAGAACCCCTCACCCGGCCGCCACCCCCAAGTACTTTTTGATGCCAAGGGCGAGCGCCCTGATGCACACGCTGGCCTGCCCAATGCCGTCGCGCGCAGGCGCTACACTAATTTTTTATTCCAGGAGCCTCGTCATGTCAAATCTGACCATTGCGCGCCTTGCGTATCGATCACAATCTGAGTGCCAACGACCTGCCCAATGCCTGGTTAGCCGCCTGCGTGCTGCCATAAAAAGCGGTGCTGACAAAGCTCGACCGTGACTTTTTTCGCCCATTGCCTTCCAAACGCCTGCAACTGCCAAAGCCCGCCCTATGAGTTCGATCTTCAACTTCACCTTTGTGCCCTGGTTCCGCTCAGTGGCGCCCTATATCCACAAGTTCAGGCACCAGACCTTTGTCGTGGGCGTGTGTGGCGAGGCGATTGCCGCTGGCAAGTTGCCCAACCTGGCGCAAGACCTGGCGCTGATCCAGAGCATGGGTGTCAAGGTGGTGCTGGTGCACGGCTTTCGCCCGCAGGTGAACGAACAACTTACCGCCAAGGGCCACACACCGCGTTATTTCAAGGGCATCCGCATCACCGATGAGGTGGCGCTCGATTGCGCGCAGGAAGCCGCTGGCCAACTGCGCTACGAGATCGAAGCCGCGTTCAGCCAGGGCCTGCCCAACACACCCATGGCCGGCGCCACGGTGCGGGTGATTTCCGGCAATTTCTTGACGGCACGCCCGGTCGGCATTGTTGAGGGCGTGGATTTTCAGCACTCGGGCGTGGTGCGCAAGATCGACACCGCGGGCATCATGCGCTCGCTCGACATGGGGGCGCTGGTGCTGATGTCACCGTTTGGTTTTTCACCCACCGGCGAGGCCTTCAACCTGACCATGGAAGAAGTGGCCACCTCGGTCGCCACCTCGCTGCAGGCCGACAAACTGATTTTTGTCACCGAAATACCCGGAATTGCCACCCTGGTGGACCAACCGGTGAGCGAAGACAACCCGATTGACACCGAGTTGCCGCTGGCAGCCGCTGAAAAGCTATTGGCAGACTTGCCCAGTGCCAACACCCCCAGCGACACGGCGTTTTATTTGCAGCACTGCGTCAAGGCCTGCAAGGGCGGCGTTGAGCGCAGCCACATCATCCCGTATGCGGTGGACGGCTCGATTTTGCTGGAAGTCTATGTGCACGACGGCATTGGCACCATGGTGGTCGATGAAAAGTTGGAGAGCCTGCGCGAAGCCACGGTGGACGATGTGGGCGGCATTTTGCAACTGATCGAGCCGTTTGAAAACGATGGCACCCTGGTCAAGCGCAGCCGCACCGAAATAGAGCGCGATGTGGGCCTGTACACCGTGATCGAGCACGACGGCGTCATTTTTGCCTGCGCCGCGCTGTATGCCTACCCTGAAGCGCGCACCGGCGAAATGGCCGCCCTCACCGTGTCACCCCAAGTGCAAAGCCAGGGCGATGGCGAACGCGTGCTCAAACGCATTGAGCAGCGCGCCAAACTGACCGGACTGGACAGCATTTTTGTGCTGACCACGCGCACCATGCACTGGTTTTTAAAACGCGGCTTTGTGCAGGTGGATGCCGACTGGCTTCCCGAAGCACGCAAGCGCAAATACAACTGGGATCGCAAAAGCCAGGTACTGGTTAAAAAAATCACCTGATGCACTGAAGCAGTTGCCCCGGTGGTCATTGCGGACCCGATCCGCAATCCATGACTTGTGCACGAGTCTTGCTTGGTCACCAGCGCAATATCAACCATTTCAATCAACTCAACAGGAACAAAAATGAGCTCTCTCAATTTCATCGGTGGCGAAAAAGGTGGCGTTGGCAAATCGGTGGTGGCGCGGCTGCTGGCCCAGTACCTGATCGACAAGGACCTCCCCTTCATGGGCTTTGACACCGATCGCTCGCACACCTCGTTTACCCGTTTTTACGCCGATTACGCCGCGCCAGTGCTGGTGGACAGCTACGAGGGGCTGGACCGGGTGGTGAGCGTGTTCGAAAACGCCAACGAAAGTGAGGCTCCGCGCGTGATCGTCGACCTGGCCGCACAAACCGCGATGCCCCTGTCCCGCTGGATCAAGGACTCCGACCTGTTGCCGCTGCTGGCCGACATGGGCGTTGCCGTGAACTTCTGGCATGTGGCCGACGCCGGCAAGGATTCGGTGGACCTGCTCGATCGCCTGCTGGATGCCTATGGCGAAGGGCCGAACTACCTGATTGTCAAGAACATGGGGCGCGGTACCGATTTTTCACAACTCGAGGCATCCCCTGCCATGGCCAGAGCGCTGGAAATGGGTGCCAAGATCATCACCCTGGCGCAATTGCACGAAGGCAGCATGCGCAAGATCGACCGTCAAAATGCCAGTTTCTGGGCCGCCCTGCACAACCGGTCGGACGCCGATGCGCTGGGCCTGCTGGAGCGTCAGCGTGTCAAGAACTGGCTGCGCAAAAGCTACGAGTCTTTTGACAGCTTGCCAATTTAACTTCTTTGTGGGTCAGACCACCAGACACCTTGCGGGTCAACAGGCGTTGAAACACAAAAGAATTTGATAAGTATCAATAAAGTTTTACGGCCCAGGCAGAAAATCGCGGATTCCCCACGATATCCCAACCCACTTTGAGAGAACCTGATGCCGGAAAACGCAAAAACCCTGAATCTTGTCACCGACAACGCCCCGCTGCCCCAAGCACCCAAGCCAGTCGCCAAAAAGACTCCCAGACGCAAACCGGCAGCGAAATCGACCCTTGAACCGGTGCGTCGCGCCACGCGCGGCGACACCAGTGGTGCCAAAACCAGCGCCGGGGTAGCCCGACAAGTGGTTAAAGCCAAGCTTGATGCCGCTCAGATCAGTCAACAAAGTGCCTTGCGCGACATTCTGGCCAACAGCGCCAGCAAGGCCGACGCGCTCAAGGTGCTGCTGGACGGCTCATCACCCGATGACGTGCTGGCCATCCAGCAGATGCTGATGGAAAGCCAGGCCCTGCCCAAAGGCAAGGGCAACAAGCCCGATGAAGAACTGGCCAGCGACTGGCGCACCGGTGGGTATCCCTACAAAAACCTGATGTCGCGCAAGCGTTATGAGGTTCAGAAATACAGATTGCAGGTGGAGTTGCTCAAGTTGCAAAGTTGGGCCAAGGAAACCGGACAACGGGTGGTGATTTTGTTCGAGGGGCGCGATGCCGCCGGCAAGGGAGGCACCATCCGGCGCTTCATGGAACACCTCAACCCGCGTGGTGCGCGTGTCGTGGCGCTGGAAAAACCGAGCGAATCCGAACGCGGCCAGTGGTACTTTCAGCGCTACGTGCAGCATTTGCCAACCGCCGGCGAGATCGTGCTGTTCGACCGGTCCTGGTACAACCGCGCCGGCGTGGAGCGGGTCATGGGCTTTTGCTCGGAAGCCGAGTACCAGCAATTCATCCACCAGGCGCCGCTGTTCGAACGTCAACTGGTGCAAAGTGGCGTCCACCTGATCAAGTTCTGGTTTTCGGTGAGCCGCAAGGAGCAGCGCCGTCGTTTCAAGGAGCGTGAACTGCACCCCCTGAAACAATGGAAGCTCAGCCCGATCGATCTGGCATCACTGGACAAGTGGGATGACTACACCAAGGCCAAGGAAGCCATGTTTTTCGAGACCGACACGGCTGACGCGCCCTGGACCGTCCTCAAGTCGGATTGCAAGAAGCGGGCGCGCCTGAATGCCATGCGTTATGTGTTGCACAGACTGCCCTACACCAACAAGGTGACCGACAACATTGGCGCACTCGACACCCTGCTGGTGGGCCGGGCCCATGTGGTGTACGAGCGCGGTGAACACCCCGCAGGCGTACTGCTGTAGCGCCTAGCGCCGCATCCAGCGGCGCCCAAGCATCACCAAAGCAAGCAGCACGGTAGCGGAAAAAACAAGGAAAGCCCAGTTGGCAATGGACCCGCCCAAAAAGGTCCAGTCAATGGCTGAACAGTCGCCACTGCCCTTGAAAATCATGGGAATGGCGCGCTGCAGCGGGAAGTTTTCGATCATGCCGTAAAAATCTCGACCACAGGTGGCCACCTCGGGCGGGTACCACTGCAACCAGCTTTGGCGTGCCGCCACAAAAGCCCCAAAACCGGCGGCCAGCAACAGGACAAACGAGCCCCCAAAATGGACGCGGCTTGATTTGCTGGCACTCAGCAGACCCGCAATGATCGCCACAGAAAACAGCGCATACCGCTGGACGATGCACATCGGACAGGGCTCCAGCCCCTGGCTGTGCTGCAAATACAGGCCGAAGGCCAGCATGGTCAGGCAGATCACGCTTAAAAATGCAAAAACGCGCCGGGGCGCGTTGTCAAGCATCACAAGGAATACGTTCACCATGAGGACAGGAAGC
This sequence comes from Rhodoferax sp., assembly GCF_011391645.1. Taxonomy (GTDB): domain Bacteria; phylum Pseudomonadota; class Gammaproteobacteria; order Burkholderiales; family Burkholderiaceae_C; genus Rhodoferax. The sequence goes on along the minus strand of NZ_JAABQC010000011.1, from coordinate 392 downwards.
CCTATTTGGACGCTTCGTCCAGCGCCTTGCAGGACGGCGAACAGACGGCCTGTGACTTGCCAAGTATTTTCTTGGAAACCATCTGGGATCGGGCGCGGTGCTTGCCACACAGGAAGCACGACATGGTCGCTGCTCCAAATGAGGTGGCGGCGGTGAAAGGCGAGCCCGACACCTTGGATTTGTAACGCAGGCCATCGGCCACGATTTTGGTTTTGGTATCTGCTTTTGACATAGGTCGGATTTTAACGCAGGAGCGCGCTGTGCGAAAAACCTTGCTACAGTTGCACGTTTTGACTCACCCTTGAAAGATTGTTATGGCGCGCACTGTGAATTGCATCAAACTCGGCACGGAAGCTGAAGGACTCGACTTTCCACCCTACCCCGGAGAGTTG
>NZ_JAABQC010000118.1 GCF_011391645.1 Rhodoferax sp. | reverse complement strand
CAACCTGATCAGTGGACGCCTCGCGCCTGACTGCGGTCAAGTTTTGCTCAATGGCGATCGTATTGACGGCAAAAAGCCGCATGAGATCAACCGCAAGGGTCTGTCGCGCAGTTTTCAGGTGAGCAACCTGTTTCCCAATCTCAGCGTGTTCGACAACCTGCGCTGCGGTGTGCTCTGGAGCCTGGGCTACAAGTACACGTTTTTGAAATTTCTGGTCGACCTGGACGATGCGCGTGAGCGGGTCGAGGCCTTGTTGAAGCTGCTGCATCTGGAGCGGCAGCGCGACACTCTGGCCATGCACCTGAGTTACGCCGAACAGCGCGCGCTGGAGGTGGGCATCACCATTGCAGGCGGTGCCAGCGTGATTTTGCTGGACGAGCCCACCGCCGGCATGAGCCAGTCCGAGACCAGCCGATTCGTTCACCTGATCAGGGCCGCCACCGAGGGCAAAACCCTGCTGATGGTGGAGCACGACATGGGCGTGGTGTTTGACCTGGCCGACCGGATTGCGGTGCTGGTCTATGGCGAATTGCTGGCTTTTGACACCCCAAACGCGGTGCGGGCCAACGTGCAGGTGCAACAGGCTTACCTGGGCTCGGCATCGCAACAAGCAGGGGCTTTGTGATGCTGAAGGTTGAGCAGCTGCACGCCTTCTACGGGAAAAGCCATGTGTTGCATGGCGTGTCGCTGCAGGTGGGGGCGGGCGAAATTGTGGCACTGCTGGGGCGCAACGGCTCGGGCCGCTCCACCACCGCCAAAGCCATCATGGGGCTGGTGGATGCTCGGGGGTCGGTGCTTTGGCGCGACCGGCAGATGCTGGGCAAAAAAACCTTCGAGCTGGCCCAGTCGGGCTTGGGTTATGTGCCGGAGAGCCGGGACATTTTCCCCACGCTCACGGTGGAACAAAATCTGCTGCTGGGGCAGAAACGCCGGCGAGCGGACGGGCGCTGGTCCCAGGGCGATCTGTATGCTTTGTTCCCGCAGCTGAAGGCGCGCCAGCATACGGCGGCAGGCGTGCTGTCAGGCGGCGAGCAGCAGATGCTGACGCTGAGCCGCAGCCTGATGGGCGACCCCGACCTGCTCATCATTGACGAGCCCACGGAGGGCCTGGCCCCCCAGGTGGTCACGCTGGTGGGGCAGTTCCTCACGCTCCTCAGGGCGCGCGGCGTCGCGGTGCTGTTGATCGAGCAAAAGCTCAGCCTGGCGCTGAACTTGTCCGACCGCTGCTACGTGATGGGGCACGGCAGCGTGGTGTTTGACGGCACCCCGCCGCAGTTGCGCCAGGCCAGCGCCATTCGCAAGGAATGGCTGGAGGTTTGAACCGCTGGCCTCGGGTGCTCAAACGGCTGCGCCAGCCAATATCGCGTTAAAGGTGGCGCTGGGGCGCATTACCGCATTGACTTTTTGCTTGTCGGCCAAAAAGTAGCCACCAATATCGGCAGGCTTGCCCTGGACGGCCTTGAACTCGTCCATGATTTTCTGTTCGTTGTCGGCCAGCGCTTTGGCCAAGGGCGCGAACTGGCTTTGCAACTCCTTGTCCTGCGTCTGCGCTGCCAGTTCCTGGGCCCAGTACATGGCCAGGTAGAACTGGCTGCCGCGATTGTCCAACTGGCCGGTCTTGGGTGAAGGGCCCTTGTTGTTGTCCAGCAGTTTTCCGGTGGCAGCGTCCAGCGTCTTGGACAGGATCTTGGCCTTTTCGTTGCCGTTTTTCAGGCCCAGATCTTCCAGGCTGACGGCCAGTGCGAGGTATTCACCCAGCGAGTCCCAGCGCAGGTGGTTTTCTTCCACCAGTTGTTGCACATGCTTGGGCGCCGAGCCACCGGCACCGGTTTCGTACATGCCGCCGCCGGCCATCAACGGCACGATGGACAGCATCTTGGCGCTGGTGCCGAGTTCCATGATGGGGAACAGGTCGGTCAGGTAGTCGCGCAGGATGTTGCCGGTCACCGAGATGGTGTCAAGGCCGCGGATGGCGCGCTCCATCGAGTAACGAATGGCGCGCACCTGCGACATGATCTGGATGTCCAGGCCGCTGGTGTCGTGGTCCAGCAAATAGGTCTTGACCTTTTTGATCATCTCGTTTTCGTGCGGACGATACGGGTCGAGCCAGAACACCGCGGGCATGCCGGAGTTGCGCGCGCGCGTGACGGCCAGCTTGACCCAGTCGCGAATGGCGGCGTCCTTGGCCTGGCACATGCGCCAGATGTCGCCCTCTTCCACGTTCTGCGACAACAGCACTTCGCCAGTGGCCAGGTCGGTGATGTTGGCCACGCCGTCTTCGGCGATCTCGAAGGTCTTGTCGTGCGAGCCATATTCTTCGGCTTGCTGGGCCATCAGGCCCACGTTGGGCACGGTGCCCATGGTCTTGGGGTCGAAGTTGCCGTTCCATTTGCAGAAGTTGATCATCTCCTGGTAGATGCGGGCAAAGGTGCTCTCGGGCATCACGGCCTTGACGTCTTTCAGGCGGCCGTCGGCACCCCACATCTTGCCGCCGTTGCGGATCATGGCCGGCATGGAGGCGTCCACGATGATGTCGTTGGGCGAGTGAAAGTTGGTGATGCCCTTGGCCGAGTCCACCATCGCCAGTTCGGGGCGGTGCTCGTGGCAGGCGTGCAGGTCCTTGATGATTTCCTCGCGCTGCGACTGTGGCAGCGTGGCGATCTTGTCGTACAGGTTGACCATGCCGTTGTTGACGTTCACGCCCAGTTCTTCAAACAGCTTGGCGTGTTTTTCAAACGCATCCTTGTAGAAGATCCGCACGCAGTGTCCAAACACGATGGGATGCGACACCTTCATCATGGTGGCCTTGACGTGCAGCGAGAACATCACGCCGGTTTTGTGGGCGTCCTCAATTTCTTTTTCGTAAAAAGCCAGCAGGGCCTTCTTGCTCATGAACATGCTGTCGATGATTTCGCCGTCCTTGAGCGACACCTTGGGTTTGAGCACGAGGGTCTTGCCGCTCTTGGTGACCAGTTCCATCTTCACGTCACGCGCTTTGTCAAGGGTCAAGGACTTTTCGCCGTGGTAGAAGTCGCCATGGTGCATGTGCGAGACGTGGGTGCGCGAGGCCTGGCTCCATTCGGCCATCGAGTGCGGGTGCTTGCGGGCAAATTCCTTGACAGCCCGGGGTGCGCGGCGGTCAGAGTTGCCTTCGCGCAGCACCGGGTTCACGGCGCTGCCGATGCACCGGGAGTAGCGGGCCTGAATGGCTTTTTCAGCCTCAGTCTTCGGATCTTCCGGGTAATCCGGGATGGCATAGCCCTTGGACTGCAGTTCCTTGATGCAGGCGACCAACTGCCCCACCGATGCGCTGATGTTGGGCAATTTGATGATGTTGGTGTCTGGCAGCAGCGTCAGTCGGCCGAGTTCCTTCAGGTTGTCCGGCACCTTTTGGGCCTCGGTCAGGAAGTCGGGAAACTCGCCCAGCACCCGAGCCGCCACCGAGATATCGGACTCGGCCACGTTGACACCCGCCGGCGCCGCGAAAGTGCGAATGACAGGCAGAAAAGCACACGTCGCCAGAAACGGCGCCTCGTCGGTCAGTGTGTAAATGATTTTGGATGCTTCAGTGGTCATGGTTTTCCTCTTTCTGATTTGACTAATTGACAATGGGTGACTGTATGCGATGGGCGCAGGGCTGAACGGGCTTTACGGCGGGGAAAGATTGATCAAAATCAAAGTATCGTTAATGCAGCTTGAGCCGTCGCGTGGTCACGCGCGGTGTGCCCAAAGTTCGCCGGCTCATTCTATTGGGTGCCGAAAATCCGGTCGCCAGCGTCGCCCAGGCCTGGCAGGATGTAGCCGTGGCTGTTGAGCTGACGGTCGATGGCGGCGGTAAAGATGGACACGTCAGGGTGGGCCTCGCGCAGCGCCTTGACGCCTTCGGGGCAGGTCAGCAGGCAGACGAACTTGATCGACTTTGGCTTCAAGGCCTTGATGCGCGCGATGGCGGCAATGGCCGAGTGACCGGTGGCGAGCATCGGGTCAACCACCACCACGTCGCGCTCGGGCATGTCCTTGGGCATCTTGAAGTAGTACTCGACCGCCTTCAGCGTCGCGGGGTCGCGGTACAGGCCGATGTGGCCCACGCGCGCGCCGGGCACCACGCTCAAAAAGCCGTCCAGAATGCCGGTGCCAGCGCGCAGGATCGACACCAGCGCCAGCTTCTTGCCGTCGATGACCCGGGCGGTCATGGTTTCGAGCGGGGTCTCGATCTCAACGTCTTGCATCGGCATGTCGCGCGTGACCTCATAGGCCATCAGCATCGACAACTCGTTGAGCAGCGTGCGAAAGCTGGTGGTGCTGGCGTTCTTGTCGCGCATGAGCGTGAGTTTGTGCTGCACCAGCGGGTGGTCGATGAGGTGGACCATCGGGTCTTGGGGGGTGGTCATGGGAGTGCTTTCAAAAATAATTAAGAAGATAATTTGCGCTGGGGAACCGATGTGGGCCCTACGCTGAACCCACCAAAGCCATCGATTTTTCAGCGCTTGGTGCCGCCAAAAATACCGCCCAACACGCCGCGGATGATCTGGCGACCCACTTCTCGGCCGATGGAACTGGCGGCACTCTTGAAAAGTTGCTCACCCGCCGAGGTGCGTCGGCCACCGCCACCGCCCAGCAGGCCGCCCAGACCCGAACTGATGCTGTCAAACATGCCCCCGCCTTGGGCTGCGGGCGCTGCATTGGCGTCGGCCGCTTTGCTGTCGGCCTGCGCGGCGCGCGCTGCTGCGTGGCCCTTTAGCTTTTCATGGGCCGATTCCCGGTCCATGGTTTTTTCGTAGACGCCAGCGACGATCGACTCTGCGAGCAGGCTTTGGCGCTGTGCGGCAGTGATCGGGCCGATCTGGCCGGCGGGCGGCAGCACATAGACGCGCTCGGTGGGGCTGGGCCGGCCTTTGGTGTCGAGAAAACTGATCAGGGCCTCGCCCACGCCGAGTTCGGTGATGGCCGCTGCCACGTCCAGCCCGGGGTTGGGGCGCATGGTGTCGGCTGCGCTCTTGACGGCTTTTTGGTCGCGCGGGGTAAAGGCGCGCAGCGCGTGCTGCACCCGGTTGCCCAACTGGGCCAGCACGCTGTCGGGAATGTCAAGCGGGTTTTGCGTTACAAAGTACACGCCCACGCCTTTGGAGCGCACCAGCCGCACCACCAACTCGATGCGCTCGATCAGCACCTTGGGCGCGTCGTTGAAGAGCAGGTGCGCCTCGTCAAAGAAAAACACCAGTTTGGGCTTGTCCAGGTCGCCCACTTCGGGCAGGTTCTCGAACAACTCGCTGAGCATCCACAGCAAAAAGGTGCTGTACAGGCGCGGTGAATTCATCAGCTTGTCGGCGGCCAGGATGTTGACCATGCCGCGCCCCTGGGCATCGGTTTGCATCAGGTCGTCGATGTTGAGCATGGGCTCGCCAAAGAATTTGTCGCCGCCTTGCGCCTCGATCTGCATCAGGCCGCGCTGGATGGCGCCAATGCTGGCGGCGCTGATGTTGCCGTATTCGGTGGTGAATTCGCGGGCGTTGTCACCTACCGTCTGGCACATGGCGCGCAGGTCTTTCATGTCGAGCAGCAGCAAACCATCGTCGTCGGCAATCTTGAACACCAGTTGCAGCACACCGGCCTGGGTCTCGTTGAGGTTGAGCATGCGCCCCAGCAGCAGCGGCCCGAGGTCGCTCACGGTGGCGCGCACCGGGTGGCCCTGCTCGCCAAACACGTCCCACAGCGTGGTCGGGAAGGCGGCAAATTCTGGGGTGGGGAGTTCGCGTTCGGCAATGATTTTTGCCAGTTTGGGGGTCGCCGCGCCGGGCTGGGAGATGCCGGTCAGGTCACCCTTGACGTCGGCCATGAAGACGGGCACGCCAAGTTTCGAAAAACCCTCGGCCAGGGTTTGCAGGGTGATGGTTTTGCCAGTGCCGGTGGCGCCGGTGATCAGGCCGTGGCGGTTGGCTTTGTCGGGTTGCAGAAGGCATTGAATCTGGCCGTGCTGGGCGATCAGGATGGGTTCTGGCATGTCGGGCTCCAAAAGTACAATCTAGGCAGTAGCGTAACGAACTTTTGAAGGATTTCACGTGGCAGGACACAGTAAATGGGCCAATATTCAGCACCGCAAAGGCCGTCAGGACGAAAAGCGCGGCAAGATCTGGACCCGCATCATTCGTGAAATCACGGTGGCGGCCCGCGCCGGCGGCGGCGATCTGGGCACCAACCCGCGCCTGCGCCTGGCGGTGGACCGGGCCAAGGGGGCCAATATGCCGGCCGACCGCGTCAAGTACAACATCGACAAGGCCACTGGCAGCGTCGAGGGCATCACCTACGAGGAAATTCGCTACGAAGGCTATGGCATTGGCGGCGCGGCCATCATTGTCGACACCATGACCGACAACAAGGTGCGCACCGTGGCCGAGGTGCGCCACGCCTTTGCCAAGTATGGCGGCAACATGGGCACCGAAGGCTCGGTGGCGTTCCAGTTCAAGCACTGCGGCCAGATCATTTTTGCCCCAGGCACCAGCGAAGACAAGGTGATGGAGGTGGCGCTGGAGTCGGGTGCCGAAGATGTGATCAGCGACGATGACGGCGCGATTGAGGTGATTACCGCTGTCGCCGACTTCGAGGTCGTCAAGAATGCGCTGGAAGCTGCCGGCCTGAAACCCGAGGTGGCCGAGGTCACCATGCGCGCCGAAAACCCGATTGAACTCACTGGCGACGAGGCCACCCGCATGCAAAAGCTGCTTGATGCCATTGAAGACCTGGACGATGTGCAAGGGGTCTACCACAACGCCGAACTGGATACCGAATGAAGATTCTGGTGATCGGCGGCGGTGGCCGTGAACACGCCCTGGCCTGGCGCTTGGTGCAATCGCCCAAAATCCACAAGATTTACCTGGCCCCCGGCAACGGTGGCACGGCGCAGGACGCCCGCTTTGAAAATGTGCCCATCACCGATGTGGACGAGCTGTGTGCCTGGGCGCTGGCGCAAAAAATTACCTTGACCGTGGTGGGGCCTGAAGTACCGTTGGCGGCGGGTGTGGTGGATGTCTTTCGCAACCATGGTCTGCGTATTTTTGGCCCAACCCAGGCTGCTGCGCAGTTGGAGAGTTCCAAGGCTTTTTCCAAGGCCTTCATGCAGCGGCACAATATTCCGACGGCAGAGTTTGAGACCTTCACCGACGCGGCAGCCGCCCACGCCTATGTTGACCAAAAGGGCGCGCCGATTGTGGTCAAGGCGGACGGACTGGCCGCTGGCAAGGGTGTGGTGGTAGCCACCACCCTCCTTGAGGCCCACCAGGCGGTGGACTTCATGCTGCTGGACAACACGTTGGGCGTGGTGCACAACGCAGGCCTTGATGGTGCGGCGGTGCCGCGGGTGGTCATAGAAGAATTTTTGCAGGGTGAGGAAGCCAGTTTTATTGTCATGGTGGACGGCAAAAACGTGCTGCCGCTGGCCACCAGCCAAGACCACAAACGCCTGCTTGATGGTGACCTGGGCCCCAACACTGGCGGCATGGGCGCTTATTCACCAGCCCCGGTGGTCACACCCGACGTGCACGCGCGGGCCATGCGCGACATCATTTTGCCGACTGTGCGCGGTATGGAAAAAGATGGCATTCC
>NZ_JAABQC010000117.1 GCF_011391645.1 Rhodoferax sp. | reverse complement strand
CAGCGCGCAGGTTATGCCGAGCTTGACGAACAGCTGCGCGCCTGGCTTTGTGAGGCCACCGGTTACGCGGGCATCAGCCTGCAACCCAACGCTGGCAGCCAGGGCGAATACGCCGGCATGATGGCCATCCGCGGCTACCACGAAGCACGCGGCGAGGGCCACCGCAACATCTGCCTGATCCCGAGCAGCGCGCATGGCACCAACCCCGCCAGCGCCACCATGGTCGGCATGAAGGTGGTGGTCACGGCGTGTGACGCCAATGGCAACGTCGACATGGTTGACCTGAAAGCCAAGTGCGAGCAGCACAGCGCCAACCTGGCGGCGATCATGATTACCTACCCCAGCACCCACGGCGTGTTCGAGACCAGCGTCAAGGAACTGTGCGCGCTGGTGCATAGCCACGGCGGCCGGGTTTATGTGGACGGCGCCAACATGAACGCGCTGGTGGGCCTGGCCGCACCCGGCGAATTCGGCGGTGACGTGAGCCACCTCAACCTGCACAAGACCTTCTGCATCCCGCACGGCGGTGGCGGCCCCGGTGTGGGCCCGGTGTGTGTGGTGGCCGACCTGGTGCCCTATTTGCCCGGTCAGGGCGTGGGTGCCATATCAGCCGCGCCCTTGGGCAATGCGGCGGTGCTGCCGATCAGCTGGATGTACTGCCGCATGATGGGGGCCGAAGGCCTCAAGGCCGCCACCGAGGTGGCCATTTTGAGCGCCAACTACATCAGCGTGCGCCTGAAAGACCACTACCCCACGCTCTACACCAGCACATCGTCCCATGGCAAACATGGTCGTGTCGCGCACGAGAGCAAGCCGGGTCGTGTTGCGCACGAGTGCATTCTCGACCTGCGCCCCCTCAAGGAAAGCAGCGGCGGCGTCAACGGCATCACCGCCGAAGACGTCACCAAGCGCCTGATGGACTACGGTTTCCATGCGCCCACGCTGAGCTTTCCGGTGCCCGGCACGCTGATGGTCGAACCCACCGAGAGCGAAACGCTCGAAGAACTCGACCGCTTCATCAACGCCATGATCGCCATCCGCGAAGAGATTGCCAAGGTCGAGCAAGGCATCTGGCCGCAGGGCAACAACCCGCTGAGCCATGCGCCCCACACGGCAGCCTCGCTGCTGGGTGAAGCCTGGGACCGGCCCTATTCGCGGGAGCTCGCCGCGTTCCCGCTCCCCAGCCTTAAATCGTCCAAGTACTGGGTGCCGGTCGGGCGCATCGACAACGTGTACGGCGACCGCAATTTGTTCTGCAGTTGCGTGCCGATGGCGTGAGCCAGACCTTGCCGGCCGTGCCGATCATTCGCCCGCTGGACCCGGGCGAAGCTTTTTTTTACATGTCGGACCTTGTGTCCTGCATGAACTTCGTCGTCTTTGCCGAACGCCGGGGCCAGCTGGAGCACGGGCGCATCCGCTCTGCACTTGATCTGCTGCAGCAGGAAAATTTGTTGCTGCAGGCCAGCATCCACTGGACGCAAGAAAACGGCCTGTGTTTCGCCCATGCGCCCGGCCGACCGGTCGAACTGCGCTGCCAAAGCGTGACGCATGAGGCATGGCAGCGCACCATCGAGCAGCAACTGTCCGAGCCGTTTGACGCAGCAACCGAGCCGCTGATGCGTTGCCTGTACCTGGAAATGCCCTCACCCGCGCGCTCGGTGTTGGCACTGTGCTTCCACCATGCTATCGCTGACGGCCGCTCTGGCACGGCACTGCTGCGCCGCCTGTTGTCTGTGATGGCGGCGCGGCACGAGCCACCCCTGCGCACTGGCCCGAGCGCCCTGCCGGCGATGGCCAAGGTGCACCCCGCCCGATACCGCTGGTCCGAGCAGGCCGATACGGCCAGGGCACTCAAGGCCACGCTGGTCGCAGACTATCGGCGCCACGGCCCGCTGCCCGCCATCCCCTGGCTGGCCAGCGAGGCCGCCGAAAGAACGCCAAGGTTTATCCGCCTGAGCTTGCCGGCAGAAGCCACCCGGCATCTGCTGGCAGCGGCGCGGGCCCGGGGCACCACCGTCCATGGCGCCCTGTGCGCGGCGCAATTGCTGGCGCAGTCAAGGCTGCAACCCGGTTTGCAGGCCACCTCCTTCTTTCTGTCTTGCCCGGTGGACATGCGGGTGCACCTGGAACCAGTGCAACCCGAATCACCCACCGGGCTGTTTGTGTCGCTGATCTCGGCCACCTTTTCGGTCAGCGCTGACACTGATTTCTGGCAGCTGGCGCGCGACATCATCACCCAGACCCGGCTGCAGATCGCGCGCGGTGAAGGTCATCTTCTTTTCAACCTGTTCGGGCTCGACGGCTCACCGGTGCTGCCTGAGCAACTCGCCTCCTTCAAGAAGAGGACGCTGGGCTCGCTGCCCAACACCATGGTCAGCAATGTGGGCGCCATCGCCACGGTGACCGAAGATCCTGCGGTCGATGCGATCTCGTTTGCGCTGTGCCCCATGCCCTACCAGACCCTCTTTACCGCGGCCAGCAGTTACCACGACCAGTTGATTCTGAATGTCGGTTTTGATGCCGCCCGGCTGACCGAATCCAACGCCCGAATCCTGGCACAACACATGCTTCATATTTTGTCGACTGAAGCAAGCACGACGTCCGTGCCAGCCACATGCCGCAGCCATTAAACTCATACTCTTTTTCTCACCCCCTGACCCCATGACATATTGCGTCGCCATCAAACTCAACGCCGGACTGGTTTTTTTGTCCGATTCCCGCACCAACGCCGGCCTGGACCAGATCAGCACCTTTCGCAAGATGATCGTTTATGAAAAACCCGACGACCGCTTCATGGTGCTGCTGTCGGCTGGCAACCTGAGCATTTCGCAGTCGATCCGCGAGATCCTGCAGGTGGAGCAACTCAAGGAACAGCCGGACAGCGAGCCGATCACCATCTGGAACGCCAAGAGCATGTTTGATGCCGCGCGCGTGCTCGGCGCGACCATTCGCCATGTGTATGAACGCGATGCCGAGTCGCTCAAACTGGCGGGGGTCGATTTCAACGTATCGCTGATTTTTGGCGGTCAGATCAGGGGCGAGGGTATGCGCCTGTTCCAGGTCTATTCAGCCGGCAACTTCATCGAGGCCACGCCCGAAACGCCGTATTTTCAGGTGGGTGAGTCCAAATATGGCAAACCCGTGCTGGACCGCGTGATCACCCCCCATACGCCACTGGATGAGGCCGCCAAGTGTGCGCTGGTGTCGATGGATTCCACCCTCAAATCCAACCTGTCGGTGGGTTTGCCGCTGGACATGGTGGTGTACGAAGCCAACAAGTTCCAGACTGACAAGGTGGTCTGCATCGACGAGCACAACCCTTACTTCAAAATGATGCACAACAGTTGGGGCGCCAAGCTGCGCGAGGTGTTTGACAGCATCGAAGACCCGATGTGGAATGGCGAGCAAACCACCGTGCCCTTGATGCAGCGCACTGTCCGCAACCGGGCCCTGAAGAAAATCACCTCGCCGCAAGAAAAACTAATCTGATTCCCTTGCGGAACAGACCAAGATGCCCCTGCGCAAAACCGCCGCAACACCGATAGTTTTCTCCCACGCCAACAGCTTCTGTGCGTCCACTTACGGCGTGATGTTTGAGGCCTTGAAGGCGCGTGGCTTTGCCGTTGCCGCGATTGACAAATTGGGCCACGACCCGGCTTACCCGGTCACCAACAACTGGCCGCACCTGGTGCAACAGTTGGTTGACTTTACCCAACAGCAAGTTGACCAGGCTGGTGCGCCTGTTTTTTTGCTGGGTCACTCATTGGGCGGTTTTTTGAGCCTGATGGCGGCCAGCAAGGCGCCCGAACTGGTGCGCGGTGTGCTCTTGCTCGACTCGCCTCTGGTGGGCGGATGGCGCGCGCAGGCGCTGGGTCTGGCAAAACGCACGCAATTGGTGGGTTCGGTGACACCGGGCAAGTTCAGCCGCAAGCGACGCCAGCATTGGCCCAGCTTTGAGGCCGCGCTGGCGCATTTCAAAGGCAAGAAAGCCTTCGCCAAATGGCACCCGCAGGTGCTTGAAGACTACATCACGCACGGCACACACGATGAGACCATCAACGGCCACCTGCAACGCGTATTGAGTTTTGACCGCGACATTGAAACTGCCATCTACAACACCCTTCCCAGCAATATCGAAGCAGTGCTCAGGCAACACCCGGTCACATGCCCGGTGACGTTCATTGGGGGAACACGCTCGCTCGAAATACGCCAGGCGGGGCTGGACCTGACGCGACGCGTCACACATGGCCGCCTCATGATGATTGATGGCGGCCATCTTTTTCCGATGGAAAAACCGTTGGTGACAGCGGCGGCGATTGAAGCGGCCTTGCTGAATCTTCAAAGCCTTGCCTGAAGCCATCGTCGGGAGCCCGCAACCACCACCGCGGGCGCACCGAGCATTAGGCAGCCATCCCGGAAGAAACTTCAGCCCGACCAGTTCACGGCACCAGTCCAGGCAGTGGCCAGCACCACGATGCCGAAGACAATCCGATAGTAGGCAAAGCCGACAAAGCTGTGGCTGGCAATGTAGCGCAGCAGCCAGCGGATGCACAGCCAGGCGCTCAGGAAGGACATCACCAGCCCGACGCCAAACATTGGGGCATCGGCCCAGGACAGCAGCGCACGGTCCTTAACCAAGCTATAGGCACCGGCACCAATCAGCGTGGGTATCGCCAGATAAAACGAAAAATCGGTGGCTGCCTTGCGGCTCATGCCGAACAGCATGCCGCCAATGATGGTGGCACCGCTGCGGCTGGTGCCTGGAATCATGGCCGTGCACTGCGCCAGACCCACCTTGAGCGCATCCATCGCGGTCATGGATTCGACGTCATGAATGCGCGTGACCGCCGGATTCTTTTGCTGGCGGCGCTCGGCCCAGATGATGATGAAACCACCGATGATGAACATGCTCGCCACCACCACCGGGGTGAACAAATGCTCCTTGATCGCCTTGCCGTAAAGCAGGCCCAGAATCACCGCAGGAAAAAATGCGATCAGCACATTGAGGGCAAAGCGCTGCGCCTGTCTTTCAGTGGGCAGGGCCACCACGGTATCGCGGATTTTTTGCCAATAGACCAGGATCACGGCAAAGATGGCGCCGGTCTGAATGGCAATGTCAAACACCTTGGCCTTTTCGTCGTCAAAACCCAGCAGGGCCCCCGCCAGAATCAGATGGCCGGTGCTCGAAATCGGCAAAAACTCGGTCAACCCCTCCACCACCCCCATGATGGCGGCTTTGATCAGCAAAACAATATCCACGCAAGCTCCTTGTCAAGGGGCTAATTATCGCAGTCAGCCTGCGACCCCAAGGGACAGCGCTTCGCGCTACTTGATCAAAGCCTGCACCGCCCTGAACTGAGGGTGCTCGGCACTGCGCAACCACTCAAACGTCACCATCTCGGTGGTCACCAACTCGGCGCCGGCGCCGGCCAGTCGGTCAAAGGCGGCGTCGCGGTTGCGCTCGGTGCGTGAACTGCAGGCATCGGTCACCACCCAGACTTCAAATTCATCTTCGAGCAAATGCAGCGCGGTCTGCATCAGGCACACATGGGCCTCGCAGCCGGCAATCACGATGCTGCCGCGCTCGGTCGGCGTGTTGGACGGTTTTTGCAGGTGTTTGGGCAGGCTGCGCGCGTTGCCGGCCGGCGCTTTCACTGGCGGGCGCAACCATTCGCCCAGGCCTTCTTCAACCCCACTGAACTGCATTTTGGCCAGCGTGCGCTGGCACAGGGCACGCAACTCGGGCGCGTTTTCGCCCAGTTTGGACGGGTTTTGCTCGGTGCCCCACACCGGCACCTGCAGCAGTTGGGCCGCTTGCGCCAGGCGCACGGCGTTGGCCAGCACCTGCGGGGCTTCAAAAATGGCGGGCATCAGGCGGGTTTGGTAATCGACCAGAACAAGCTGGGAGAGTTCGGCATCAAGCAACATGTCGGGCCTTTTTTAAAAAATGAATCTGTGCATGTCAGGATTAAACCGCAAGCCTCACCACCACCCTGCCGCGCACCTTGCCGTCCATCAAATCGTGGGCGCTGGCAATGGCGGCCTCCAGCGGTACTTCGTGCACCATGGTTTCCAGCAAGGCCGGATCCAGATCGCATGCCAGCCGATCCCAGGCACGCTGGCGTTTGACAAGCGGCGCCATCACCGAATCAACACCCGCCAAAGTGACACCGCGCAAAATGAAGGGCATCACGGTGGTTGGCAGGTCCATGCCCTGCGCCAGACCGCAGGCGGCCACCACGCCGCCGTAACGCGTTTGCGCCAGCGCATTGGCCAGCGTGTGCGAGCCGACGGCATCGACCACACCTGCCCAGCGTTCTTTTTGAAACGGCTTGCCAGGTGCCGACAACGTGGTCCGATCCATGACGCTGCTGGCGCCCAAAGACTTCAAATAGGGCTCTTCGCTGGCCTTGCCAGTGGCGGCCACCACGGTAAAGCCCAACTTGGCCAATAACGCGATCGCGACGCTGCCGACACCTCCCGTGGCGCCAGTCACCAACACCTCGCCCGCATCTGGCTTGACGCCATGATCCTCGAGTGCCAGCACGCACAGCATGGCGGTGTAACCGGCGGTGCCAATCGCCATGGCCTGGCGCGGCGTGAAGGCGCTGGGCAACCTGATCAGCCAGTCGCCCTTGAGACGGGCTTTCTCCGCCAGACAGCCCCAATGCGTCTCGCCCACGCCCCAGCCGTTGTGCACAACGGCATCACCGGCGCGCCAATTGGGGTGGCTTGACTCCAGCACTGTGCCGGCACCATCAATGCCCGCCACCATGGGCCATTGCCGCACCACCGGGCTCTTGTTGGCAATGGCAAGCCCATCCTTGAAATTGAGCGTGGAGTACGCCATTGCCACAGTCACATCGCCCTGTGGCAGGCGCGCTTCATCCACCTGCGTCACACTGGCTTTGAAGCCGTCGGTGTTTTCCAACATCAATGCCTTGAACATAAAGCTCCTTTAATAGTCATACAAATCAATGTCTTGCAATATATTTATATAAATATTTACACGATGAAAAAGTGTGTAAACTACGCCGATGCGCATCACCACCCTGCTCTCATCCCTGCTGCTGGCCACCAGCGTGCACGCGGCACCGGCTGTTGCACCCGATGACATGAGCCGTTTTCTGGATGATAAAGGCTTGCTGTCACAAATTGATCAGGTGCGCCAAAACGTTAGCCACAAAACCTCCGAACTGGTGGTAAACGCGATGGGCTACCTGGGTGTGCCCTACCGGCGTGGCGGCAACACGGCGGAGACCGGTTTCGATTGCAGCGGCTTCGTCAAAGCCATGTACGAACAAACGGTGGGGCTGATCCTGCCGCGCAAGGCCGAGCAGCAGGCTGCCAACACCCGTCAAATCGACCGCTCCGAGTTGCAACCCGGCGACCTGGTGTTCTTCAACACCCTTCGCCGCGCCTTCAGCCATGTGGGTATCTATATCGGCGACGGAAAATTCATTCATTCACCCAAGCCTGGTGCACAGGTGCGGGTTGAGAACATGGGCATTTCCTATTGGAGCCACCGCTTCGATGGTGCGCGCCGGGTCACGACCGCAGAGGCTGCCAGCGCCACCCAGTCTGGCGCAGCGTGGTCTGCCGCTGAACTGCGCTAGACCCCGTATCCATCAGGCCCTGTCGATTTCAGGAACGTTTTTCCCTGACGTCGGAAACATCGCTGACGTCGGT
>NZ_JAABQC010000116.1 GCF_011391645.1 Rhodoferax sp. | reverse complement strand
GTCATGGTTCTGGAAATCGACGAAGACAAACGCCGCATCTCCTTGGGCATGAAGCAGTGCAAGGCCAACCCTTGGCAAGAATTTGCCCAAAACACCAAGCGCGGCGACCGCGTCAAGGGCCCGATCAAGTCCATCACCGACTTCGGCGTGTTTGTGGGTCTGGCTGCCGGCATCGACGGCCTGGTGCATTTGTCTGACCTGTCCTGGAACGAGCCCGGCGAAGCCGCCGTGCGCGAATACAAAAAGGGCCAGGAAGTGGAAGCGCTGGTGTTGGCCGTTGACGTCGACCGCGAACGCATTTCGCTGGGCATCAAACAACTCGACTCCGACCCCTTCACCACCTTCTCTTCGATCAACGACAAGGGTTCTGTGGTCACCGGCAAGGTCAAGACCGTGGATGCCAAGGGTGCCGAGATCGATCTGGGCGACGACATCATTGGTTACCTGCGCGCCTCCGAAATCAGCCGTGACCGCGTTGAAGACGCGCGCAACGTGCTCAAGGAAGGCGACGAAGTCAACGCTGTGGTGGTCAATGTGGATCGCAAGACCCGCAACATCCAGTTGTCGATCAAGGCCAAGGATGCTGCTGACCAGAACGAAGCCATGGCCTCGCTCAGCCAACAGTCAGCCCGTGAAAACGCTGGCACCACCAGCCTGGGCGCTTTGCTGCGCGCCAAGCTTGACAACAATAACTAATCCGTTATTGAGCACCTGAACTGACGACCGGTTGCCCGTGCACCGGTCGTTTTTTTCTTCCTAATAAGTTGGGGACAGAGCCAAAAGTCTGTCCCGCAAAGGTATTGGTTTTATGACCCGCTCCGACCTCGTTGAAGAACTTGCCGCCAAATTTGGCCAGATCACCCAGCGCGATGCCGAGTTTGCGGTCAAGGCGATCCTGGAAGCCATGAACGACGCATTGGCGCGCGGACATCGCATTGAAATCAGGGGTTTTGGCAGTTTTTCTGTCAACTACCGTCCGCCACGCATGGGACGCAACCCGCGCAGTGGCGAAAGTGTGGCAATTCCTGAAAAACAGGTGCCCCACTTCAAGCCCGGCAAAGCGCTGCGCCAGGCTGTTGACCAGCGCACCCACGACATATTGCCAGCAGCCTGATGGCTCGGCGCCCGGCGCGTTCCGCGGCCGCTGCAAACGGTAGAATCTTCCCAACACTGGGAATCATCGATGAAAAAAATCCTGTGGTTGCTAAGGTTGATCCTCAAGGCAGCCATTTTTTTTACACTGTTTGCCTTCGCGCTGAACAATCAGCAAGTCACAACTGTGCATTTTTTCTTTGGCAGCAAATGGCTCGCGCCCATGGTGCTGGTGGTGCTTGGCGCTTTTTCCATCGGCGTGGTGGTCGGCGTTTTGGGCATGGCTCCCTGGTGGTGGAGACACCGGCGCGTCAATCAGGAAGCCGAGAAAACCCCTGCCGAGCCTGCAGCGCCAGCACAGGCGCCAGCCGTGACGCCAGCGTACGCCGATGGAATTTGATTTGAGTTGGGTCTTGTTGGGCCTGCCGCTGGCTTTCATGCTGGGCTGGGTGGCATCGCGTCTGGACTTGCGCCAGATCCGGTTTGAGAACCGTCAGGCGCCCAAAGCCTATTTCAAAGGCCTCAATTATTTGCTCAATGAGCAACAGGACCAGGCCATTGACGCCTTCATTGAGGCGGTGCAAAACGACCCTGACACCTCGGAACTGCATTTTGCCCTGGGCAACCTGTTTCGCCGGCGCGGAGAATATGAGCGGGCGGTGCGTGTCCATGAACACCTGCTGTCACGCGCTGACATCAGCCAGGCGGATCGGCACCGGGCCCAGCATGCGCTGGCGCTGGACTACCTTAAAGCCGGGCTGCTGGACCACGCCGAGACCGCCTTGCTCAAACTCGAGGGCACCTCCTTTGAAGCCCAGGCCCGTCTGGCTTTGCTGGCCAACTACGAACGCAGTCGCGACTGGCCGCAGGCCGCCCAGATGGCAGAAAAGCTGGAGCATGCCGGTCAAGGCAGCTTTTCCACGCGACTGGCCCACTATTTTTGCGAGCAGGCCGCCAGTCAGGCGGCTCAGGGACAACTTGAAGCCGCGCAGCAACTGTTGCAGCGCGCTATCGGCAAAGCGCCTGAGGCGGCGCGGGCGCGCCTTGATATGGCAAAACTGCAGGCACAACAGGGGCAGGTCACCGAAGCCTGGCAGACCCTGATGCAGGCCCTCGACTGTGCACCTACTGCGATCCCCCTGATCGCAAAACCGCTGGCTGAACTGGCTCAGCGCTCGGGTCACGGCGCAGCCACACTGGCGCGACTGCAGCAGCTCTATACAGAGCAGGCCTCACTGGACGTGCTAGAGGCCATTGTCAGCCTCTCCCAGGCAGACCCGGGCGGATCGGGCAGCGCGCGCGACTGGTATGCCCATCATCTCGCGAAAGAACCCTCCCTGGTGGCCGCGGCGCGCTGGATTGCGGGTGAAAAACTGGAACACGAACAATTTCACCCCCAGGTGCAACGCGCCCTGGACCATGCCATCAAGCCGCTGCTGCGCTACCGCTGCGCAGCCTGCGGCTTTGAAGCCATGCAGCATTTTTGGCAATGCCCGGGCTGCCAGACTTGGGACAGTTATCCGGCACGGCGGATTGAAGAACTATGACCATTTCAAAAGAACGTTTGAGTGAAGCCCGTGTGTTGGTGGTGGGTGACGTGATGCTGGACCGTTACTGGTACGGCGCCGTGGACCGCATCAGCCCGGAAGCCCCGGTTCCGGTGGTGCGCATCACGCGCGAGGAGGAGCGCAACGGTGGCGCTGCCAACGTGGCCTTCAATGTGGTCACGCTCGGAGCCCAGGCCTCCTTGCTCACCGTGGTGGGCGAGGACGAAGCCAGCCACAGACTTGAGCGGCTGGTAGCCAACACCGGCATCCAGACGCATTTTGGCCGCGATGCGCAGCTCAAGACCACGGTCAAGCTGCGGGTGATTGGCCGCCAGCAACAATTGCTGCGGATGGACTTTGAAAACACCCCAAAAAGCGAGGTGCTGGCGTCGCAATCGGCCACTTTTCTGGAACTCTTGCCCAGCCATCAGGCGGTGCTTTTTTCTGACTACGGCAAGGGTGGCCTGGCGCATGTGAGCGACATGATTGGACGTGCTGTCGAAGCCGGCAAACCGATCCTGATCGACCCCAAGGGTTCGGATTATTCGCGTTACCAACACGCCACCGTGATCACGCCCAACCGGGTCGAATTGCAGCAGGTCATTGGCGGCTGGCAGGACGAGTCCGACTTGCAGACCAAGGTGCAGAATTTACGCCAGCAACTCGGACTGCAGGCAGTGCTGCTGACGCGCAGCGAGGAAGGCATGACGCTGTTTGATGCCCAGGGAGGCATGGATGTCAGGGCGCAGGCGCGAGAGGTGTTTGACGTGACCGGAGCCGGCGATACCGTGATTGCAACACTGGCTGCGCTGGTGGCAGCAGGCATGAGCCTGCGTGAGGCCTTGCCATGGGCCAACCGGTCCGGTGGCCTGGTGGTGGGCAAGTTTGGGACGGCCACCGTTTCTTATGAGGAGTTGTTCACATGACACGTATCGTGGTCACCGGAGCTGCCGGTTTTATTGGTTCGAACCTGATCAAAGGCCTCAACGACCGGGGGTTGACTGACATCATTGCGGTTGATGACCTGACCCAGGGCGACAAGTTTCGCAATCTGGCAGACCTTCAAATTGCCGACTACGTGGATGCGGAAGTCTTCTACAACGCGTTTGAAGCCGACGCCTTCGGCAAGGTGGAAGCCGTTTTTCACGAAGGCGCCTGCAGCGACACCATGGAAAGCAACGGCAAGTACATGATGCAAAACAACTATGCAACTTCGGTTCAGTTGTACCGGAGCTGCCAAAAACGGGGCGCCCGCCTGCTCTACGCCTCCAGCGCGGCCACCTACGGCGGCTCAGACACCTTCCGTGAGGCGCCCGCGTTCGAGCAGCCACTCAACGTTTACGGCTACTCCAAGTTGCTGTTTGACCAGCGCATGCGCATTGAGTGCGGGCCTGCCTTTGAGAACGCCCTGAGCGGAGTTACCCGGCAAGTCGTCGGCTTTCGCTACTTCAATGTCTATGGCCCGCGCGAACAGCACAAGGGGCGCATGGCCAGCGTTGCCTTCCACCAATTCAACCAGTTCAAGAGCCAGGGCAAGGTCAAGCTCTTTGGGGAATATGGTGGCTATGCACCGGGCTCGCAAATGCGCGACTTTGTCTTCATTGACGACGTGGTCGCCGTCAACCTGTGGTTCTTTGACCACCCCGAAATCTCAGGTATTTTCAACCTCGGAAGCGGTCGTGCCCAGCCCTTCAACGACATTGCCAGTTCAGTGGTGAATGCGATGCGACAGACCGATGGACAAGCCGCGCTGTCACTCGATCACCTGTGCGAACAGGGCTTTCTTGAATATGTTGCCTTTCCCGATGCCCTGCGAGGCAAATACCAGTGCTACACCCAGGCTGATTTAAGCGCCCTGCGTGCAACAGGTTGCAACCATCAGTTTGCCGACGTGCAAACAGGTGTCGCCAGCTACATCCGGTGGCTGGCACAGCGAGCCTGAAACTGACGTGTTTAACACACACTTGAAAATTTGATCTCCCATTGTCAAGCCCCGGACGCCTACACTGATTGGGTCGGTGATCGGCGCTACCGGGTCGGACATCGACAAGGTTGTCATTTCTTTCAATTCACAGGGAGTCAGTACATGTTTAAGAAATTTTTGGCCATCACGGCCCTTTTGTTCGCCACCACTTGTTTTGCCGCTGTTGACGTCAACAAGGCCACCGCCGCAGACCTCGACAGCATCAAAGGCATTGGTCCAGGCACTTCCAGCAAAATTCTTGATGAGCGAAAAAAGGGCAACTTCAAGAGCTGGCCGGACTTTATTGAGCGTGTCAGCGGAGTCGGAGAAAGCAATGCTGCAAAATTCTCAGCCGAGGGCATGACCGTCAACGGTGAAGCCTTCAAGGCCGCCGCGCCCACGGCCAAGAAAGAAGCCAAAAAGGTCGAGGCCAAGTCTGCCACACCGGCACCAGCTGCCAGCGCACCCAAGAAATAGTGCCATCGATGCATGTTTCAAAAGCCCGCTGCCGCGGGCTTTTTTGTGGGCGAATCCGCTGATGTCAGTATGATGGTGCCCTCATGATGTCTGTCTTTGCAATTTGTGTCGGTGCCTGCGCGGGCGCGTTAATGCGTTGGGGCTTGGGCTTGTGGCTTAGCCCCGGCGCGATGATTCCAATGGGGACGCTTGCAGCCAACCTGATAGGTGGCTACCTGGTTGGGGTGGCAGTGGCTGTGTTTCAGGCCTTGCCGCATCTTGACCCGACCTGGCGCCTGGCCATCATCACGGGTTTTCTGGGTGCACTCACCACTTTTTCCAGCTTTTCAGCCGAGGTGGTCGGCATGCTTGGGCAGCAGCGCTACTTGCTGGGTTTTGGCACGGCCGCAATGCACTTGTTCGGCTCGCTGTTGCTCACGCTGGCCGGCATCAAGACGGTCACTTTTTTCGTCACATCGTCGGCTTGACCAGACCGGACAGAAGTCTTTTCAGGTGCGACTAGCCGCCGCCACGCTGCATGTACAAATCGAACCGTTTCATGAACGCGTAGCGTTGCTGGTCGTCGAGCCCGGCAAAGCGAAAGCTAACCTTGAGCACCGGAATGCTGATCAGGCCAATCACGCGCGGTGCGTCTGCCTGCCACTTCAGGCCCAACGCGCCATCACCAATGCGCACACCGGCGCTGCCCGCCTGCTGCTTCCAGTGGTGCTCACCAATGGCGCGGGGCAGCCACATCAGCCACTCAGCCTCGGTGCAGCCCATCTCGCGCTCGAAGCGTTCCGCATAAAAGTCCTGCATTTTTTGCTGGACTTCAACCGCCGGCAATCGGCGGCCAGATGGCCAGCACATCGCCCTCGGCCAGCGTCTGCGTCGGGCGTTTTTCGGGTGCTACGTAACTGCCGTTGATCAGCACCAGATGCACCAGTTTTTCCGGCAAACGGTGCTGCTCCACCAACTGGCCGATGGTGGTTTCGGGGGCAATGTCCAGGGCCACAATGTTGGTGTACTTGGACTCGGGTGGCAGGTAGTCGGTCAGTGACGCGAAAAGTTTCAGGGTGATCTTCATGCCCGCAACTTTAGCGCCTGCGCTCGTCCGCTGCACCCGTCCAATCGCTTTGCCCCTGCGCTGCGGCCAGGTAGGCTTCCATCAGCCGGGTCGGATCCTGCATCAGGGTGTTCGCCCAGTCGCCCAATTTGATCTGGCCCTCGACCAGGCCGCGCATCACGCCCACATGCTCGGTCCAGCCCACGCTGTTGCAGCCCACCAGCACGTCGTCCTTGAATTGCAGGCTCAAATGGCGTCCAGAGGGTTTGTCTGTGAGTTCCACATGCTGGCCGCCGGGCACTCCCTGCCAGTCGCCGAAACTGGCAGATATCAGCCCCAGGGTGTCGAGCACGTTGATTTGTGTCACCCCTTTCAGGTTGGCCCGGGGCACCCGCCCACGCGCATGCGCGACCATGTTGATGGCGGCAATACGCGCCTGTTCGGCGGCATTGGGCTGAATGGCGCTCACAATCATCTTGCCTGACACTTTGTCCAGCGCTTCAGCGCAGTCGCCGGCGGCATAAATACCGGGCACGTTGGATTGCAGGTGTTCGTCGGTCAGCACGCCCAGCAGACAGGTGATGCCCGAATTTTCCAGGTAGCCAATGGCCGGGCGCACCCCGGCGGCGCTGATGACCAGGTCGGCCTGCATGGTTGTGCCGTTGGAGAGCCTGACGGTGAGCGGCTTACCGGGCTCAATCGACTCGACCTTGGTGCTGGTAAACACTTCCACCCCCTTGGTTTCACACCAGTCGCGGATCATGCCACCGGCGGTGGGGCCCATCATGCGCGGCACCATGCGGTCGCCCATCTCGACCACACTCAATTTCACGCCGCGCGCCGCCAGCGCTTCCATGATGATGCAGCCAATAAAGCCGGCCCCAAGTTGCAGCACGCGGGCACCAGGCTGGGCCAACGTGGCAATGGCACGCGCGTCAGCCAGCGTCCAGCAACGGTGCACCCCTTCAGACTTGATGCCGGGAATGGGCGGCGTCACCGGGCGCGAACCGGTGGCCACCAGCAAGGTGTCAAAACGGATGCTTTCACCACCGTCGAGCACCACCGTTTTGGTGGCTGCCTGCACATGCTGCACATGCGCCACACGCACTTTAATTTTCAAGTCGTCAAAGTGCGTCGGGCTTTTGCGCAGATAGGTGCCTGCCTCGTCGATGTTGCCCATCAACAGGTAGGGAATGGCCATGCGCGAGTAGGCTGGCTCGGGCTCATCGCCAATGATCGTGATGCTGTCCTGCGGGGCCAATTTGCGAATGGTTTCAGCCGCGATGACACCGGCTGGACCGGCACCCAGGATGACGTGGTGGGTCATGATGATTTCTCCAGAAAAAAAGCGGCTGTTGACGCCGCTTGTTTATGACTCCGCTTGGTCATTGCGAGCGAAGCGCGGCAATCCATGACTTTCTGAATTGCCGCGTCGCTGCGCTCCTCGCAATGACGGTGAAGCGGACTTTACAGACTCAGGCGTTCTTTGGTGGCGGCGGTCGGACGACCCTCAGGGTCCCAGCCTCGGGCTTCGTAGTACAGCGGCAGCATGGTGGCGAGCTCGTTGAACTTGCCCTTGGCCGGTCCGGTCTTGCAAGCCTCCGCGGCTGTGGTCAGCCGGGCCGGCAGGCTGTCA
>NZ_JAABQC010000115.1 GCF_011391645.1 Rhodoferax sp. | reverse complement strand
ACGAGGTCACCGGGGTGCTATCGCCCAGCTGGTAATAACCCAGGATCAGCACCTTGGTGAACTGGTCGGCGATCAGCAGCAGCATGGACCAGCCGAGCCAGGCCAGCAGGCTGCCGCCGGCGGGGGTGAACGGTTTGCGCGCCATCAGGCCACCGTGCGGGTTTCGCCCGCGCCATACAGGTTGCTGGTGCAGCGCCCGCACAAGGTGGGGTGGGCGGCGTCCACGCCGACATCGTCACGGTAGTGCCAGCAGCGCTCGCATTTGGCGGCGGTCGAGGGGCTGACCTGGATGGCCAGCGCGTCACCGCAGTGCAAGTCCATCGCGGAGGTGATGAAGACAAATTTCAGATCCTGTCCCAGACTCGCCAGCAGGGCGTGGTCATCGGGGCCCACCGTCAACGCCACGTTGGCTTGCAGCGAAGAGCCCAGCTTACCGTCGGCGCGCAGCACTTCGATTTCCTTGTTGACCGCATCGCGAAGCTCACGAATCCGTGTCCATTTGGCCAATGGTGCCGCATCGGCTTCTGCCATGGTCACATAACTGTCCATAAAAATGGAGTCGCGCGTTGCCGCCGGTGTTCTGCCCGATTCAGCCAGTACCGCCCACGCCTCTTCAGCGGTGAAGCTCAGAAACGGCGCCATCCAGCGAAGCATGGCCTGAGTGATTTGCCACAGCGCCGTTTGCGCACTGCGCCGGGCCAGTGATTTGGGCGCGGTGGTGTAGAGCCGGTCTTTCAGCACGTCGAGGTAGAACGAGCCCAGGTCTTCACTGCAGTAAATCTGCAGCTTGGCCACCACCGGGTGGAATTCATAGACCTCAAAATGCGCCAGGATTTCGGCTTGTAATTGGGCCGCGCGGCTGAGCGCGTGGCGGTCGATTTCCAGCATTTGATCCAGCGGCACGGCATCCGCCACAGGATCAAAGTCCTGGGTATTGGCGAGCAAAAACTTCAACGTGTTGCGGATGCGGCGGTAGGTGTCAACCACACGCGCCAGAATCTTGTCGTCACCGGCAATGTCGCCCGAATAGTCGCTGGCAGCCACCCACAGGCGGATGATTTCGGCACCGAGCTTCTTGCTGGTTTCCTGCGGGTCAACGCCGTTGCCGGCGCTCTTGCTCATCTTGTGGCCCTTGCTGTCCACGGTGAAGCCGTGTGTCAGGATGCCTTTGTAGGGCGCGCGGCCGTACATGGCGCAGGCGGTGAGCAATGAAGAGTGGAACCAGCCGCGGTGCTGGTCGTGGCCTTCCAGATACAGGTCAGTCTCGGGGCCACTGTGGTGGCCGCTGCCGGGGTGCGAGCCCTTGAGCACCGTGGTGTGGGTGGTGCCGGAGTCGAACCAGACTTCCAGAATGTCGCTGCTTTTGGTGTAGTGGGGGGCGTCTGCGGCACAACCCACTTTTCCCAAAATCTCTTCGGTGCCGGCCTTGCTCCAGGCCTCGATGCCCCCTTGCTCAACCATGTCGGCGGCAAGGTCCAGGATTTCCATGGTGCGCGGGTGCAAATCACCGCTGTCCTTGTGCAGGAAGAAGGGAAGCGGCACGCCCCAGCTGCGCTGGCGGCTGATGCACCAGTCGGGGCGGCCGGCAATCATGTCGCGCAGCCGCACCTTGCCGTTCTCGGGGTAAAACGCGGTGGCTTCAATCGCTTCCAGCGCAATCTTGCGCAGCGACTGTGGCGCCTTGTCCTTGGTGAAAACGCCTTCGCCTTCGTCCATGCGGATGAACCACTGGGCGGCGGCGCGATAAATGACCGGCGTCTTGTGGCGCCAGCAATGCGGGTAGCTGTGCACGATGTCGGTGGTGCAAAACAGGCGGCCGGCGTCGCGCAGGGCGTCGATGATGACCGGGCAGGCTTTCCAGATGTGCTGGCCGCCAAACAGCGGGAAGTCGTCGGCATAAGTGCCGTTGCCCTGCACCGGGTTCAGGATATCGTCGTAGGCCATGCCGTGGGCGACGCAACTGTTGAAATCTTCCACGCCATAAGCGGGCGCCGAATGCACGATGCCCGTGCCATCGGTGGCGCTGACGTAGTCGGCCAGGTAGACCGGGCTCAGGCGGTCAAAGCCGGCATCCACATGGGCCAGAGGATGTTTGAAATTGATGCCGCCCAAGGCCTTGCCGTTGGTGGTCGCCAGCACGGTGCCAGTCAGGCCGAAACGCTCCAGGCAGGCCGTGACCAACTCCTGGGCGAGCACCAGCAGGCCGCGTTCGGTATCGACCAATGCATAGGTGAGTTCCGGATGCGCGTTGAGCGCCTGGTTGGCTGGAATGGTCCAGGCGGTGGTGGTCCAGATAACGGCAAAAGCGTCTTTGGTGAGCGCGTCCAAACCAAAGGCGCTGGCCAGTTTGGCCGGCTCGGCGCATAAAAAACCCACATCCAGCGTTTGTGACTTTTTGTCGGCGTATTCAATCTCGAACTCGGCCAGGCTGGAGCCGCAGTCAAAACACCAGTAAACCGGTTTCAGGCCACGGTAAACAAAACCGCGCTCAATGACGCGCTTGAAGGCGCGAATCTCATCGGCCTCGTTCTTGAAGTCCATGGTGCGGTAGGGATGGTCCCAGTCGCCCAGCACGCCAAGGCGCTTGAAGTCTTCGCGCTGCAGGTCGATCTGTTCGGTGGCGTAGGCGCGGCTCTTGGCCTGCATCTCATCACGCGCCAGTTTGCGGCCAAACTTCTTTTCAATGGCGTTCTCGATCGGCAGCCCGTGGCAGTCCCAGCCGGGGATGTAGGCCGCGTCCAGGCCCTTGAGCTGGCGCGCCTTGACGATCATGTCTTTCAGAATCTTGTTGACGGCATGGCCCATGTGAATCTGGCCATTGGCGTACGGCGGTCCGTCATGCAGCACAAATTTGGGCGCGCCCTGGCGCGCATTGCGCAGCTTTTGGTAAAGGCCCTTGTCCTGCCACTGCTTGACCCATTGCGGTTCGCGTTTGGGCAGGTCGCCGCGCATTGGAAACGGGGTGTCGGGCAGGTTCAGCGTGCTGCGGTAGTCGGCTTTGCCGACGGGGCCGACGGCATCAGGTGTCTTAGTGGTCATGGTGGCGCAAGGTAGCAAAGTAGGCACGGGCGTGCTCGCAGTCCTGACGGATGCCAGCGGTCAAAGCGTCCAGGGAGTCGTATTTGAGTTCGTCGTGCAGTTTGTGGAGAAGTTCCACGCGCACAATTTTACCGTAGGCCCCCTCCTGCCCAAGGTGCGCCGGCCAGTCGAGACAATAGGTTTCCAACAGCACCCGCCCGCCGTTGACGTCACTCGGGTCGATAGATGGCCGAATGCCCAGATTGGCCACCCCCATCAGCGGGGCTTCGGCCAAGCCATGCACCAGCACTGCAAAGATGCCGCTGGCCGCCGGCTTCCAGTGGGCGAAGCGCTGGTTCAGGGTCTTGAAGCCCAGGCTGCGGCCCAATTTGCGGCCATGCACCACATGGCCCGAGATGCGGTAGGGGTGCCCCATCAGGCGGGTGGCATCCTGCATCCGGCCCTCAGACAGCGCGTCACGCACGACCGAGCTGGACACCCGCAGGCCATGCACCTCGTAGCTGTTCATGCGGGCCACATCAAAACCCTGTTTTACGCCAGCGGCATCGAGAGTTGCGTAGTCGCCAGTGCGGCGCTGGCCAAAGCGAAAATCGTCACCGACCAGCACATACCTGGCACCCAGGCCCTGCAGCAAGACCTGGTCAATGAAAGCCTGCGGCGACAGGTTGGCCAGCTTTGCATCAAACGGCAGCACCACGGCCTGGTCGACGCCACATTGGGCCAAATCAAGCAGCTTGTCGCGCAGCGTGCCCATGCGAGCTGGCGCCAAATCGGGGTTGCGGGTGAGTGCGGCAAAGAAGTCGCGCGGGTGCGGCTCAAAGGTGAGCGCGCAACTGGGTACACCGCGTTGCTGCGCCTCGCCCTTGAGCAAGGACAGCATGGCCTGATGGCCGCGGTGCACGCCGTCGAAGTTGCCAATCGTCAAGGCGCAGGCTGGCGCGATATCTGGATGCTTGAAACCCCGGAAAATCTTCATGAATTGTTATGAATTTGATAGCGTTGTGCGTACATTTACAAACGCTTGACGTCAATTTGACACATAAAAGGAGTATATTGTGTCCCAGATGCGGGCAGGGCTCATGTTGCTGGCATCATTTATGCATTAAAGCTCGGTCGGATAACGTACTTTTCAGGAGTCGTGTTTTGAAAGTTTTGAAGCTGTCAGCCCAGGGGTTGCCCCAATCGTGGATTTCGCTCGAACAGGCGGTGATTCATTACGCCGCAGAAGAGGTGCGCTGGGAAATGGGCCGGCAGGTGGCGGTGTTTCATGGCGGTCACAACGCGCTCACGGGCCAGCAATCCATCATTACCGTGTCGAGCATCATCGGCACCAAAGGCGTGCCCGGTATCAACCCGTTCGAGCTCAAACCCGGGCTGACCAACAGCAAACTGTTTGCCCGCGACCGCAACCTGTGCGCCTACTGTGGCGACCAGTTTGATGAGCATGATCTGACGCGCGAGCACATCATTCCGTTTGCGCAAAAAGGCATCGACAGCTGGATGAATGTGGTCACGGCGTGCCGCCCCTGCAATCACCGCAAAAGCCATCGCACACCCGAGCAAGCGCATATGCCGCTGCTCTTTACCCCCTATGTGCCCAGCCTCTGGGAAGACTTCATCTTGCGCAACCGGCGTATCCTGGCTGACCAAATGGAATTCTTGATGGCGCATGTGCCCAAGTCCTCACGTTTGATGGCCTGAACGGTTTTTCGGTGAGATTTGATGTGTGGTAGGTCAGGCTCCAGCCTGGCCGGCCCGGCAAATGTCGGGTACAGGGAGTACAACTATGAAAAGCGTGAGAGTTTCGTGGCGCCTGACGCCTTTGTGTCTGCTGTTGGGCAGCGTGTATGCCACCAGCGCCGGGGCAACTGCTGCGGCTCAACTGGTGGCGCTGGAAGCCGCCGCATCCGCGCAGCCAGCGCTTATGCACGCCAGATTCTGGCAGGCCGGCTTTGACCCCGACACCTATCTGGTGAGCGAAAAACTCGACGGCGTGCGTGCCTTCTGGGACGGCCAGAGCCTGCGTTTTCGCAGTGGTCTGCCGATTGCGGCACCCGACTGGTTCACTGCCGGATTGCCCAAAACGCCGCTCGATGGCGAATTGTGGCTGGGCCGGGGCCGCTTTGACGAACTCTCTGGCGCAGTGCGCAAGAAGCTGCCGGTGGACACCGAATGGCGCCAGTTGCGCTACATGATTTTTGACCTGCCCGGTGCCCCTGGCTCGTTTGCAGAGCGCGCCCAGCGCACCAGCGTCCTGGTGGCAGAGGCAAGACAGCCCTGGCTACAGGCGGTGGCGCAAAACCGGATTCCAACTGCCGTCAGCTTGCAAAACTTGCTGGATCAGACCGTTTTGGAGGGTGGCGAAGGCCTGATGCTGCACCGCGCCAACGCCTTGTGGTCGCCCGGGCGCAGTGATGTGCTGTTCAAATTCAAGCCCATGCCCGATGAAGAGGCGCGCGTGCTGGCGCATTTGCCGGGCAAAGGCAAACACGCGGGGCGCATGGGCGCCTTGCTGCTGGTCTTGCCCGACGGCCAGCAGTTTGCCCTGGGCACGGGCTTTAGCGACGCCCAACGCGCGGAACCACCACCGGTGGGCGCCATCGTGACCTACCGCTACCGTGACCGCACGCCCAAGGGGCTGCCCCGGTTTGCCTCGTTTCTGCGGGTGCAGCCACAATAAGGCGCATGAGCAAAGCCTTTACCAAAGAAACAGACAACGACGACGATGACGACGAAATTCGTCTGCCGCCCTTGCCCGCAGGTGGCAAAAACTACATTACCCCCCAGGGGTTTGCCACCCTGCGCCAGGAACTCAAAACGCTGATTGACGTGAGCCGTCCCAAAATGGTGGAGGCGGTGCACTGGGCCGCCAGCAATGGCGACCGGTCCGAAAACGCCGACTACCACTACGGCAAAAAGCGCCTGCGTGAAATTGACCGGCGCATCCGCTTTCTGATCAAGCGTCTTGAAATTGCCGAGGTCACCGACCCGTCGCTGCACTTTGGCAACACCCAGGTGTTTTTTGGTGCCACCGTCACCTATGCCGACGGGCAGGGCGAGTTGCGCACTGTCAGGATCATGGGCATCGACGAGGCCAACAGCGCCAACGGCGAAGTCAGCTGGGTCTCGCCCATCGCGCGCACGCTGCTCAAGGCCGAGGAGGGCGATGTGCTCAAGCTGGTCATGCCGGACCGGGTGGACGAGATTGAAGTGATCAAGGTGAGTTACCCGGGGCCCGATGGCAATGATCAGCATCACATTTTGTCTTGATGGCCTCTGCCAGTCGTCATTGACGTAGTTCGCATCAATCGCGCAAGTGGGTCAGTCCACACTCGGGCAGGAGCCGCATGGATTCAAACGTCAGCGCGCGGCGGTCAGGGTTGGCATCAGGGCGCGTGCGTCGAGTTCGTAGCTTTTCAGTGAGTCTGCGAGCCTTTGTCTTTGAGCTGGTGTGGTGCTGTTGTGCAAGGCTGCAAAGGTCTGGCAATTCTCTTGGTTGACCAGGTCCATGCGCTGGCGGTAGGCGGCATCGGGCGAACGCATCAACCGTGCCAGCAGTTGCCTTGTCTGAGCTTGCGCCTGTGCCTCGCTCAAACCGCCTTGCGCAAGTATTTGCGTGGTTTGCAACACATCCTGATGACGCCGCAACAGGTCGGTCTGCATCAAACCGGGGTCGAATCCGGACGCCGCCACGCGGCTGCGCAGCAGGGCGCGTTGTGGGTCGCTCAAGCGCCCATAAAACATCTCACTGCGGTCAATCAGGCGTTTGCTGCGTTTGGCAAGCCGCTCTGCGATATCGTCGCTCAACCAGTCCTCTCGCCAGGTTTGCTGCCGTTTGGCGAGCTGATGCCGCAGGTGGATGAACTGGTCTGGCTTGAGGCTGACCGCAAGTCTGGTCAGGGCAGGTGTGCTCTGGTCTGCCAGGGCTTGCAGGCGTGGGCGCAAGTCGTCCACCACCCGACAAACGGCAGCAGGCGTGGTGTCTTGCAGCGCCAGTGCTTGCAGTTGTGCCAGGGTCTGCGCCAAGGTCGGCAATTCCTGGCTGCGGTGCCAGTCGTGCAGTTGTGTCAAGTCATTGCGCAACGCCACACTTTGGGCATCACCCAGGTCAAGGTAGCTGTCCACCCACCAGTAGCCAAGGTCTGGCAATTGTCCGTAGCCGAGGCGCACCATGCTGCAGCCCGCCAAATACACGGTGAAAATCAGGCACAAAAGCCCGCCGATCATGCGGCGAACACTTCCTGAACAGGTATTGGAAATTGGCATGGCATCGACTTTAGACATTTTCCCCATCACAGCGGTGGATAAGGTCATCAGGAAACTTTGTTGAGGTGAAATAGGCGCCGCGTTGGCCCCTACCAGGCGTGATCTTGGGAAGTCGCAGCAAGTGCAAGTCTTTAGGGCGGCAACGGCAGGCTCAGTCCAACCGCACGGCCACGTCAAAGTGCCAAGTGCGGCGGATTTCGACAACGTCGTACTGGCGAGCCAGGGCAGGCGAAAATGCCGGGTAGTTCGCCTGGCTGCGCACGATGCGCTCAATGGCCTCGTCGATGCCCGCCACTCCGCTGGTGCGCACCATGGTCACCGACTCCACCGTGCCGTCGCTGCGAATGGCCACCGTCACCACGGGCTGGGTGTGGGGTTGCCTGGCCGCTTCGCGGACCAGGTCGATGGTCATGTTCATCTGGATCTTGCGGGCCCAGGCCTCCGCGTACAGGATGAGATCGGCGTTGGGGTCTGAGCGCCCGAAGAGCCGGGCCCGGCGCGCGGTGCTCAAGGAATAGGGTAACTGGTTTGCTTTAGCGGCCGCCGCATCGCGCCGGTCGGCTTCCTCGTTCAGCTGACGACCGATGGCGCGCAGCCGTTCTTCGCGTTGTGCTTCAGCCGCTTGCCGCTCGGCCCGCAAACGTGCGGCATCGGCTTGTGCAGCTTGCTGGCGGCTGGCTTCCTGTTG
>NZ_JAABQC010000114.1 GCF_011391645.1 Rhodoferax sp. | reverse complement strand
GGTATCGTGAAAGTGGCCCGAGATGTCGTTGAGGTCATAGTGCTTGAGCGTGGCTTCCACTGCGCGCTGCACCTTGAGCGGCGTGCCCACGCCAATGGTGTCTGCCACGCCCACATGCTGCACGCCAATGCCCTTCATCAGCCCGGCGAGGTAACTCACACGCTCGGGCGCAATGTCGCCCTCGTACGGGCAACCCACCGTGCAGCTCATGGCGCCGCGCACATAAATGCCGGCCGCGCGCGCAGCAGCCACCACCGGCGCAAACCGCTCGATGCTCTCGGCGATGCTGCAGTTGATGTTCTTCTGGCTGAAGGCCTCGCTGGCGGCGCCAAACACCACGATCTCGTCGGGCTTTGAAGCCAAGGCGGCCTCAAAACCCTTGAGGTTGGGCGTCAACACCGAATAACGCACACCAGGCAGACGCTTGATGCCCGCCATCACCTCGGTGTTGTCGGCCATCTGCGGCACCCATTTGGGGCTGACAAAACTGGTGACCTCGATTTCTTTGAGTCCAGCGGCTTGCAACCGGTGCACCAGTTCTATCTTGACCGCTGCGGGCACGCTCTGCTTTTCATTTTGCAGGCCGTCGCGCGGGCCGACTTCGACTAGTTTGACGCGGGCGGGGAGACTCATGTTCTATTCCTGTTCAGTACGGGGCACATTTGATTGCCACGGCACTCAATAGCCCCGCGCGGCGTCAACGATACCGGCAATTTTCTCACCGCGTCCCAGTGCGGCGATCTTGTCGGCAATCTGCGCAATGCTGTCAGCGCGCAACGTGCGGGCTGAGGTGTGCGGGGTGAGGGTGATTTTGGGTTCGCGCCAGAACGGGTGCTCAGGCCGCAGCGGCTCGGTGCGGAACACATCCAGCGTGGCACCCGATAAGTGACAGCTTTTGATCAACTCAAGCAAATCCTCGTCCACCAGGTGCGCGCCACGCGCCACGTTGATGACATAGCCACCGGGCTGCAGGCGGCTCAGCGTGTCGCGGTTCAGGATGTTGACGGTTTCAGGCGTGAGCGGCAGCAGATTCACCAGCACGCGACTGTTGGCCAGGAAGTCATGAAACTGTGCCGCACCGACAAAGTGCCGCACGCCGCCTAAAGCTTTGCTTGATCGGCTCCAGCCGTTCACGGGGAACTCAAAATGCGTGAGTGCCTGCGCCACGCGCGCGCCCAGTACGCCCAAACCCATCACGCCCACCGAAAACTCGTTGCGCTGGCGCGGCTTGTAATAGGTCCAGTGTCCTGCGCGAGCGTCAGCGGCATAGGTCTCGAGGTCACGAAAGTTACGAATCACCGCCTGGCTGACATATTCGGCCATTTGCACTGCCATGCCAGCGTCTTCCAGTCGCACCACCGCGGCCTGCGGCGGCAGGCGCAACCTGAGCAACGCATCGACCCCCGCGCCAATATTGAAAATGCCCTTGAGCTTCGGCTGTTCGTCAAAAAACTGTTGTGGCGGTGCCCACACCACGGCGTAGTCAGCGGGGGTTGTGCCGGGTTGCCAAAGTTCAACCTGGGCCTGCGGCAAGGCGGCACGCAGGCCCGCCAGCCAGGGCGCTGGCTCGGTGCCGGTGCAGCAAAACGTGATTTTGATCATTGCACAGCCAGTTTCAGCAGTTCTGCGCCTTCCACCACCTGATCGCCGGGGGCGTAGAGCACCTCTTCAACCACGCCGTCGACGGGCGAGGCAATGGTGTGCTCCATTTTCATGGCATCCAACACGGCCAGCGCCTGGCCGCGTTGGACGCTGTCACCGGCTTTGACCGCAAACGACACCACTTTCCCGGGCATGGGAGCGGTCAGACGACCGACCTCGGCGGGCGCTTCGCCGGCGTGCAGCAGCAGGTCGATGGCGGTGATTTGCGTCGCGCCTTGCGCGGTGTGGATGTAGCCGACCTCGCCTTGTCGATAGACATTGACCAACGTCCGCTGACCGGCAAAGCGCAGATCAATGCCTTCTGGCCTGGCCGTAAATTCAAGCAGTCCCGCCGCATCCCCCACGCTGAACGACAACGCGCCGTCATGCAGGTAGGTCAGCGCGGCCTGCACATGCTCGCCACCAAACTCAAATTCAAATCGGCGCGAAAACACGCCATGGCTGCGCCAGCCGTCTGTCTTGCTGAAGGGGTCTGCGCCTTCAGCGGCGCGCTCGTCAAGCAAGGTTTGCGCCACATCGGCAGCGGCGGCCAACGCAAGACCCACCCGCTCTTGGTTGAACAAAACAGCCGCCTCCCGCGGGATCAATCCGGTGTCCAGATTGGCCTGCGCAAACGAGGGCGACTGCAGCACATGGCGCAAAAACTGAACATTGGTGGTCAGGCCGATGATGTGGGTCTGGGCCAGCGCGTCATCCAGCCGCGCCAGGGCTTGCGCGCGCGTGTCGCCATGCACGATGAGCTTGGCCACCATGGAATCGTAAAACGGGCTGATGCTGTCGCCCTGGCGCACGCCGTCGTCGAACCGCACCGGGCTGATCGCAAAACTGCTGCAGGCGGGCTTGTGATAGACATCGAGCCTGCCGGTGGCAGGCAGGAAATTGTTGTCGGGGTTCTCGGCGCAAATGCGTGCCTCGATGGCGTGGCCGTTGATCTTGAGCTGGTCTTGTTGCATCGGCAGCGGCTCGCCACTGGCAACGCGCAATTGCCACTCGACCAGGTCCTGGCCAGTGATGGCTTCAGTAACCGGGTGCTCGACCTGCAGCCGCGTGTTCATTTCCATAAAGAAGAAATTCATCGAGCCGTCTTCACGCTGCTCGACGATGAATTCCACCGTGCCGGCGCCGACGTAGTTCACAGCCCGGGCGGCCGCCACAGCGGCGTTGCCCATTTGCGCACGTAATTCGGGCGTCATGCCCGGCGCCGGGGCTTCTTCCAGCACCTTCTGGTGACGGCGCTGCACCGAGCAGTCGCGCTCAAACAGGTAAACGTAGTTGCCGAAGGTGTCGCCGAACACCTGAATTTCAATGTGGCGCGGGCGCTGCACATATTTTTCGACCAGCACCGCGTCGCTGCCAAAGCTGTTGATGGCCTCGCGCTTGCAACTGGTCAGGGCATCGGCAAAGTCCTGCGCCCGCTCCACTGCCCGCATGCCCTTGCCACCGCCACCCGCGCTGGCTTTGATCAGCACCGGGTAGCCGATTTCGTCGGCCTTGAGCTGCAGCAGTGCCGGGTCCTGGTCAGAGCCGTGGTAGCCAGGCACCAGCGGCACACCAGCACGTCCCATCAATTGCTTGGACTCCGCTTTAAGGCCCATGGCTTGGATGGCTGACGCGGGCGGGCCGATAAAGACCAGTCCGGCGACAACGCAGGCCTTAGCAAACTCTTCGTTTTCGCTCAAGAAACCGTAGCCGGGGTGGACCGCCTGGGCACCCGTCGCCTTGGCTGCATCGATGATCTTTTCCCAGCGCAGGTAACTGTCTTTGGGCGCGCTGCCGCCAATGTGAACCGACTCATCGCAGGCGGCCACGTGCTTGGCGTTGGCATCCGCATCGGAGTAAACCGCCACGGTTTTGACGCCCATGCGGCGCGCGGTAGCCGCGACACGGCAGGCAATTTCACCACGGTTGGCGATCAGGATTTTTGTGAACATGAAGAATTCTCCAGAAGATATTTTGCCAATGATCGCGTCAGATCAACCAATCGGGTTTTCGCTTTTGGAGGAAAGCCTGCACGCCCTCCTTACCCTCTTTGCTCGCGCGAATACCTGCGATACCTCCCACCGTGTGAGCAATCAGGTCAACGTCGATGTCCTTGCCCACCACGTCATGCAGCAGGGTTTTACATTGCTTGACAGCGTTGGGGCTGGCATTGACCAGCGCCTGGGTGATCTGCGCCACTTGTTCGTCAAGTTGTGCGGCGGGCACCACTGCATGCACAAAACCGATGCGCAAAGCCTCAGCCGCATCGAAGCGTTCGGCCGTCAGAAAATAACGGTGGGCGGCGCGGGTACCCATGGCGCGGATCACATAGGGGGAGATGGTGGCCGGGTACAAGCCAAGCTTGACCTCGCTCAGGCAATAGTTGGCGCTATCAACAGTCAACGCCATGTCGCAGGCCGCGACCAAGCCCATGCCACCGGCATACACGTCGCCCTGGATGCGAGCCACTGTCGGCTTGGGGCAGGTGTACATCACGCGCAGCATCTCGGCCAATTGGGCGGCATCGGCCAGGTTCTCAGCATGGCTGTAGTCGGCCATCCGGCGCATCCAGTTGAGGTCGGCGCCAGCGCAAAAAGCCGGACCTTGGGCGGCCAGCACAATCGCGCGCACGTCGGGATTTTGTCCCAGTTGGGTGAAGGCTTGGGTGAGTTCGCCAATCACCTCGTCGTTGAAGGCATTGCGCACCTCGGGGCGGCTCAATGTGACCGTGGCGCAGTGGCCAACAGAGGTAACCGAGATGGAATTCATGTCGTCTCCGCTCACATCCGAAACAGGCCGAAGCGGGTGTCTTCGATCGGCGCATTGCGGGTGGCGCTCAGTCCCAGGGCCAGCACGCGCCGGGTGTCAGCAGGGTCGATGATGCCGTCATCCCAAAGCCGCGCGGTGGCGAAATAGGGGTGACCTTGCACCTCATACTGCTGGCGGATCGGTGCCTTGAAGGCTTCTTCTTCCGTCGCGCTCCACTGCCCGCCCTTGAGTTCGATGCCATCGCGTTTGACAGTGGCCAGCACGCTGGCGGCCTGCTCGCCGCCCATCACCGAAATGCGGGCGTTCGGCCACATCCACAAAAAGCGCGGGCCAAAGGCGCGGCCGCACATGCCGTAATTGCCTGCGCCAAAACTGCCGCCGATGATGATGGTGAACTTCGGCACACTTGCCGTGGCCACTGCCGTCACCATCTTGGCGCCATTGCGGGCAATGCCTTCGTTTTCGTACTTGCGCCCGACCATGAAACCTGTGATGTTTTGCAAAAATACCAACGGAATCTTGCGCTGGCAGCACAGCTCGATGAAGTGCGTGCCTTTCAGGGCCGATTCGCTGAACAAAATGCCGTTGTTGGCGATGATGCCGACCGGCATGCCCTCGATGCGGGCGAAGCCGGTAATCAGCGTGGTGCCAAAGCGCGATTTGAATTCGTCAAAGTCGGAGTCATCGACGATGCGGGCAATGATCTCTCGCACATCGAAGGGCTTGCGGGTGTCCACGGGAATGACGCCATACAGTTCCTCTGCGGCGTACTTGGGCGCGGCTGGTACATGGTCAGTGGCCCCCACGGGCTTGCCCTTGTTGAGGTTTTTCACGGCGGCGCGGGCCAGCGCCAGCGCGTGCATGTCGTTTTGAGCCAGATGGTCGGCCACGCCGCTGAGTCGCGTATGCACGTCGCCGCCACCCAGATCCTCGGCAGTCACTACCTCGCCGGTGGCCGCCTTCACCAGCGGCGGACCGCCCAGAAAGATGGTGCCTTGGTTCTTGACGATGATGGCCTCGTCGCTCATGGCCGGCACATAGGCGCCACCTGCCGTGCAACTACCCATCACCACCGCAATTTGTGCCAGGCCCATTGAGCTCATGGTCGCCTGGTTGTAAAAGATGCGGCCAAAGTGGTCGCGGTCGGGAAATACCTCGTCCTGATTGGGCAAATTGGCACCGCCCGAGTCGACCAGGTAAATGCAGGGCAGACGGTTTTGCTGTGCCACCTCCTGCGCACGCAAGTGTTTCTTGACGGTTATCGGGTAATACGTGCCGCCTTTGACGGTGGCGTCGTTGCAGACGATCATGCAATCCGCTCCGCTTACCCTGCCAATACCGGCAATCAGCCCGGCACCGGGCGCGCTGTCGCTGCCATCGCGGTCAGGGTACATGCCCAGCGCCGCCAATGGGGAAAGTTCCAGAAACGGCGTGCCAGGGTCAAGCAGCATCTGCACTCTGTCGCGAGGCAGCAATTTGCCGCGCGCTGTATGTTTTGCGCGGGCTGCGTCGCCACCCCCCATTTCAACCTGGGTTACCTTGGCGTTCAGGTCCTCCACGAGGGCGTGCATGGCAGTGGCGTTGGCCTGAAAATCAGCAGCGCGGGCATTGAGTTTGGTCTCCAGAACGGGCATGGCATGCTTTCGGTAGGTCAAATGGGCTCTTGCAAAGGCAAGCAATTGTGATCTGCAGAGCATAGTCCGACAAGCGCACGAAGAAGGTGTCACAAAGGTTGCAAATCATGCCATCTTTGACGATACTTTGAAAGATGCCAGTCTCAAGTCAATCCGCCGAACAACTCCACAAGCCGAGCGTCCGTGGTACCCATGCAAGATCACAGGCTGTCACGCCAATCGCCTTTGTTCAGGCGATTGTGGAAGCTTATGAAAAATGCGGAAAAGACCCTTCGCAAGCACTGCACTGTGCACAAATCAAGCCAGACTTTTTAAAAATTTCCGAGCACCGAATCAGTGCTCTGCAAATGGAGCGTGTCTCGGGTGCTGCCATGCAGGAGCTCGACGACGAGGGTCTTGGCTGGTTTAGCCGCCGACTACCATGGGGCAGCTACGGCATGTTGGCACGCGCTTCCATCAGCGCGCCCAACCTGGGGGTAGCCTTGCAGCGCTGGTGTCGCCATCATGGACTGATCGTTGACGACATCAGCCTCAAGCTCACCACCACGGGTGATCAGGCGAAGCTGACGATCACAGAGAACGCAGACCTGAAGGCGCTGCGTGAATTCTGCCTGGTGTCGGTGTTGCGCAATTTTCATGGTCTGGCCTGTTGGTTGATTGACTCACGCATGGTCTTGCAGGGCGCGCAGTTTCCGTTTCCCGCGCCAGAGCATCAAGACGTTTACAGCGTGCTGTTCCCCTGCCCCACGGTGTTTGAAATGGGAGCCGCCTCGATCAGTTTTGATGCGCACTACCTGGCGTTGCCGCTCAGGCGTGACGAGTCCGCCTTGCAGCTGATGCTTACGCGCGCACTGCCCTTGACGGTACTTCAATACCGGCGCGACCGACTGCTGGTGCAAAGGGTGCGTCAGGCCTTGATCGCCCAACCAACAGACACGCACAGCGCCGAGGACCTGGCCACGCTGCTGGCAATGTCGTCGCGAACCCTGCACCGTCAGTTGAAAGAAGAAGGTGCGTCATTACAGTCGCTGAAAGATGAGGTGCGACGGCTGCGTGCGCAAGAACTGCTGCTGCGCACCGAGCGCCCCATCAAACAGCTCGCACAGGCAACGGGCTTCAAAAACGAAAAGAGCTTTATTCGTGCCTTCCGTGGCTGGACTGGACTGACACCTGCAGACTATCGGCGCAAGGGTGGTTTTTGACAAAAAAAAACGCCCAATCTTTCGACTGGGCGTTTAGGCATGGGAGCCTGACGATGACCTACTTTCACACGGGAATCCGCACTATCATTGGCGCAAAGGCGTTTCACTGTCCTGTTCGGGATGGGAAGGAGTGGGGCCACCTTGCTATGGTCGTCAGGCAAAACTTTTTGTCATCTTGACTGGGTCAAGACAACCAATTTATAGAGCTAATCAGCTTCATCGAATTAACGAACCTATTCTCAATTGCTTGATTGTAGGATTTTTGAATGCGTCAACTTGGCATAACATTCCTGAGACACGACGAGTTCATTGCTGAACAATCATGAATCAAAGTTATAGGGTCAAGCCGCACGAGCAATTAGTATCGGTTAGCTAAGCGCATTACTACGCGTACACACCCGACCTATCAACGTCCTGGTCTTGAACGACTCTTTAGGGGGCTCAAGGCCCCGGCAGATCTCATCTTGAAACGAGTTTCCCGCTTAGATGCTTTCAGCGGTTATCTCTTCCACACATAGCTACTCGGCAATGCCACTGGCGTGACAACCGATACACCAGAGGTGTGTCCACTCCGGTCCTCTCGTACTAGGAGCAGGCTTCCTCAAATCTGCAGCGCCCACGGAAGATAGGGACCAAACTGTCTCACGACGTTTTAAACCCAGCTCACGTACCTCTTTAAATGGCGAACAGCCATACCCTTGGGACCGGCTACAGCCCCAGGATGAGATGAGCCGACATCGAGGTGCCAAACACCGCCGTCGATATGA
>NZ_JAABQC010000113.1 GCF_011391645.1 Rhodoferax sp. | reverse complement strand
GGTGCGTGATTACCCGCTTGCCATCCGCCACACGACGGGCCGGCTCATGGACGTGCTCTACAACGCGGCCGTTTACCGGGATGACAAGGGCAATGTCCTTGGCGTGTTCGCCGCGGCGCGCGACATCACTGAGCGCAAATTCCTGGATCAGGTGCTGCTGGAGCAAAACGTGGAGCTGGAGCGCACCAAGGCCATCGCGGAAAAAGCCAACCTTGGCAAGTCGGAATTTCTGTCCAGCATGAGCCATGAGTTGCGCACGCCCCTCAATGCCATCCTCGGTTTTGCCCAGTTGATGGAGTCTGACTCGCCAGAGCCGACGCCCAAGCAAAAACGCAGCCTGGTCCAAATTATCAACGCGGGGTGGTACCTGCTGGAGCTGATCAACGAAATCCTCGACCTGGCGCAGATCGAATCGGGCAAGACCACGCTGTCTCTGGAACCAGTGTCGCTGCTCGAGGTCATGAACGAATGCCGCGCCATGGTCGAGCCGCAGGTTGGCCAGCGTGGGATTGACCTGAAGTTTTTACCGCTTGAATCAGACCATTTTGTCGAGGCCGATCGAACCCGGATGAAGCAGGTGCTGATCAACTTGCTGTCAAACGCCATCAAGTACAACAAACCTGGCGGCACGGTCACATTGGCGTGCACCCCGATGCCTCCAGATTCGATTCGCATCAGCATTCAGGACACCGGCGTGGGGCTGACGCAGGAGCAGCTGGCGCAACTGTTTCAGCCCTTCAACCGTCTCGGCAAAGAACTCGGTCCGGAAGAAGGCACCGGCATCGGTTTGGTCGTGACCAAGCGGCTGGTCGAGCTGATGGGTGGTGCCATCGGCGTGGACAGCGCCGTCGGGGTGGGGAGTGTGTTCTGGATCGATTTAAGGTTGGCGACGGCACCGCAGTTGGCGTCTCAGTATGTGACGCAGACGACGCTGGCGCGACCGCAGGTGTTGGACGGCACACCGCTGCGAACCCTGCTGTACGTGGAAGACAACCCGGCCAACATGGTATTGATTGAGGAACTGGTGGCCCGCCGCAGTGACCTGCGGATGTTGAGCGCGGCGGATGGCCATCTCGGCATCGAATTTGCGCGCGCCCATCAGCCAGACGTCATTCTGATGGACATCAACCTGCCAGGCATCAGCGGGCTCGAAGCCATGAAAATCCTGCGCGCTGACCCTTTGACGGCGCATATTCCAATCATTGCCCTCAGCGCCAACGCGCTGCCCGGCGACGTCGCAATAGGCCTTGCGACTGGTTTTTTCAGCTATCTGACCAAACCCATCAAACTCGATGAGTTCATGGACAGTTTGGATTTGGCACTGAAATCATCGGCAATGGGTTTGTCCACGCCGTAACGACTGCTCCCGGGTTTCGGGTGTCGAAAAATGACAAAACTGAAATACAAAACAGGGAGAACACGAACGCGGTGGCAACCACTCATCTCCATCAACCGCACTCAAACGGCTGATAGCTGTCACCCTGCAGGTCGCAAATTAGCGAGCCTTTTTTGCTTTGGAAGCAGATGCCACGGATGCGACAGCTGCCGCGCCCTTTTCCATTACTGAGTCGAGCGTGTTTTCAGCAGTGGAAGCAGCCGATTTCAAATTCTTGGCAACAGGGGCAAAAGCTGCAGGTGCAGGATGTGCTTTTTCTACGGCATCAACAGTGCTGTGGAACTGGCCAACGCTCAAAGAAGTTGCTTCTTTAAGGTTCTTGGCAAACATGGCCATGCCAGCTTCAGACGAGGCCTTCATGATTTCAAAAGCTGCCTGTGGGTCCTTGATGTCCTTGATAGCCGTCACGGTTTCAGCAATAGCCGCTTGCACTTCTTTTGCCTGATTTTGAGCCAAGTCAGCCCATGCCTGCAGGTTCTCCTGCACTGGCTTGATCGCGTCTTGCATTGACGTGGCATTGAATTTTGGTGCCGATTCCGACATGGTCTTTGCGATGGCTTCGAAGGGGGTGTTCTTAAACATTGGAGGGCC
The DNA here is from genome assembly GCF_011391645.1 of Rhodoferax sp. Classification (GTDB taxonomy): domain Bacteria; phylum Pseudomonadota; class Gammaproteobacteria; order Burkholderiales; family Burkholderiaceae_C; genus Rhodoferax. Next base: position 6,318 of record NZ_JAABQC010000113.1, on the reverse strand, counting down.
TTTGGTAAAAATGTTGCAGTGCAGCAATTGTATCCAACTATCCAGTCCGGTGCCAGTTCAAAACAAGAAGTGGTCTCGATTTAGTGAAGTAAGCCTATATCGACAGAACACATTCCAACATTCGGCAGGTCTGTCAGCTGATGCAGTTGGCCACGTTTGACTTTGGCAGGATTCATGGCGGCTAAGATGTTTTGGGGCACAGTCATTCCCTTCAAAAGCATGAAAGGCTCGTGCTGATGATCGCTTGGCGCAACGGATAATACCGGCCTGCTTTGCAATCTGATCTTTTCATGCCCACCCCGCCCGCACCCCTTCCACCGCAACCTCAGGGTCTGTCCAAAGACGCTGCTGCGGCAAAGGCGTGGCATTGGGGCTCGGCAACCGAGATTTCGCGGCGCGTTGGCATATTGATCGCCGTCCTGCTTGTCACCGGGCTGCTGGCCTTGTCTGACACTGTTCACCACCAGATCGTCGCCGGCCTTGCGCTAGCCGAACCTGTGATTGCCCAGCACCCTGTTCTTGGCGCCCTGATTTTCATGGGGCTGGCGGCTCTCTCTGCCATGCTGGTGTTCTTTTCTGGCGTGCTTCTCGTCCCGATAGGGGTGCAAGCCTGGGGCGAGATGGGTTGTTTCCTCATGTTATGGAGTGGCTGGTGTTTGGGTGGACTCGTCACCTATGCCATTGGCCGACGGCTGAAACGCCCCGCCGTGCAGCGCATGTTGTCGGGCGGAATGATCGACCGCTACGAAAACAAAATACCTGAAGGAGGCTCTTTCCTCACCGTCGTGCTGGTGCAGTTGGCGGTTCCGTCAGACGTTTCTGGCTACTTCTTCGGGCTTCTCGGTTACCCGCTTCGCATCTATTTCGGTGCGCTGATGCTCACCGAAATTCCGTATGCGCTGGGTACGGTTTTTCTCGGTAGTGCCTTTGTCCAAAAACAATATGTTCTGCTGCTCTCGGCTTCCGGTGTCGCGCTTGTTGCACTGGGCCTGGTCTGGCTTCGAAGGCGACGCGAGCAGGCACCCGCTTCACCAAACCGGCCGTGATCAAAACCGACCGGCGCGTCCGGTTGGCCGGAGCGAATTTCGGCGGTCTGAAGGTGCAGGTCAAGGTCCGCCTTGGCCCGTGACCGCAAAAATCTGCCTGAAAATGAAGCCTTGACCCGACGGCATTGCGCAACGAGCCCCCATTCTGCAGCCTCAGGCTTTAAGAGCGCCAGAAAACACCTCAACCCGATTGCGCCCGGCAGCTTTGGCGCGGTACATGGCCTGATCTGCGGCACCAATCAAATCATCACACTGCGGGTCAGGCAGCTGGCTCAAGGCACACAAGCCCATGCTCACCGTGATGGCAATCGGCTCACCGGACACCACCTGAAACGGCATGACCTCCACAGCCTTGCGCAGCGTCTCAGCGAGTCGCAAGGCACCTTCAACCGTGGTGTTGGGCAGAATCACCAAAAACTCTTCACCCCCCAAACGGCCCAACAGGTCTTGCGTTCGGGTGCGCTGCGCAATGGTGTCGACCATGGCCCTGAGCACCTTGTCCCCTGCAAGGTGGCCATGGGAGTCGTTCACATGCTTGAAGAAGTCAATGTCAATCATCAGAACAGACAGGGGTTGATGTTGATGGCAATCAACATCAAAAAAAAGGTGGGCATGTGGGCATTCATTGCCCATCCACGCTAGCAACAGCTTAGGACGATGACATTGATCTGCGTCAATTGAGGCTCCGGACACGCAGGGCCGACCAGCGAGAGGATCAGAATAGCTGAGCAAGGCTAATTGTTTGCCTGACTGACTTCAACGCTTGACCATGCGATAGGCCAGCAAAAGAAGAATTGATCCGACCAGGGCCCCCAGGAAGCTTGCGGTTTCCCCGATCGCATACCAACATAGATTGGCATTTCAAGACGGTGGCAGCCCCGCGGGACAAGGTTAGCCAGGTTCTTGTCAAATGTCAGGCGGCAAACTGCTGGCGATACTCAGAAAATAGCAACTCTGATGCGGCGCCTTTGCCGCCGAGAATTAAATCGGAGGAATTTATGACAACACGGAATGGTCGGGTGGTTTTGGTGGCTGGGGCAACTGGCCTCGTGGGTCGGGAAATCGTCTCAGCCCTTTTGGCTGACAGCGGGGTTGCAGTCATCCACTGTGTGGGTCGTCGACCCCTTGCGGCCGGCCATCCCAAGCTGCACGGCCATGTGGTCGATTTCGCTGCCCTGCCCGAACTTCCCCGGGTGGATGAATGCTACATCGCGTTGGGCACCACCATCAAGGTGGCCGGTAGTCAAGCAGCATTCAAGGCGATAGACCTGGATGCTGTTGTGGCGGTAGCCATGGCCGCAAAGGCAGCAGGTGCTACAAAATTTGGCGTTGTCAGCGCCATGGGCGCAGACCCGCAATCGCGTGTCTTTTATAACCGCATCAAAGGCGAGATGGAAGTTGCCCTCGCCAACATGGAATTGAAGAGCCTGGTGATTGCGCGGCCTTCCTTACTGGACGGCGACAGGACAGCCCTGGGCCAGCCGCAGCGTAGTGGCGAGAGTTTTGGCCTCATGCTGGCGCGCCGACTGCGGCCCCTTGTGCCCGCGAACTACCGTGCCATCCTGGCCAAGGACGTGGCGCATGCCCTGACTCGGGCGGTCAAGGCAGCCAGACCGGGCGTCGTAACGCTCATGTCGGGTGAAATGCAGGGCGGTTGAACTTTTTGCTGCGGACAAATAGCTTGGCTTGGGTGGCCAAGCCGCGCAATCAGGGGCGCGTGGCGCCGCCCAGGAGCGGGTAAGGATTGATCGGGCTGCCTTTCCACCATTGCTTCTCCGGTCCCAGCACAAAAATGGCGAAATGCAAATGTGGGGTTTTCGGATCAGCGTTGCCGGTGGCGCCAACATAGCCGACCAGGTCGCCGCGTTTCAGCGTCATTCCCTCTTTGACATCTGCGGCGTAGCGGTCCAGATGCGCGTAGTAATAGGCAAACTTTTGGCTGGTATCGAATTGGTAAATCGTCAGGCCGCCTGGTTTGCTGTTGAAAAGTTTGGCAATTGTGCCGTCCGCCACTGCGAACACTGGCGTTCCTGTGGGCGCCAGGATGTCGATTGCTTCGTGTCGGCGCTCGGGGCTGCGACCATCATTGAAAGTGTCTTTGAGCGCACTGACGTCGATACCTGCGACCGGTATCAACAGCTGATCTTGCGCCACCATGGCAGCGTCTGACACTGCCAGGGCTGGGCCAACTGGCGCCAACCGGGGCAATCTGGGCTCAGGGTCGGCGGCCGCGACCACAAGAACATTTGCAGGCACAGGTGCCATGGCTGTTGAGCGGCTTGCCACGACCGCCACCGGCTCGGGCAAGCCTGGGCCGGAGTAGGCGTAAATGACGACTGCGCCGACCAGCGCGCCGCTTAAAAACGTGGCGATCCATTTCATTGCAGTGCCATCCTTTAGTCTTGCAATAGAACCTCAACACCGGTCACAACCGATTGCGCGAGGGCAGTCGCGTCCCAGTTGGTCAACCGGATGCAGCCGTGTGACTGGGTCTTGCCAATGGTCGAGGGTTCTGGCGTGCCATGGATGCCGTAATGTTCCTTGGAAAGATCGATCCAGACAACGCCAACCGGGTTGTTTGGGCCGGGGGCAATTTTGGCCTTGGCGTCGGCCGGATCGGCGTCCCAGAATAATTTTGGGTTGTAATGGAACACTGGGTTGCGTGCAACGCCATTTACCTTCCAGATACCAATCGGAAGCGGATCATGTTTACTGCCGGTCGTGGCGGGAAACTGGGCAATGACTTTGCCGTCAGCGTCGACCAGAGACAGAGTGAGGTCTGACTGATCGACGATGATCTTTACCGCTTTCGGCAACTCGCTGGTGTCAGCGACGTTGGGCACTACGATGACTTCGCCAGCACTGCCAAACTTTTTGCCGGGATTGAGTTGCGTGAGCAGCTTGGGACTGACATGAAATTTTTCACTGAGTGCTTCCCTGGCAGAGCTGTAGCCAAGTGCCCTCATCTTCGCTTTGTCCGGCCATTCGGCGGGGATCCGCTTGAACGGTCCTGCAACGTCTGTGTCCAGGATTGTGTGAGAAACCAGGATTGGCGCGGTGTCAGTATTCAACACAGCCCAGGTGGGCGCGTCGATGGTTCCAGTATTTTGCAAGCCGTTGGCCTTCTGGAAGCCGCTTATGGCGTTGCGCAAGTTTTGCCCGTAAACCGAATCGATTTCACCGGGGGAAAAACGCGCCCGGTCCATCAAGACTTGTGCGCGCAACACGGCGCTGCCTTTCATCTTGGAGGTAATCGGCTGAGCGCGTTCAGTTTCGCTGAGCGAGTCAGGCGCCAATAGTTGAGTCGCCATTGCTGGAGTGCCCGCTGCGCATGCAATGAGCGCCGCCAGAAGATATCGGGTTTTCATGTTTATTCTTGAGGTTCAATTTGGCTGCCCAGCGTAACTGTGGCGGGCGTGAGGGTCTGTGCGCTGGCGAACCAGCGATTTCAAGCAAGGAACAGGTGACCAAAAATTCAGGGAAAATGAAACATCCAAGCGAAGCGTTTCGGTGCCTTTATTGTTTCAATCAGACTTTTTCAGTCCACTCCGCTCCAAATGGAAACGGTTGTTTTGCCTTGTAATATTGCCTTGTATGAAAATATTCCTGTACAGCCCCTGTTTACCGGCGCAACTGCTAAAGACCAGCGTGCGATTGGCCGTGTTGGTAAGCGTTTCCATTTCACTGCAAGCCTGTGCCGTGGTGGCTGTGGCCGACGCAGCAGTTACGGTGGTTGCTACCGGTGTCAAGCTGACAGCCAAGGCTGTGGGTGCCGTCGCTGATGCCGTGATACCGGATTCAGATGATGACAACTAAATTGTTCTGCAAGTCATCGTTCTGGCTATTGGTGCTGATCACGCTGTGGCTGTCGCTGGTTCCCGGCGATCGGGTGCCGTCAGTGTTTAACTTTTGGGACAAGGCGCAACACGCACTGGGCTTTGCGGCACTGGCATTTTTAGGGCTGCTCGGCTATCCGGGGCGTTTTGCAAGTTTGATGATCGGCCTGGCACTTTTTGGTGTTGGCATCGAATGCGCCCAGTGGGTGACTGGCTGGCGACAGGGAGACTGGCAAGACTGGGTTGCCGACTGCGTGGGGATGGTGGCAGGTGCAGTTTCATGGCGCTTGGGTGCGTCCTCTTATGCATGGCACCGCTAAACTGCAAGGCATGCAATTACAGAAAGAAAATATGTTTGACAAAACCGGCCAGTGGCTCCACCTTGAAACATTCGACGAGTTTGACAACGGGTTGTCAGAGCTCATTGACCTATGGTCAAGCAAGGCCGACAAGTCCGCCAAGGAATCAGCACTCGCCCACTTCAAAGAAGATCTAGAAGCTGCGGTACTGCAATGGGCCGACAACAGGGCCAAGTCCAGGAAATACGCTGCCATTGGCGAAGAGCTGGCCGAGTTTGAAGAAGCACTGCAGGAAGGACCGGAAAAAGACCCGAACGCAACCTGATGCTGAATGACCGATTCCGCGAATATTGGCGGACCCATTGGAAAAGCCACTTGGGAACGCTCGTTCTTGCCGCTGTTGTGCTGATTTCAGTGCAGGCCTGGCAAACAAGGGGTGTTCCGGGTGGCCAAGCCCCGGATTTCATGCTCACATTTGTGCAACCAGACGGCACGTCAAAAAACTCCACGCTGTCCGACTGGCGAGCACTTCACCCCGGTCAGCCTGTTGCCCTGCACTTTTGGGCTGACTGGTGCCCCATTTGCCGCACCGAAGAGCACAGCATCACCCGGTTGACGCAAGATTGGCCCGTGCTGACAGTGGCCATGCAATCAGGGCCGGCAGACAACGTGCTGCGGGTGCTTCAAAAACGCCAATTGCCATGGAATGCCGCGGTGGACGAGCGCGGGACAGTTTTGAACTCATACGGTTTCAAGGGTGTTCCGGCGTTCGTCGTGATTGACGCAAAGGGTGAATTGCGCGCATCCACCATGGGCTACACCAGCGAACTGGGCATGCGGCTGCGGCTTTGGTGGGCGTCTCACTGGTAAAGGCAGGCTCGGCGGAAGGCGGTCAACGGTTGACTGGAAAATTTTAGGTGCCAGCCCAATTGAAAAGGGGCGGGGCTCTTGACGAACCCTGCCCCTTCCGGGTGCTTCCTCAAGTATGGGAAGCGTCATGACGGTAAAACGTCATTCAGGTGTGAGCGTAAGTATGGTCCATGGTCATCTACGGGGCTCCTTCACCGAGGGTAAAGACTCGGTCGCAGGGAAATTTTGCGCCAGATTTTTTGAGTAGTCAATATCTTTTTCAAGCTT
>NZ_JAABQC010000112.1 GCF_011391645.1 Rhodoferax sp. | reverse complement strand
CCGAATCTGGCTACCGAAGGCATAAACAGCCAGCGCCTGCGGGAAAGTCGCCCGGACCATTGCCACAACGGGCCCGTCACTTGCCAGAAGAGTTTCTGTTGTAGATCGCATTAGTTCATTATCTGTGACTTAAACGAACAAATAGGCGCTCATCTTTCTGCAATGGAGCCATCGCGGCGAGGGCGACGTTTAAATCAGGTCGTCAGCGGGGTCGGTGGGCAACAGTTGCAGGCGGTCTTTGAGGCTGGCGCGGGTTGCACGCCGTTCAAGCAGCCTGGCCTGCGCGGGCTCGGGCAGGTCGGTAAACTGGATCACGCCGCGGGTGATGAGCACGTCAATCAGGTCTTCGAGCACCCGCACCAGGCTGGCGTCGGTCTGGCTCAGCGCGGCAATTTTTTCGGGATGGGTCATGGCTTGAGCTCCGCCGCCGGGCCGGAGGCGGGTTCGGGCGAGGCGGTCAAGCGCAGCACCAGTTGCAAACGGTCACGCACGCCGAGTTTTTCAAAGATGGCGCCCAGGTGCGCCTTGACAGTGCGCTCGGAGATAAACATTTTGTCGGCCACCTCCTTGTTGGAGCGGCCGGCCGACACGGCCTTTGCCACCTGGGCCTCGCGCGCTGACAGCAGACTCCAGGCGCTGGGGCTGGTGCCGGGTGCCGCCGCTGCCGGCGACTGCGCCTTGCTGACGGCCTGCCGGGCTGCCAGGGCGGCGTTGGTGGCGCCCACCAACCGCTGCAACAGGTCGGGGCCAACCCACAGGCCACCGTGTTCGATCACCAGCGCAACCTCTTGCAGCAGCGCGGGCACGCCAAAGGCATGGGTGTAGCCACGGGCGCCGTCGTTGAGTGCGCGCAGGCCCTCGGCGGGCTCGGGCACGCCAGACAGCAGCACTGCGCGGGCGTCAGGCTTGGCCTGCAAAATTTGGCGCAAGCTCTGCGGCCACTGGCTATCGGCACTGCTCAACCAGACCAGGCTCTGCAGCGCGGGCAGGCGCGCCAGCAGGGCTTCAGCATTGAGCGATGTGATGCCTGGAAACGCCTCATGCAGACGCTCGGGCAGGGCGGCGGCCGGGCTGGAGAGAAAGAAGTGTTGAGTACTCATCGTTCAGTCATCGCGTTGGATTTGGCCCGCAGCACGGGTTTGAGCAAATACGACAGCACCGTTTTTTTGCCGGTCATCACGTCCACCTGCGCCACCATGCCGGGAATGATGGGCAGGTTGGGGCCCAAACTGGGTTTGTGGGTGCGCACCCGGACATGGTAGAACGCGTTGCCTTTTTCATCAAGCACCGAGTCGGCGCCAATCAGAAACACTTCGGCCTCCAGGCCACCGTAGATGGAATAGTCGTAGGCGCTGAACTTGACCATGGCCGGCTGGCCGGGGCGCAAGAAGCCGATGTCTTTGGGGGTGATTTGCACTTCCAGAATCAGCGTGTCGTCCAGCGGCACCACCTCAACCACCTCTTTGCCGGGCTGCACCACCGCGCCGATGGTGTTGACCAGCAGGCGCTTGACAGTGCCGCGCACCGGCGACTTGATGTCGGCCTGCTTGACCTTGTCTTGCAGCGCCACGCCGCCCTGCGACAGGCTGGCGAGCCGGCTCATGGTCTCCGAGAGCTCGGCGCTCATCTGGTTGCGGCTGGTGAGCTGAACCTCGTTGATCTTGCTGTTGGCCTCCTGAATGGCGGATTGCACCCGGGCAATTTGCGCCGTGGCCTGCTCGCGGTCGCCGCGAATGCGGGCGAGTTGCTGGTCAAGCCGCATCATTTCAACCTCGGACACCGCACCGGTGGCCACCATAGGACGGGTGGCGTTGATTTCCTGGGTCATCAGGGCCAGGCTGCGCTCGGCCTGGTCGCGCCGGGCGCGCACTTCGTTCAACTCTTGCTGGCGCTGCACCAACTGGCTTTGGTAAATAGAGGTCTGGGCACTGATTTCGGCGCGGCGCGACTCGTACAGGCGGCGCTCTTGCTCCACCACGTCGGGCGCATCGCGCAGCAGTTCGGCAGGCGGATTGAACGGGGTGCCGCGCGTGAGCGCCTCCAGCCTGAGTGCCTTGGCCTGCAAGGCAGTCTGGCTGGCCTGGCTTTCCATCAAGTTAGAGACAAAGCGGGTGGGGTCCACCCGCAGCAACAGTTGGCCGGCTTCGACAATTTGCCCCTCTTTCACCAGCAGAGCCTCGACCACGCCGCCGTCCACGCTCTGGATGATCTGCACCTGGCTCGTGGGCACCACCCGCGCCTCACCACGGGTTACCTCGTCGATTTTGGCAAACGCGGCCCAGACGACCAGCACCAACAGGACGACTGCAGCCAGGCGCAGCAGGCTGCGGGCGCGCAGGGGCTCTTGCTGCAGGCGCGCCCAGTCGGCGTCTCCGGCCCAGTCCAGGTGGCCTGGCTCGTCGGTCGGGGTGAGTCGCTTGACCAGGGGGCCAAAAGTTTTTTCTCCGACCTTGTTGGCGCCCCGAACCATTTTGCCGGTGGCTTCAAAAGATTTTTTGCTGAAGAAGGCCATCATGCAGCCTTTCCGATACGGCCTTGGCGCAAGGCCGTGACCACTTGCTCCCTGGGGCCATCAGCCACGATGCGGCCACCATCCATGACGATCATGCGCTCGGCCAGTTCCAGCAGCGAGATGCGGTGGCTGATCAGGATGACTGTTTTGTCTTTGGAAAACTCGGTGAGGCGACGCTTGATGTCTTCCTCGCTGGAAAAATCCATTGACGAGGTGGGCTCGTCGAGCAGCATGATGGGCGGGTCGTTGATGACGGCGCGGGCAATGGCCACGCCCTGGCGCTGGCCGCCCGACAAGGACTCGCCGCGCTCCCCCACCAGCATGTCAAAACCGTTGGGATGCTGGTTGACCAGGCTCAAAATGCCACCAATTTCTGCCGCCTTGACAATGTCTGCATCATCTGCCAACGGCGCACCCATGGTGATGTTTTCGCGCAGGCTGCCATAGAACAGCATGACATCTTGCTGCACGTAGCCAATCTGGCGCCGCAATTCGGCAGGGTCGAGCTGACGCAGGTCGATACCATCAACCAGCACCGCGCCCTCAGAAGGCCGGTACAGGCCCAGAATGAGTTTCTCCAGGGTGGTTTTGCCCGAGCCGATACGCCCCAGAATGGCCACCTTTTCGCCAGGCTTGATGCTAAACGACAGGTTGCGCAGCGAAGGTGCGCTTTGGCCGGGGTAGGTAAAGCTGACATCACGAAACTCGACCCCGCCCTTGAGGCGGCCACGGCTGATGAAGTTGGTCTCGAGCGGGCGCTCGACGTCTCGCGCCATCATTTCATTGAGCGAGGTGAGCGCGGTGTCTGCGGTGTGGTACTGCACCAGCAAGCCCGCCACCTGCCCCACCGGCGCCATGGCGCGCGAGGCCAGCATGGTGCAGGCAATCAGGCCGCCCAGCGTGAGTTCGCGTTCAGCAATCAGGTAAACACCAATGATGACGATGCTCAGGTTGATGCCCTGCTGGACAAAGGCCGAGGTGTTGCTGGCAGTGCTGGAGAGCAGCCGCAACTGGGCACCCACGCGGGCCAGCAGGGCGGCGCTTTTTTCCCACTTGCGCTGGATCGGGGCCTCGGCGGCCAGCGCCTTGATGGTCTCGAAGCCCACCAGTCCCTCAATCAGGGTGGCATTGCGCTGGGCGCCGGCACGGTAGGTGGTTTCGGCCAGCTCGTGCATGCGGCCCTGCACAACCAGCGCATACAGCAACATGATCAGCGCACCAATCACCAGCGGGATCAGCATGTACCAGCTGATCCAGCCAATCACCACCATGAAGATCAGCGCAAAGGGCAGGTCGATGAAGGCCACCACAGTGGCTGAACCGATAAAGTCGCGCACCGACTCAAAAGCGCGCAGGTTGGACGCAAACGACCCCGCCGATGCCGGGCGCTGCTCCATGCGCATGCCCAGCACGCGCTCCATGATGAAGGCCGACAGCTTGACGTCGGCCCGGCTGCTGGCCAGATCAACAAAGCGCACGCGCATGGTGCGCAGCACCAAGTCACTGACCAGCATGATCGACAAGCCCAGCGCCAGCACCCACAGCGTCTCAAACGCCTGGTTGGGCACCACGCGGTCATAGACGTTCATGATGAACAAAGGCATACCCAGGGCAAAGGTGTTGGCCAGCAGCGCCGCCAGCAGCACGTCGCGATAGAGCGGTGTGCTTTCGGCAATGACACCCCAAAACCAGTGGCCGTGGCGACCGGCGCGGACCTGCGGCGTGCGCGCGTCATAACGCTGGGTGGGACGGGCATAGATGGCGGTGCCGGTGTAGCTGGCCTCCAGCGTGGCCAGCGGCACGGCCACCGTGGCGTCTTCCAGCTCGGGGTAAATCACATTAACCTGATCGCGCTGGTCATTAAAGCCCTGCACCACGCAAGCCCGGCCGTCATGCAGCAACACCACGGCGGGCAGCAACGCATCATTCAGGCTGGCCAGCGGCGTGCTGACCAGCTTGCTGCTCAAATGCGCCCGCAATGCGGCGCGCTCGAACAAACTGGGGGTCAGGCGAGCGTGCTCGGCGGGCAGACCTGCCATCAGGGCGTCACGGCTGACGGCCTCGCCGTGGGTGCGAGCCAAAATTTGCAGGCAAACCAACAGTTCATCAACCGCCACCTGATGAGGGGCTGTCACCACACCTGAAACGTCTGAATTCGGCATGAAAAGCCCTAAGTAATGGTGTCTATCTTTGCGTTCAGTGTATCAAATGGAGGCATTCACAAAAGCCAATTTTCAGCAAATAAAAAACCCGATGTTTTGACGATCGGGTTTATTGCGGAGCGCGAAACTTTGCCGGTAGACGGCCTACTTCTTTTGGCGATATTTGCGCAGGGCGGCGATCTGGGCGGCCATGACGGCGAGCTCGGACGAGGCGCGTGCCAGGTCAAGGTCGGTCTTGGCGTTCTTGACGGCCTCTTCAGCGGCGAGCTTGGCTTCGTTGGCTTTTTCGTCGTCGATGTCTTTGCCGCGAACCGCGGTGTCGGACAACACGGTGACGCAGTCAGGTTGCACCTCGAGAATGCCACCGGCCACAAACACGAACTCTTCGCCACCGTCAGCCAACTGGATGCGTACCGAGCCCGCCTTGATGCGGGTGATCAGCGGCGTGTGGCGCGGGTAAATGCCCAGCTCGCCCGCTTCGCCAGGCAGGGCGACAAAACGCGCCTCACCCGAGAAGATGGACTCTTCGGCACTCACCACATCAACATGAATAGTGTTCATTTTTTTCCTAGTCAGTTGGGGACAGAGCTAATGATCTGTCCCACAAAGTCATCAGACTTTCTTGGCCTTTTCGAAGGCTTCGTCAATGGTGCCGACCATGTAGAAGGCCTGCTCCGGCAGGTGATCGCACTCGCCAGCCACAATCATCTTGAAGCCGCGAATGGTTTCAGCCAGAGAGACGTACTTGCCCGGCGAGCCGGTGAACACTTCAGCGACGTGGAACGGCTGCGACAGAAAACGCTGGATCTTGCGCGCACGGGCTACCGTGAGCTTGTCTTCAGGCGCCAACTCGTCCATGCCCAAAATGGCGATGATGTCGCGCAGTTCTTTGTAGCGCTGCAGCGTGCCCTGCACGGCGCGGGCGGTTTCATAATGGTCCAGGCCCACCACATTGGGGTCGAGCTGGCGGCTGGTGGAGTCCAGCGGGTCAACCGCGGGGTAAATACCCAGCGAGGCGATGTCACGGCTCAGCACCACGGTGGAGTCGAGGTGGGCAAAGGTGGTGGCAGGCGACGGGTCGGTCAAGTCATCGGCAGGCACGTAAACGGCCTGGATCGAGGTGATGGAACCCACTTTGGTGGAGGTAATACGCTCTTGCAGACGGCCCATTTCCTCGGCCAGGGTGGGCTGGTAACCCACGGCAGAAGGCATACGACCCAGCAAGGCGGACACTTCGGTGCCGGCCAGCGTGAAGCGGTAGATGTTGTCCACAAAGAACAGCACGTCCTTGCCTTCGTCGCGGAACGACTCGGCGATGGTCAGGCCGGTCAGGGCGACGCGCAGACGGTTGCCCGGGGGCTCGTTCATCTGGCCGTAGACCATGGCCACCTTGGAATCTTCAAGCTTCTCGAGGTTCACCACGCCGGAGTCGGCCATCTCGTGGTAAAAGTCATTGCCTTCACGGGTACGCTCACCCACACCGGCAAACACCGACAAACCGCTGTGCGCCTTGGCAATGTTGTTGATGAGTTCCATCATGTTCACGGTCTTGCCCACACCGGCACCGCCGAACAGGCCCACCTTGCCGCCTTTGGCGAACGGGCAAACCAGGTCGATCACCTTGATGCCGGTCTCGAGCAGTTCCTGCGAAGGGCTGAGCTCGTCGTAGGTGGGGGCTTTGCGGTGGATGGAGGCCATCTGGGTGGATGCCACCGGGCCGCGCTCGTCGATGGGCGCGCCGAGCACGTCCATGATGCGACCCAGGGTAGCGGTACCCACCGGCACCATGATGGAGCCGCCACTGTTGGTCACCATCAGGCCACGGCGCAAGCCGTCGCTGGAGCCCAGCGCAATGGTGCGGACAATGCCGTCACCCAGCTGCTGCTGGACTTCGAGTGTGAGGTTGGAGCCTTCGAGCTTGAGCGCGTCGTAGATGTGCGGCATGTGCTCGCGCGGAAACTCCACGTCAACCACAGCGCCAATGCACTGAACAATTTTGCCTTGAACGCCGGCGTTCGTATTTGTGTTTTCCTGAGCCATTTGGTTTTGCTCCAATAAATTTGAATCTTGCTGCTAACTGAGGCTTATCCGCTGATGGCGGCTGCACCGGAGACGATTTCTGACAACTCTTTGGTAATGGCGGCCTGGCGGGTCTTGTTGTAGATCAGCTTGAGTTCACCAATCACATTGCCGGCGTTGTCAGTGGCTGCCTTCATGGCAACCATGCGGGCGGCGTGCTCGGAGGCCATGTTTTCGGCCACCGCCTGAAACACCAGTGCCTCCACATAACGCACCAGCAGTTCGTCGATGACGGTCTGCGCGTCGGGCTCGTAGATGTAGTCCCAGCCATGCTTTTCACCGGTGGCGGCTTCGCTGGCGCGGGCTTCCGCCTGCATTTGCACGGCCGACAAGGGCAACAATTGCTCCATCACCACTTCTTGCTTCATGGTGTTGATGAAGCGCGTGTAGGACAGATAAACCGCGTTGACCTCGCCCTTGGCGTAGGCATCAAGCAAGACCTTGACCGGGCCGATGAGGCGCTCCAGGTGCGGACGGTCCCCCAGTTGCGTCACGTGTGCGACCACCTTGGCGCCAATGCGGTTCATAAAACCCAGGCCCTTGTTGCCGATGGCGACCGCCCGCGTGGTCATGCCGTCATTTTGCACCTCGCGCAGTTTGTGCGTCACGCCGCGCAGCACGTTGGTGTTGAGACCGCCGCACAAGCCCTTGTCGGTGGTGACCACAATCATGCCCACCACTTTGGCGTCGTTGCGCTTCATGAACGCGTGCACATACTCCGGGTTGGATTGACCCATGTGCGCCGCAATGTTGCGCACTTTGTCGGAATAAGGACGGGCGGCGCGCATGCGCTCCTGCGCTTTACGCATTTTGGAGACGGAAATCATCTCCATGGCTTTGGTGATCTTCTTCGTGCTTTCGAAGTTTTTGATCTTGCCGCGTATTTCCTTGCCAGTTGCCATATCAGTCTCCTTGTCTGTTACGAGGTGACCTTAAGCAAACGACTTTTTGAAGTCGGCGATGGCGGTGTTCAACTCTGCTTCAGCGTCCTTGTCCATGGCGCGGTCGGCTTCCAGCTTGGCCAGCAAGGCTGCGTTCTTGTCCTTGAGGTAGCCATGCAGGCCGTGCTCGAAAGCCAGCACCTTGTTGACTTCGATGTCATCGAGGTAGCCCTTGTTGACGGCAAACAGCGTGGCACCCATCAGCGAGATCGGCAGCGGGCTGTACTGGGCCTGCTTGAGCAGTTCGGTGACGCGGGCACCGCGGTCGAGTTGCTTGCGGGTGGCCTCGTCCAGATCAGAGGCAAACTGCGCAAAGGCAGCCAGCTCGCGGTATTGGGCGAGGTCGGTACGGATACCGCCAGACAGGTTCTTGATGAGCTTGGTTTGCGCTGCACCACCCACGCGGGACACCGAAATACCGGCGTTAATGGCGGGACGGATACCGGCATTAAACAGGCTGGTTTCCAAAAAGATCTGGCCGTCGGTGATGGAAATCACGTTGGTCGGCACGAACGCGGAAACGTCGCCGGCTTGCGTTTCAATGATCGGCAGCGCCGTCAGCGAACCCGTTTTGCCTGTGACCGCACCCTTGGTGAAGTCTTCGACATACTTGGCGTTGACGCGGGCAGCACGCTCGAGCAAACGGCTGTGGAGGTAAAACACGTCGCCGGGGTACGCTTCGCGGCCTGGCGGGCGACGCAAC
>NZ_JAABQC010000111.1 GCF_011391645.1 Rhodoferax sp. | reverse complement strand
GACGTGAAAACCCTGCGCGCCAAAGGCGGCAAGGACAAGGAAACCGGCTACGACTTCACCGGCGATTATTTTGGTTTGCCATGGCCTTGTTACGGCACGCCAGAGCTCAAGCACCCGGGTTCACCCAACTTGTACGACACGTCCAAACACGTGATGGATGGCGGCGGCAACTTCCGCGCCAACTTCGGCGTGGAAAAAGACGGCGTCAACCTGCTGGCCGAGGACGGCTCCCATTCACTGGGTGCCGACATCACCACGGGTTACCCTGAGTTCGACCATGTGCTGCTCAAAAAGCTGGGCTGGTGGAACGACTTGACCGACGCCGAAAAAACAGCGGCTGAAGGCAAGAACTGGAAAACCGACCTGTCGGGCGGCATCCAGCGCGTGGTGCTCAAGGTGCACGGCTGCCATGTGTTCGGCAACGCCAAGGCGCGCGCCGTGGTGTGGAACTTCCCCGATGCCATTCCCAAGCACCGCGAACCGTTGTACGGCATTCGCCCCGATTTGGTGGCCAAGTACCCGACGCACGACGACAAAAAAGCCTTCTGGCGCCTGCCGACCTTGTACAAGACGGTGCAGGACAAAGCGGTGGCTGACAAGGTGCACGAGAAGTTCCCGTTCATCATGACTTCGGGGCGCCTGACCGAGTACGAGGGCGGCGGCGAGGAAACCCGCTCCAACCCCTGGCTGGCCGAGTTGCAACAGGAGATGTTCATCGAGATCAACCCCAAGGTGGCGGCCGACAAGGGCATCCGCAATGGCGAGCGCGCCTGGGTGTCCACGCCCACTGGCGCGCGCCTCAATGTGCAGGCGATGGTGACCGAGCGCGTGGGTCCCGACACGGTGTTCATGCCGTTTCACTTCTCCGGGCACTGGCAGGGCGCCGACATGCTGGCCTATTACCCAACGGGCGCGGCACCCATCGTGCGCGGCGAAGCCATCAATACCGCCACCACCTATGGTTACGACAGCGTCACGATGATGCAGGAAACCAAGACCACCGTTTGCAATATCGAACGCGCATAAGGAGAAAAACATGGCCCGGATGAAATTTGTCTGCGATGCAGAACGCTGTATTGAATGCAACGGTTGCGTCACCGCGTGCAAAAACGAGCACGAAGTGCCCTGGGGTGTGAACCGCCGCCGCGTGGTCACCCTCAACGACGGCGTGCCCGGTGAAAAATCGATCTCGGTGGCCTGCATGCATTGCAGCGATGCGCCCTGCATGGCGGTGTGCCCGGTCAACTGCTTCTACCGCACCGACGAGGGTGTGGTGCTGCACGACAAGGATGTGTGCATTGGCTGCGGTTACTGCTCCTATGCCTGCCCGTTTGGCGCGCCGCAGTTTCCTTCGGCGGGCACCTTTGGGGTGCGCGGCAAGATGGACAAGTGCACCTTTTGCGCCGGTGGCCCGGAAGCCAACGGCAGTCAGGCTGAGTTCGAGAAATATGGTCGCAACCGACTGGCCGAGGGCAAGTTGCCGGCCTGCGCCGAAATGTGCTCGACCAAGGCGTTGATTGGCGGCGACGGCGATGTGGTGGCCGACATCTTCCGCAACCGCGTGTTGCGCCGCGGCAAGGGTGCCGAGGTCTGGGGCTGGGGTACAGCCTACGGATCCAAACAGGCGGGTCAACCTGGCGCTGCCGCCCCTGAAGGAGCGAAATCATGAAAAGAATCATTTTTGCGGTCATCATGGTGGCCGGTCTGGCTGCCTGCGGCGACAAGCCCCAGGAACTGACCGCCAGCAAACAAGACAGCGCGGCCTTTACCGGGACCGGCAAGCCCTATGTCGAGCCTGACTGGAAACCGGGGGACAAGGCCAGTTGGGAAGCCCAGTTGAAGGCGCGCAGCGAGTATGGTCAAAACGACTACACCCGCATGAACTGAGCAGGAGGCCGTCATGAAAAAAGCCTTTCCAGTCTTTGCCGCACTGGCCCTGTGCTGGGGCAGCGCGGTGGCGCAAACCGCCCCCGCCGCTGCGCCTGCAACAGACCCCGCGACCGTTGCCGCACCCGCGGCGGCCATGCCCGGCATCCAGAGCCAGAATATCTTCGAGGTCAAGCCTGATGCCAGCGAAGAGCCCGGTTACGCCACCCAGACCAATGGCGAGCGCGCCGTGGTGCAGCCCGGCAACAACGCGCCCATGTGGCGCCAGGTGGGCGCAGGCGTGGCGGGGGTCAGCAGCCTGCCCAAATCCGAGGCGCCCGAAGCCGGGGTGCTGATTCAGCCGTTTGTACAGTATCCGGGGTCGCGCCTGACCAATGCCGGCGAAGCCTGGCGCCAGGTGCGCAACAACTGGCTGATTCCCTACGGTGGCTCGCTGCTGTTGATCGTGCTGGGCGCCATCGGCCTGGCCTATTGGCGTGTTGGCACCATCAAACTCAAGGATCAGCCGAGCGGCCGCATGCTGGAGCGTTTTACGCCGTTCGAGCGTTCCGCGCACTGGGCGAACGCGATCGCATTCGTCATTCTGGCGATTTCCGGCGTGGTGATGGCCTTCGGGCAATTCTTTCTGCTGCCGCTCATGGGCAGCACACTGTTTGGCTGGTTGGCTTACGGGCTCAAGAACGCGCACAACTTTGCCGGCCCGCTGTTTGCGGTGTCGCTGCTGATTGTCATCGTCACTTTTCTGCGCGACAACCTGCCTGCCAAGGGCGACCTGAACTGGCTGCTCAAGGGCGGCGGCATGTTCTCGGAGCACGAGGTCAAGTCTGGCCGCTACAACGCCGGTGAAAAGCTTGTGTTCTGGGGTGGCGTGTTTGTGTTGGGTCTGGTGGTTGTGGGCTCCGGCCTGGTGATGGACAAGCTGATTCCCGGCTTGGTCTACGAGCGCGGCACCATGCAGATTGCCCACATGGTGCATTCGGTGTCCAACATCCTGATGATCGTCATGTTCATGGGTCACATCTATCTGGGCTGGATCACCGAGGGCGCCATCGAGGGCATGAAGACCGGCTACGTCGATGAAACCTGGGCCAGGGAACACCATGAGCTTTGGTACAACGATGTCAAGTCGGGCAAGATTCCTGCGCAACGCGGTTCCGCACCCGCGCCGTCCAGCCCGACAGGGAAACCGGTTAGCGTTTGAGACCTCGGAGACAAATTTATGAAAAATTGGATGACAAGCCTGTTTGCCGCTGCCGCATTGGCCTCGCTGGGTTCAGCCGCCTTTGCCAAGCTGCCACCCCCCACGGAAGAGGCCAAGGCCAAGGCGGCCGAGGCCGCCGCCAAAACCGCCTGGGCCGGCAAGGTGGACGCCTTCAAGCTGTGCCAGGCGCAAGACAAAGCGGCGGCGCATTACCTGAAGACCTCGGGCAAAGGCGCTGCCCCGGCCAGCGCATGCGCTGACCCCGGACCGTTTGTTTACGTGCCTGCCGGGGCTGCACCCGCCGCAGCAGCTGCACCCGCAGCGTCTGCGGCTGTTCCCGCCAAGAAATCCTGAACTTGCTGCCGCGCCTAACCCAGGCCCGCGCGCCGCTCACGCGCGAGGTGATGGTCGTCAACGAGTTTGGCGAGTCAGACACCGTGTCCATCCCGGCTGAGCGCGCGCTCACCGTTTACGTGGACAAACGTGAGTTGGTCACGCTCATGACGCTGGGTGCCCACCCCGAGTTGCTGGTGCTGGGCTTTTTGCGCAACCAGCGGCTGGTGGCCAGCGTGGCCGAGGTCGAGTCCATCACGGTCGACTGGGAGGTGGGTGCCGCCGCCGTCAAAACCCGCCAGGGTATCTCGGACATCGAGGCGCGCACCGCCAAGCGGGTGGTCACCACCGGCTGTGGCCAGGGCAGCGTGTTCGGCGACCTGATGGCCGAGGTGGACAGCATCACGCTGCCCGCGGCCACGTTCTCGCAAGCCGATCTGTACGGCATCGTCAACGCCATCCGGCTGCAGGAAACCACCTATAAATCATCGGGCTCGGTGCATGGCTGCGCGCTGTTTCATGGCCCGGAGATGCTGGTGTTTGTGGAAGATGTGGGCCGCCACAACGCAATCGACACTATCGCCGGCTGGATGTGGATGAATCCAGAGAAAAAGATGTCTGGCGCTGACAAAGTTTTCTACACCACCGGTCGGCTCACCAGCGAAATGGTCATCAAGTCCGCGCAAATGGGCGTGCCGATTGTGGTGTCGCGCAGCGGCATCACGCAAATGGGGTTGGACGTGGCGCTGCGCCTGGGCCTGTGCGCCATTGGACGGGCCACCAACAAGCGCTTTCTTTGCTACAGCGGGGCCCATCGTCTGCAACTGCAGCCTGAATTGGCAGCCATTCGCGCCCCGGCGCTGATTTGACTCGCGCAAATACGCCTGCGGCGTCGGGTTGCTGGGTTGGTGGGGCGCCAGTTTTTGCCTGAGTGCGGTATCGTCACTGCATGAAGATTTCATTTTTGCAATTGGGCTGGCGTTCCCTTACGCGTGATTTGCGCGCCGGCGAGCTGCGTTTGTTGATGGTGGCCGTGACGCTGGCGGTGGCGGCGCTTACCGCTGTTGGCTTTTTTGCCGACCGGCTCAAGGGCGGTTTGCAGCGCGATGCGCGTCAACTAATGGGCGGCGACGCCGTGGTGGTCAGTGACAACCCGATTCCAGAAGCCTTTCTGGCGCAAGTCAAGGCACTGGGATTGCAGCAGACCATCAACCTGAGTTTTCCGACCATGGCGCGCGCGCCCGAGCTGGCCGGCGGCGCCATCAAGCTGGTGTCGCTCAAGGTGGTCGCCGATGGCTACCCGTTGCGCGGGCGCATGCGCGTGAGCGAGCAGCCAGACTCAAACGGTGCCCTGACCAGCGAGATTCCCCAGCCTGGTCAGGCCTGGGCCGACGCTGCCTTGCTGGAGGCGCTTGAAGTGCCAGTCGGGGGCGATCTGCTGCTGGGCGACAGCACGTTTAAAGTGAGCCGCATCATTGTGAATGAGCCTGATCGTGGCGCGGGTTTCATGAATTTTGCACCGCGCGTCATGATCAATCAGGCCGATGTTCAAGCCACCGGCCTGATCCAGCCCGCCAGCCGGCTGCGGTTTCAGCTGGCGGTGGCAGGCGCTGACCCGGCGGTGAAACGTTTTGTCGATTGGGCGCAGGCCCAGGTCGAGTCGAAAGCCGTGCGCGGCGCCCGGGTGGAGGCGCTGGAAGGCGGCCGCCCTGAGCTAAGCACCACGCTCTCGCGGGCTGAAAAGTTCCTCAATCTCGTGGCCCTGCTGGCGGCTTTGCTCAGCGCGGTGGCAGTTGCCCTGGCTGCCCGCGGTTTTGCCGCCAGCCACTTGGACGACTGCGCCATGCTGCGGGTGCTGGGCTTGCCACAGCGCACCATTGCTGCGGCCTACACCTTTGAATTTGTGCTGATCGGCCTGCTGGCCAGCGCCTTGGGCGTGTTGCTGGGCTTTTTGGTGCACTACGGTTTTGTCGCCTTGCTCGCGGGCCTGGTGGACTCGGCCTTGCCAGCCCCGGGCATTTGGCCGGTGCTGTTTGGCCTGGGCATGGGGCTGACGCTGTTGCTGGCTTTTGGCCTGCCACCGGTGCTGCAGTTGGCTCAGGTGCCGGCGCTGCGCGTGATCCGGCGTGACGTGGGCGGGCTCAAGCCGGCATCGCTCTTGGTGCTGGGCCTGGGCGTGGCGGGTTTTGCCGCCTTGTTGCTGGCGGCGAGCAGCGACCTCAAGTTGGGCCTGATTGCGGTCGGCGGTTTTGCCGCGGCGACGCTGTTGTTTGCCGGCCTGAGTTGGTTGGCGGTCAAGCTGCTGCGCGCCGTTGTCAACGATGCCACGGCGCCCACTGCCGTGGTGCTGGCCACCCGCCAAATTGCTGCCCGCCCCGCGTTTGCCGTGGTGCAGGTCAGCAGCCTGGCGGTGGGCTTGCTGGCGCTGGTGCTGCTGGTGCTGCTGCGCACCGACCTGATCAGCAGTTGGCGCGCAGCTTCGCCGCCCGGCGCGCCCAACCGCTTTGTCATCAATGTCATGCCCGAGCAGGGCCCGGCATTTACCCAGGCGCTGAAAAACGCGGGCGTCACCGAGTTTGACTGGTTCCCCATGATCCGTGGCCGCCTGGTGGCCATCAATGGGCGCAACGTCAGCCCTGACGATTACACGGATGATCGCGCCCGGCGCCTGGTGGACCGCGAATTCAACCTCTCACACAGCGCCGCCCAGCCAACCCAGAATGTGGTGGTGGCGGGGCGCTGGCAGGCCAATGAGGCAGGCGCCATCAGCGTGGAGGAGGGCATTGCCGAGACCCTGGGTGTCAAATTGGGTGACAGCCTGACCTTTGACGTGGGCGGCATGCAGACCGTGTCCAAAATCACCTCGCTGCGCAAGGTGGACTGGGCCTCGATGCGGGCCAACTTCTTTGTCATGTACCCGGTGGACACGCTCGAGGGCGTGCCCGCCACCTATATGAGCGCCTTCAAGGCGCCCGAGACGACAGGTTTTGATAACACGCTGGTGCGCCAGTTTCCCAACATCACCAGTGTCAACATGACCGCCACCATCGCACAGATCCAGCGCGTGCTCGATCAGGTGATCGGCGCGGTGGAGTTTTTGTTTGCCTTTGCCCTGGCTGCCGGCCTGGTGGTGCTGTTTGCCGCAGTGACCGCCACGCGCGAGGAGCGCGCCCGCGAATATGCCATCATGCGCGCCGTGGGCGCGCGCGCCAGCCTGTTGCGCCAGGTGCAACGTATTGAACTGGCTGGCGTGGGCCTGCTGGCCGGTTTTCTGGCGTCGATTGTGGCCAGCGCGGTGGGTTGGGCACTGGCGCGCTTTGTGTTTGAATTTGACTGGGTGGTGTCGCTGTGGGTGCCGCTGCTGGGTTCGCTGGCCGGTGCCGTGCTGGCGCTGGCGGCCGGCTGGTGGGGGCTGCGTGAGGTGCTGAGCCGCCCGGTGGTTCAAACGCTGCGCAATGCGGCACAATGATTCGCTGTTTTTTCTGCAGCGCCCTGCATGTGAATGAAATGCTCCCCAACCCAATATGACGATGAATATCGAAGAAAAACCTGCTTTTGACACACCGTTCGCTTGGATCGGTGGCGAACCGCGCGTGCATGCGCTGGTCGAGCGCTTCTACGATCTGATGGATCTTGAGCCGGGTTACGCCGAGTTGCGCGTGGTGCATGGCTCGGTGCTCGACGATGCCCGGCAAAAGCTGTTCTGGTTTTTGTGCGGATGGCTTGGCGGCCCGCAGCATTACACCGATCGTTTTGGTCACCCGCGCCTGAAAGCGCGGCACATGCCCTTCAAGGTTGGTCTGGTCGAGCGCGACCAATGGCTGGCGTGCATGGATCAGGCCATGCTTGAGACCGGTGTGCCTCCGGAGTTGCGCGAACGGCTGAACAAGTCGTTTTTTCAAACAGCGGACTGGATGCGCAACCAGCCGGAAGCGCAAAAAATGACAAGTTTTTCAGGGCCATGAGCGGGGCTTTGGGTGAAATGGGCGGGTTTCGTTGCTAGAATACGCAGCTTAGCGGCTGTAGCTCAGTTGGATAGAGTATCTGGCTACGAACCAGAGGGTCGTGGGTTCAATTCCTGCCAGCCGCACCAAACGAACAACCTTGAAGCAGAAATGCTTCAGGGTTTTTTCGTTTTTACACCTCAAATTCCATGCCCCGGTCAGAAGCAGGCTGACTTAAAGCGAGAACTGCAAGGCGCATCTGGGCTGGTCTGACTTTGGCTGGATGCAATGTACCCATTCATCACTCTTTAGCCGATGGCCTGGCTGCGTGCTTGTTTGGCAACACGGGAATGGGCTTGCGGTCAGCCAAAAGGTGCCGGATACCCAACACCGGGTGCCGCAGCAGCATGCGCGGCCCGGCCCAGCGCATCACGACCCTTGTCTTTTCACGCATGTCCCTGGTGTAGCAATGCACGACGCACTTGGCACAATTTGGTTTGGCGTCGCCGAACACGCAGCGCTGCAGGCGCCGCTGCGCGTAGTCAAACAAGTCATTGCAGTCGGCGCACCGTGGGATGCCGTCATGGTGGGCGGCGCAGTACATGTTGATCATCACTTCGATGGTTTTGAGTTCACGCACACGCCGGACGAATTGTTTGTCGGTGGTGAATTCAATGAATTGATCGGTCATGAGACTGAGCCTTCCTGGGATGCTTCGTGGTGCAAGTCTAGGGCAGAGCCGACATTTGCAGCAGGCCGCAGGCATCGTCCCGCCAATGGCCCAGCGCCGTGAAATAGCTTTCCCACACACAGCCATCGCAACCCCGCCCGCAACAAGTGTCGGGCAGCGGAGGCGGTTGGCGCAATGCGGTGTCGAGTTCGATGGATTGCGACAGTGCGAGTGCTCGCAGGTAGGCAATCAGCGCAGTGGCCGTGGCAAGGTCGCCCACTGGCACTTTGGCTGGGTCTTGTCGCACAAAACGGGCTTGATCCTTGCCGTTGAAAAAGCCGGTTTCAGCAAACATGGCTGCAGGCCGGACCCAGAGTCCGAAGCCGTCATAGAGTGCGCGATACAAGGTCATGGCCTGCAACGTTTCGCTGCAGCGCACGGTGTCCACCACCTCGTACCAGCCGCCCTTGTAATGGCGGTACAAGCCCGGTGGGCTGCTGGGCAATGGGGGCAATTCGTGGTCGTTGGGACTGGGTGTGCT
>NZ_JAABQC010000110.1 GCF_011391645.1 Rhodoferax sp. | reverse complement strand
CTGTTCAGCGTGCCGCTGTCGATGGCGGGTGCGCTGCTGGCGCTCAAATGGTCGGGCGGCACGCTCAATGTGTTCAGCCAGATCGGCCTGATCACGCTGGTGGGCCTGATCACCAAGCACGGCATTTTGATCGTGGAATTTGCCAACAAGCTGCGCGAGCAGGGCCTTGACACGATGGCGGCCATCCAGCAGTCGGCCGCGCAGCGCCTGCGCCCGATCATGATGACCACCGGCGCCATGGTGCTGGGCGCGGTGCCGCTGGCCATTGCCACCGGCGCCGGTGCCGAGAGCCGCCAGCAGATTGGCTGGGTGATTGTGGGCGGCATGAGCCTGGGCACCTTGCTCACGGTGTTTGTGGTGCCCACCATGTACACGCTGCTGGCGCGCAAAAACGTGCCGGGGCCCAAGACAGAGCTCGCATTGGAGCCGGTGGCCAATCCGGGTTAGGTGGTTTTAAAGCCCGGGGTTATGTTGGCGTGGGGTTGCGTTGGTCCGGGGTGGCAGCGGTTGGGGTATTGGGCTGCACCTCAGACGCGCTTCGCTTTGCGACATCGGCGCAGCCCAATACCCCAATCGCTGCGGTGCGCGCCGTGTGGTGCCGGCATTCAATTGCCAATGCCTTGGCCCGCTTGGCCCATCACCAGCACACACCGCACCAGGTTTTCCCAGCGCTTGGCCTGCGGTCGTTGCCCCGCTGTGTATGCCAGCGAACAGACCCATCGGGATCAGACGCCTATAACCCTATCTATCCAAAGCGATCCCGCTTTTGGTGAATTGTTAGAGGAAAACCATGATGAATTTAAATACCAGGCACGGGCTTGCCCTTTTGTCGGCCGTGGCACTTGCGCTCACAGTGGGCTGCACCAGCCTGAAAACCCCGGCGACTGCCGATGTGGCAGTGTCCAAGGCCGCGGTGGACAGTGCGGCGGGAGCCGGTGGCGCGCAGTACGCCCCGCTTGAAATGAATGCCGCACGCGAGAAGCTGGCGCTGGCCAACAAAGCCATGCTGGCCAAAGATTACAAGGAAGCCAGAGAGCTGGCCAACCAGGCGCAAGCCGATGCCAAGCTGGCGCAAAGCAAGGCCAGTTCCGTCAAGGCACAGGCCGCCGCCGATGTCTTGCAAGAAGATATTCGGGTGCTGCGCGAAGAACTCGACCGCGCGAAATAAATCAACTCACACCGACAGGAAATATCATGAACAAAACCCACCTGGCTCCCATCGTTCTGGCCATTGCCGCTCTCATGGCAGGCTGCAGCTCGACACCCAAATCAACCTCGCAGCTGGAGCAGGCCCGCTCCGAGTACCTGGTTGCGCAAGCCAACCCCAACGTGGCCACCTACGCCCCGCTTGAAATGAAACAGGCCAGCGATGCCATGGCCCAGGCCAATGAGGCAGCCAATGACCGCGACAGCGAAGACAAGATCAACAACCTGGCTTATTTGGCCAAGCAAAAAATTGCCCTCACGCAAGAAGTGACCAAACGCAAAGTGGCCGAGGCAGAAGTCGCCAGTGCGGGCAAAGAACGTGACCAGATGCGTCTTGATTCACGCACCAACGAGGCCAATGCCGCCAAACTCAGCGCCGAACGCGCCACGCTGA
This sequence comes from Rhodoferax sp., assembly GCF_011391645.1. Lineage (GTDB taxonomy): Bacteria > Pseudomonadota > Gammaproteobacteria > Burkholderiales > Burkholderiaceae_C > Rhodoferax. The sequence goes on along the minus strand of NZ_JAABQC010000110.1, from coordinate 7,011 downwards.
CCGCCCAGCAGGCGCAAAGCGATGCCGCCACGGCCCAGCGCGCCGCCCAGCAATCGCAGCTGGACGCCGCCAACGCCCAACGCCAGACGCAGGATGCACAGGCGCGCAACGCCCAGCTGGAAGCCCAACTGGCTGACCTGGCTGCCAAAAAGACCGAGCGCGGCATGGTCATCACGCTGGGTGACGTGCTGTTTGGCACCGACCTGTCGCGCCTGACCCCCGACGGCATGCGCAGTGCCCAGAAGCTGGCCGATGTGCTGCAACAGAATCCGCAGCGCCGGGTGATGGTTGAGGGTTTTGCCGACAGCACCGGGGCCGCTGACTACAACCAGGGCCTGTCGGAGCGTCGCGCCAATGCGGTGCGCACCGCCTTGCTCGACATGGGCGTGGCACGCGAGCGCATTGAGGTGCGCGGCTACGGCGAGTCCTTTCCTGCAGCCGCCAATGACAGCGCCGGCAATCGCCAGCTGAACCGTCGCGTCGAGATTGTGCTGTCAGACGACAGCGGCAAAGTGATGGCGCGCTAAGCCTCCCATCTTCCCCTCTATTTTTCAACCCAAGGAGTAAAAACCATGACCACCAAAAACGTTTATATCGAAGCCATGAAGACGCAACTCGATGAACTCAACGCCAATATGAACAAGCTCGACGCCAAGGCCAAAGAGGCCAAAGCTGATGCGCGCGATGCCTATCTGGAAGAAATGCGCAAACTGCGCCACCAGTCCAAGCTGGCGGGCGTCAAGCTTGACGAGCTCAAGGAAGCCAGCCAGGACAACTGGGACAGCATGGTGAAAGAGGCCGACAAGGTGCGCGAGGCCTTTGTGCATTCTTTCAACTACTTCAAGTCGCAGGTTTAAGCGGCTTTCTGGAGCCAAACAGGTTGGCGTAAACCCAGGTGAACTCGGCCCCGATCAAAAAGATCTGGGCCGAGTAATACACCCACAGCAGCACCACCACCAGAGACCCGGCGGCGCCAAAGGCCGACACGATGCCGCTGCGGCCAATATAAACGCCGATCAGAGCCTTGCCCAGGCTGAACAACAGGGCGGTGAACAGGGCACCGGTCCAGACATCGCGCCACTCCACCTGGGCGCGCGGCATCACCTTGTAAATCAGCGCAAACATTGCCGTGACCAGCGCAAAGCCGGCCGGCGCATTGCTGAAGCTGGCAATCGTGATCCAGCCGCCAAACAGCGGGCTCCAGAAGCGCTCCATGGTGGCCAGCGCAGCGCTCAGCACCAGCGACACCATCAATAAAAAGCCGATCACCAAGATCATGCCAAACGACAGCATGCGGGCACGCAGCAAATGCAGCCAGCCGCTGACAGGCGCTGTGGCAGGCACGCGCCAAATGCGGTCGAGCGCATTTTGCAACTCGCCAAACACCGTGGTGGCGCCAATCAACAACAAGACAACGCCCACCAGTGTGGCCAGCCTGCTCTCGGTGGGTTTGCCCACGCTGGCCAGCAGCGCCTGTACCGCGCCGGCACCGGGCTCGCCTATCAGCGCGCGCAACTGCGACTCGATTTCGCCGCGCGCCGCCTCCTGGCCAAACACCAGGCCGGCCACGGCGATCACGATGAGCAGCAGCGGTGCCAGCGAAAACAGCGTGTAGTAGGCCAGCGCCGCGCCCAAGCTCTGCACGTCGTCGTCCAGCCAGGAGTTGAACACCTGTTTGAGCAGGACCCAGTACAGCGGCAAATCAAAGGGCATGGGCAATGGTAGCCGTGTTCAGTTCACCGTTTGCTGGCGCTGCACCTCGGCGCGCTTCATCGCAAGGTAGTCTGCCCGCTCGACCTCATGCAACTGGAGCGGGTAGCGCTCGACCGCACTGAACCAGGCCTGCAGCCGTTGCTCAAGCCGGGCTGCGGGTGGCTCGCGCTGCGATGCCAGAAAACTGTCGATGGCCAGGTAATAACGCATGGTGTTGCGTTCGACCACACCGCGCACGCCCGTCACGTAGGTGGGGGGCTCCCCCCTGTTTGTGTCGATCATGGTGAAACCCACCTTGTCTGCCCCGGCGGTGGAGAGGTAGGTCTGCATGGCCAGCCGGCCAACCAAGCCCACGCCATAGGCGTAGGTGAGGTGCAGAAACGACTTGCCGTCGGGGAGCGCGACCGCTTCCAGCCGGATGCGGTAATTGCTGGTGCCCAGCGGCCCGTCTTTGGCGTTGAGCGTGATGGCAAAGTAGCTGGGGGTCAAGGCGGTTTCGCTGTAGCGAAACTCCATTCGTGGGGCATCTGCGATCGGCTGGGGCGTTTTCTTGCCGATGTTCACACGCAAGATGGTGCCTTGAGGCTCTTCGATGGCATGGCAGTATTTGGTGTTGATGTGCAGGATCATGACCTCGCACCAGTGGTCTGGCGACCGCATGCCGTTGCTGACAGCCGCAAACGGGTATGGCGCCACAGCATAAATGTCGCCGCTCAGACCCTTGGCGTGTTCAACGGACTGCAGCACCAGCGGCCGTCCGAACGGGTTGTTTAGCAGCGGTTGCTGCAGGCGCATGTGCTGCGTCCGCAGCGCCGCCGCAGCTGGCGGCTCCGGCAAAGCCAAGGTGCTGCCAAGATGACAGGCCAGGGCGAGCCCGACCAGGCAACGCAAGCCATCTTTCCGGGCAGGTCGGTACCGTTCAGGCGTCACGGCCAAAAACCAGAATCAAGGTCAGGGCCAAGGCCTGCGACAAAGCTTTTTACTTGGTTACTTCGTGGCCAATGACGCCACCCACGGCGGCGCCGGCGGCGGTGCCGAGGATGCCCCCACCGACCACATTGCCGGCCACGCCGCCAATGACGGCGCCGGTTGCCGTGCCTTTTTCCTGGTGGGTCATGCCGGCGCAACCGCCCAGGCCCAGGGCGGCCAACAACAAAACAGAAGCAGAAATACGTTGGGTAAAGTTCATGAGAGTTCTCCAGGACGGTTAAGAATCAAATCGTGCAACGCAAAGCATGCCGGCACGAACGAGAGAGCATTGTTGAATGCCGAAGGCTGCGGGTCTGTGCGCTTGCGTACACAGGCCAAAAACATGCCGGCAAATGTAGCTCGGCTTGTGTGTGCCACTACACAGACGGGGCCGCGGCGCATCCGTAGCCTCAACCCATGTTTATTAACGGCCATGGCAGGCAGATCAGACGGTTCAGACGGGTTGGGCGTCACATGCGTGTATAACGCCTGGTGGTGCATTCAGCACCTGGGGCAGCACAAGCTTTTACAACCTGTTACGCCTCGTCAGACCCGCATCACGAGTACCACTCATTGAAAATCATTTCCAAGACCCTGACCTGGCTGGCTGGCGCACTGCTGCTGTTGGCTGCCGGCATTGCGTTCATGTTCTGGTCTTACCAGCAGATTTCGGAGGGCTCCGCCCAGCGCCAGCACACCCGGCAGATCATCAGCGAGGCCAACGGACTGCTGCTCGGGCTGCAAGATGCCGAAGACGTGCAGTGGGGCTACGTTCTGTCCGGCGACGAAAGTTATCTGCCGCCCTATCTGGCGGTGCGCGAAACCATCCCCGCGCAGTTCAAGGCCTTGCAGGCCTCCAACGGCAACGCCGAGGCCGGCGCGCACCTGGTCACGATGGCACCCTTGATCAACGCCAAAATGGCCGAGCTTGCCCAAACCATCGCGCTGCGCCGCAACGGCGACTTGACAGGCGCCCGCGCGCTCATCGACAGTGGCAGCGGCAAGCGCCAGATGGGCGTGATTCGTGCCGAAATGCGCGACTTCATCCTGGTGAAGACCCAGGCGCAATCACTCAACGACGCAGCCCTTGACCTCAACAAAAGTCGGTTGCAGATCAGCATGTCGGCTTTTTCATTGCTGGCGATTCTTGGTGCTGTTCTGTTTGCCTATTTTTATTACCGGGGTTTGCAGCAGCGGCTCAAAAATCTGGTGCACCTGGAAACCCGGCACTTGCTGGAGTCAAAAGAGCAAATCAACCAGCGCCTGACGCAGGCCAATGGGCATCTCGAGGACAGCCAGCAAAAACTGGCGGTCACGCTCAATTCAATTGGTGACGCGGTCATTGCCACAGACACGGCCGCTCGCATCACCCTGCTCAACCCGGTGGCGGAGGCACTGACCGGATGGACGCATGCGCAGGCGTTCGGGCAACCGATCAACGAGGTGTTTCACATCATCAACAAAGAGACCCGCATGCTGGCGGTTATTCCGGTGGCGGACACGCTGGCGCACGGCACCGTGCAGGGCCTGGCCAACCACACCGTGCTGATTTCCCGCGATGCCCGTGAATATGATGTTGCCGACAGCTGCGCCCCAATTCGCGATGGCGCGGGTCAAGTGGTGGGCGCGGTGCTGGTGTTTCGCAATGTGTCTGACGAGTACGCGGCGCAGCAAAGCCTGCGCGACAGTGCCGCGCTGGTGCAGACCATTTTGAACACCGTGGTGGATGGGCTGGTAACGGTGCATGCCGACGGCGGCATCATCGAAACCACCAACCCGGCCATCGAACTGATGTTTGGCTACAGCGCCGAGGAGCTTGCCGGCAAATCCTTGAGCGTGCTGATTCCCGAGCTCGATCAAGACCAGCGCAATGTGTCGCTTGAGTATTACGAGGCCAGCGATGCGGCGCGCGCCAAGGGCGAGGGCCGGGAGGTGGTGGGCCAGCGCAAGAATGGCAGCACTTTTCCGCTGGAGATCGCGGTCAGTGAGATGAAACTGCGCGGGCAAAGCTATTTCACCGGCATCCTGCGCGACATTTCGGCGCGCAAACAGGCAGAAGAAGCGCTGCGCGAGGCTGGCGCCCTGCAAAAGGCGATTTTTGACAGCGCCAACTTTTCCAGCATTGCCACCGATGCCAAGGGCGTGATCCAGATTTTCAACGTGGGCGCCGAGCGCATGCTGGGCTACACCGCCGCCGAGGTGATGAACAAGATCACCCCGGCCGATATTTCCGACCCGCAGGAGGTCATTGCCCGTGCCGAATCGTTGAGCACCGAACTGGAAACCAGCATCAGCCCCGGCTTTGAGGCGCTGGTGTTCAAGGCCTCGCGCGGCATCGAAGACATTTACGAGCTCACCTACATCCGCAAGGACGGCAGCCGCTTTCCCGCCGTGGTGTCGGTCACCGCGCTGCGTGACGACCAGGGCAGCATCATTGGCTACCTGCTGATCGGCACCGACAACACCGCGCGCAAGCAGGTCGAAGCCGAGCGTGCGCGGCTTGACCTGGTGCTGCAAAACAAGAACGTCGAGCTGGAACGCGCCCGCCAGGCGGCCGACCATGCCAACCAGGCCAAGTCCGACTTTTTGTCGAGCATGAGCCACGAACTACGCTCGCCGCTCAACGCCATTCTGGGATTTGCGCAGTTGCTGGAGTCAGGCGAGCCGCCGCCTTCGCCAACACAGGCCGCCAGTGTCGGGCAGATCCTCACGGCCGGCTGGTATTTGCTCGAGCTGATCAACGAAATTCTCGATCTGGCCCTGATCGAATCCGGTCGCCTGTCGCTGTCGCTGGAGCCCACTTCGTTGCACGACGTGCTGCAGGACTGCCAGGCCATGATTGCGCCGCAAGCCCAGCAAAAAGGCATTTCCATCAAGTTTCCGGTCATTGGCATTGACTGTTTTGTCGTTGCCGACCGCACGCGCCTCAAGCAGGTGCTGGTGAATCTGCTTTCCAACGCCATCAAATACAACCGCGCCAACGGTACCGTTGAAGTCACCTACCGGATGCATGACGCAGACCGCCTGCGTATCAGTGTGCGCGACAGCGGCCAAGGGCTGTCGCCCCTGAAAATTTCGCAATTGTTCCAACCCTTCAACCGCCTCGGGCAGGAGGCCGGCACCGAGGAGGGCACCGGCATTGGCCTGGTGGTGAGTCGCCAGCTGGTGGAGTTGATGGGCGGCGAAATTGGCGTGACCAGCGCCGTCGGGGCGGGCAGTGTGTTCTGGTTTGAGCTCAACGCTGCATCGGGCCCCCAACTGGACATGGATGAATCGCCACCGCTTGACCTGGCACCCGTCACTGCGCCGGCGGATGCTTCAGTGCTCACGCTGCTCTATATGGAAGACAACCAGGCCAACATGGCACTGGTGGAGCAGCTTGTTGCCCGCCGCCCGGACATGCGCTTGCTGGGCGCGCAGGATGCCATGCGCGGCATTGCCCTGGCGCGCGCGCACCAGCCCGACCTGATCCTGATGGACATCAACCTGCCCGGCATCAGTGGCATGCAGGCGCTGGCGATATTGCTGGAAGACCCTGTCACACAGCATATTCCGGTCATGGCTCTGAGCGCCAACGCCATGCAGCGTGACATTGAAAAAGGCCTGGCCGCCGGGTTCTATCGCTATCTGACCAAGCCGATCCGGGTGAATGAGTTCATGCTGGCCCTCGACGAAGGGATGGCGAGCGCCAGGGCGCGCGTCAAAGAAGCGATTGAATGACGCCAGACCTTTTCACGATCACCCCGCACGAAATTCTTGCGGCCCACATTCTGATCGTTGACGACCTGTCAGCAAATGTGCAACTGCTTGAGCAGTTGCTGAGCGCCGCGGGCTATCACAACCTGAGCGCCACCACTGACCCGTTCGCCGTCTGCGGGCTGCATCGCTTGCACGCCTTTGACCTGATTTTGCTCGACCTGCAGATGCCGGGCAAGGATGGTTTTCAGGTGATGCAGGACTTGCAGGACATGCAACGCGGGGGCTACCTGCCGGTGTTGGCGGTGACCGCGCAGCCCGGGCACAAGCTGCGGGCGCTGGCGTCTGGGGCGAAAGACTTCATGGCCAAGCCGCTTGACCTGATTGAGCTGAAAACCCGCATTCACAATATGCTTGAAGTCCGTTTGCTGCACAAGCAACTTCAAAATGCTGCCAACACGCTGGAGTCATTCGCGCTGCATGATGCGCTCACCAAGTTACCCAACCGGCGCCTGCTAATGGACCGTTTGCACCAGGTCAGGCTGGCCTCAGCCCGCTCACAACAGCATTGCGCCCTGATGTTTCTGGACATTGATCATTTCAAGCAACTCAATGACACCCTGGGCCACGACG
>NZ_JAABQC010000109.1 GCF_011391645.1 Rhodoferax sp. | reverse complement strand
CATGGCGGCATGGTTGAACCTTTTTCTGGTGGTGGGGTTGAGCCAGCCGGTGCAGCTGTTGCTGGCTGGCGTGGCGTTGCTCATCGGCGCTTTCAATGTGAAGGACTTCTTCGCACTTGGCCGCGGCTTCAGCTTCAGCATTCCCGAGAGCGCCAAACCCGGCCTGGTGGCGCGCATGCGCCGCGCCATGCAGGCGCAGGCGCTGGCTGCCTCGTTGCTGGGCGTGGCGGCGCTGGCGGTGCTGGTGAACCTGGTCGAGTTGCTGTGCACCGCTGGCTTGCCGGCTATCTACACCGCCGTGTTGGCGCAGCAGCAACTGGGCACCGCCGCGCAACTGGCTTACCTGGGCCTGTACATCGTCGGCTACATTGCCGACGATGCCCTGATGGTCACGCTGGCCGTGCTGGCGCTGAGCAACGGCAAGCTCAGCGAGCGCGCCGGGCGCGGGCTCAAACTGCTCAGCGGGGTGGTGATGCTGGCGCTGGGGGCTGTGCTGCTGCTCAAGCCGGATTGGCTGGTGTGACCCCGTCGCCAGCCCTCCAACCGCACCGTTGATCTTCGCCCCACCACCGTAATCAGTTTGATCGACGCCCACACCCAGGCTGCGGCAATGGTGTTCAGCAATTGGCCGCAATGATGGGTTCGCAGCCGGCTTCCGTCATACTTGTCAGCCGTTCACCCAAACCACCCCAACACTTTCCAATGAAAACGTACTCTGTCCTCTTTGTTTGCATGGGCAACATCTGCCGCAGTCCGACCGCGCATGGCATTTTTCGCCAAAAAGTCATTGCCCACCGTTTGGCTGATTTTGTGCGTGTCGATTCGGCTGGCACGCACAACTATCACCCGGGCAATCCACCCGACACGCGCTCCCAGACCCATGCCGCTGCGCGCGGTTATGACATCGCCGATTTGCGCGCGAGGCAAATCCAGAACACTGACTTTGAAGACCATGACCTGATCCTGGCCATGGACTGGGACAACCTGGCGCTGCTTCAGGAGATTTGTCCAGCAGAACATCAAACCAAGGTGCGACGCTTTACCGAGTTCTGTCTGCAGTCTGACAGCCCGGTCGTGCCTGACCCCTATTTCGGCGGTGTTGACGGGTTTGAGCAGGTGCTGGATTTGGTGGAGGACGCCAGCGAAGGTCTGCTCAGGCATGTCAAGACACAGATCGGACGGGCTGGGTAAAAGCCAACCCTGCCATCGCGCCCACGCTCTGGCATGCGCAAGCAGCCTTTAGCCGAAAGTCGTCGGCTCTCGCAACTTGCCCGTCAACCAGCCTCCTCGAAGACGGCCTTCACCTTGCCGCTGCGAACCGCGCGGTCAAGGGCGGCGTGGTCGCTCTCGTTCTGGTCGGCATAAGCCACCGAGAAGGCCGCTATGGCCCGATCAAAGCTGTCTCGGTTGCCCATGTAGCCGCTCAGCGCGGCCGCGTTGCCGGTGCGCGCGTGCGAAAGCGCGAGCGCCTTGCCGCACCACGTGGCGCAGATGTCCATCTCGGCACGGTTGAGTGTGTCCACAAGGATGCTGATCTTGGTGTCCCTGAGCTGGCGAATGAAGAAGTCGCGCTTGGGCCCCCGCGCCCAGCCAAGGAACATGTCGCTGGCGGGTTGCATGAGCCGGTACCCGTTCACGACACGCTCGCCATGGTTGGACAAGGCGCTCGCGCCCGCGTACGGCTCCAGCACCGAGGCGCGCGCCTCCTTGACCTGCAGGAACAGGGGCTCGTCGTCGCCGGCCGTGAAGAGGAATACCCAGCACAGGGTACCAACGCTGCCGACCCCCACCACCTTGACGACAGCGTCGCGGAGCTCGTAGTGATCAAGCAGGCCCTGCACCGAGTGCGGCAGGCTTTCGCGGTAGCTGGCCATGGCGTCCCGCATGATCTTCTGGATCTCACCGGGGCGATGGCCTTCGACATGGAAGATGGTGGGAAGCTGATCCATGATGACCGGCGGCCCTCCCTGATCGCCCACGAGCTTGGGGAACATCACCTCGGCGCGGCTCTTGGCCTTTTCCTTTTCGATGCGCTTCATGATGCGCTTGCGCCGCGCGGGGTCGAGGTCCGCCATCAACTCTTCTGCACCCAGCGCCCGGTACCACAACTCCAGCTTATTCATCCGGCTGAACTCGGCCATCGATTCGCGGTAGCTTCGCACACAGGTCGCAGCAATATCTTTGGCAGCGCCATCCCTGATGCCTTTGTCACGACAGGCCACGACAAAGCTTGCCGCCAGGCGCTTGACATCCCACTCCCAGGGCGCCGGCAGCGACTCATCAAGGTCGTTGATCGAGAAAATGATCTTGCGCTCGGGCGTGGCGAATCCCCCAAAATTGCAGAGATGGGCGTCGCCGCAGCACTGGACGCGCATGCCGCTGACCGGCGTCGAGGCCAGGTCGCTGGCCATGGTGGAGGCCGCGCCCCGGTAGAAGGTGAAGGGGGTCTTGACCATGCGCCCATGGCGCAGGGGCAGCAACTCTGCCACGCGCCCCTGCTCGGACGCCAGAACCATTTGCACCGGATCGGGACGGTTGGCGGCAGGTTTCCAGGCGGCGTGCGCCTCGCGCGGGCAGTTCTCGCGCAGGGCCTTGCCGGCGGCATAGCGCTCCTTGAAAGTTGCGCCTGTGTCTATCCCTGCGTAAGGCGGCTGGTTGGTCGCAGCAGTTGGCCTGATTGTCTTTGTCGCATTCATACATTTCCTTTTCATACAGGAGCGCAAACCAGCTTCTGCAGCAGTTCACCCAACCGGCCCATGGTGAGCGCCAGCGGGGCAATGGCCGCAGGGAAGGTCGCCACGAGCCCGGGCAAAGGCCGGCCGGTTGTGGGCGTGGCGTGCAGGGTCCGCGCAATTTCATGAGAGCCGCCCCGACCGGCCAGCGACTGAACCTCAGCGCTGCGTCGTAATGTTAACTTGGCGTGCGCCGTCAGACAAATGTTGGTAGACGACAAACAGCGCGCGGTTCAGCGAGACGGCCACCCAGCAAATCCAGCCGGTCCACAGCGTATGGCTTGGATAGTGCGCGCCCCGCAAGGTTTGAGCCCCACCCAGAACCAGCCCGGCCAGCACCACACCAGTCAACGCTTGCTTCGCCAAGCGGTGCTCGGCGGAACCAGATTTTCTTGACAGGCCCGGCAAAGCCAGGGCCACAAAGGCAAACGCAGAAGAAGCATGCCCGCCGGGAAAACAGCCACCCGAGCCTCCGTCTCTCACGCCCCATTGCCAATGCGACACATAAGTGGCCAGGCCCCCAAATGGTTGCAAATCCCACGGGCAACTGGTGAGGCTGAAGCGCTTCATGCCACTGATGACCAGCAGGGCCACCGTGACACCGACCACCATCTCAAGCCGCTCCAGCCGCTGGTGGCTCTTGAAGACGCCAACCGGGCGCCACACCATCACCCACAGGCCCACAAAGGCGACCATTGCGAGCTGCCGCGCCGCGCTGTGCAACACGGTCTCCAGCCACCACTGCTCACGCAGCGGAAAACCCGCCGTATTACCCAGGCTGGCCATGACGGCCAGGTCCAGCCCGGAGGTGTCCCACGCAACCAGGCAGCCCAGCAAGAGCAAGGTCACCACTGGCCAGGCTTTCAGCGGCGCTGTGGCAGAGGCGAGGGAAGGGGAAAAGGGCGTCGCCTGGTTTTTCATGATCACGATTGGAGCGCCCCATCCTTAAGCCAGTCTTATGCGCCCCCTCAATGACTCCCGAGGGCTCCTTGCGCCTGCAATCCTGCAGCCATCCGGCCTGCCACAATAAGGCCCGGTCGGTCGGTCACCGGCTCTCAATCGGAGGTGTTGGATGCGCGTGTTGGTGGTCGAAGATGATCCGGGCATTGCAGCGGGCTTGCTGGCCACGCTCAAGGCCGCAGGCTACGCGCCCGATGCCTGCGCCACCCTGACTGGTGCGTCCAGCGCCATCGCCGTGGAGGTGTTCGACCTGGTGTTGCTGGACCGCGGCTTGCCTGATGGCGACGGCCTTCAATGGTTGCGCCAGTTGCGCAAGCGGGGCTTGAAGCTGCCGGTGCTGATGCTCACCGCCCGTGATGCGCTGCCCGACCGGGTGGCCGGCCTGGACGAGGGTGCGGACGACTATCTGGTGAAACCTTTTGAACCCGAAGAATTGCTCGCCAGGGTGCGGCTGGCGCTGCGCCGCAGCGAGGGGCGTGCCTCGCCGCTGCTGCGCCATGGCGACCTCGAGATCGACCCAGCGGCCCATACTGTCACCCGCGCCGGCCAACCCGTGAACCTGCGGGTGAAGGAATTCGCCTTGTTGCTGGCCTTGCTCCGCAATGTTGGGCAGGTGCTGTCGCGCCAGCGTCTTGAAGAAGCGTTGTACGGGTTTGACGAGGCACTGGAGAGCAATGCGCTTGAAGTCCATATTCACCATCTGCGGCGCAAGTTGGGCGACGATTTCGTCAAAACGGTGCGGGGCGTGGGCTACTTTGTGCCTCGACCCGACAACAAGCCCGCCAGCAGCCTGAGAGGTGGCTGATGCCCCACGCCGAGCCAACCCACCAAACCCGCGCGCTGTCGCGTCATCTATGGCAGTGGACCCTGGTGGCTTTGGCTGCTGTCTGGTTCACGCTGACGGCCATGGCCTATTACACCGGCTTGCACGAAGCTGGCGAAGTGACCGACGGACAACTGGTGTCTACCGCCGAACTGCTTCTGCGCGCGAGCGCGGGGATGCCATCACCCGCGGCGCCGGCATCGGGCGTTAACGCCGGCGCAGTGCGCGGGCCAGATGTTTCGGGCTACTCGCCTGAACTGCATGTGCTGCTGTGGGACCAAGGGCAAGTTAGCCTGGACACTCACGGTCTTGCGCCCGCCCTGCCCGCGCCACTGGCGCTTGGCCACCAAACGATCACGGTGGTGCGTGGCGAGCGCAGCACCCGCTTTCGGGCCTACGTGGCCGAAGTCACCGCCCCGCAGGGCGCCAGCCGGCGGGCGGCGGTGCTGGTCGACACCAGCCGCCTGAAGGCGCTGGCACGCGACATTGCCGAACACATCGTGCGCCCTGCCATCATCTTGCTACCGCTGATTGCCCTGCTTCTGGGTTGGGTGATCCGCCGCGGCCTGCGGCCGGTGCACCGGCTTTCGGCCGAGATTGCAGCCCTGGACGTGGACAAAGGGCAAATGCTGTCACCCAACCAGCCCTTTCGGGAACTCGTGAGCACAGTGGCGGCCATCAACGGCATGGTGCAACGCTTGCAGACGCAAACCCGGCGCGAGCGGCAATTTGCCTCGGACGTCGCCCATGAGCTGCGAACGCCCCTGACCGCGCTGGTGCTTCAGGCCCGCCAAGTGCGCGAGGCCAGCGCACCGGGGCAGCGCGATGCGGCGGCGGAGCAAGTCGAGCAGCAGGCCCTGCTCTCAGGGCGCATCCTGGCGCAGTTGCTGGACCTGGCGCGCGCCCAGAACCTGTGCGGCCAAACACTTGATCAGGTAGACCTGTGCGCATTGGCGCGCAACGTGTTGGCAGAACTGGCACCCGGCGCGCATGACCTGGGCCAGGAACTCGGGCTGGAGGCGCCAGCCACGCCAGTGTGGGTCAAAGGCCAAGTCGTCATGTTGACCCTGGCGGTGCGCAACCTGGTGGACAACGCGATTCGTCACACAACGCCGGGGACCCAGATCGAGGTTCGGATTGAACACAGCCCAGCGGGCGAGACGGTGCTGTCGGTCCATGACGATGGCGGCCGCGCTGGCGCGCCAACGACCAATCAGCCCGGGCTGGGCATAGGCCTGACATTGGTGCGCCGGATTGCCGGGTGGCACGGGATTGAGCTGCGCACAGACCACCCGGAGGCCCCGTTTACGACGCGGTTTGCACTGGTCTGGACCCCAGGCAAAACCCCAGTCAGCTGAGAAAATGCGCCCTTACACGGCGAGAAACTTGTGCCAAAGCGCCGCCAGCCACACCAGCCCGCAATAGGCCAGGCTCATCAGCACGGCTGCACTGCCCAAGTCTTTGGCCTTTTTGGACAGGTCATGCCACTCCGGCCCCACCCGGTCGATGGCCGCTTCAATGGCGGTGTTGAGCAGTTCCACCACCATCACTGCCACCATGGCACCCACCAGCACCGCCAGTTCCAGCCAGGTGTCGCCAAGCCAGAATGCCAGCGGCAGCAACACAATAGCCGCCAGGGCTTCCTGGCGAAACGCGGGCTCCAGCCAGCCAGCTTTGAGACCCTGCGATGAATAGCCAAAGGCCAGAATCAGGCGCTTGAGACCGGTTTGCTTGATGTGCTTTTGCAAGGGACTCAACTTCCAACCGGGTTGCGGTTGCATCCTGCCAGCACCGATTTACCCCTGGACAAGACACTGGTTTCCACCTGTGCGAGATCAAGCACGGTGTGAAATAGGTTGTCGTGCGACCATGATTCAAGGGCCTTCTGCTTGAGGCAAGTGGCGTCAAGTTTCAGCCGCTGCGCAAACGCGGGTGACATCCAGGTCAACATGGGCACATGGGTTTGCTCGTCGGGCGCAAAGCTGTAAGGCATGCCATGCAAGTACAAGCCTTTTTCCCCCAGCGACTCGCCATGGTCAGACACATACAGCAGCATGGTGGGGCGCTGCAGGGATTCAAGCCAGCCGATGGTCTCGGCCAGCATGTCATCAGTGGCGCGCAGGCTGTTGTCATAGGCATTGACGATTTCCTGCTGCTGGCATGCCTGCAAGGCGCTGCTGGCGCATTCCGGTGCGTAGGTTTTAAGATTGGCTGGCGAGCGCCTGGAATAGGCCGGGCCATGGCTGCCCATCTGGTGCAGGACAACGACGGTACCCGCCGCGTGCGTCTGGGTCTGTTGCGCGGCAAGTTGTCCAGGCAGCGCGCGCAGCAAGGCCATGTCCTGGCACTCGCCCGATTCACACAGGCCAGGCGGCGCCACCGTGCTCACCGCAACATGCGGCACGCGGTCACACACCCCTTTGCAACCCGACTGGTTGTCGAGCCAGAGCACCGACATGCCGGCATGCTTCAGAATGTCCAGCAGATTTTCATAACGGGCCTCATTGGCCACAAAGCCGTTGCGGTCGAGGTGCGAAAACATGCAGGGTAGTGAGGTCTCGGTATTGGTGCCGCACGACGTCACCTGCGGGAAATACACCAGATTGCCCTTGGCTTGCAGCGCCTTAAGCCGGGGCGTGGTGTCGCGCGCGTAGCCACCCAGCCCAAAATTTGCCGCCCGCGCGGTCTCTCCCACCACCAGCACAATCAATGGCGACACACCCGCCTGGCCAGTCGGCAAGACAATATGCGCATCGGCACCCACGGTTTGCAACGGCTGCTGCGAACGCTTGACCTCCCCCGCCGAGTGGCGACCGATGGCATACACAGTGTTGTAGGGATTGATCATGTAGCGCAGCGACTTGTGGTTGCGCATCAGGGAAGCCAGGTCCTGAAAACTGACCGCCAGCGCAGCAACCGCCAACAAAAAAGCCAGCAGCGCCCACAGTGCCTGGCGCCCCAACAGTCGTCGCGCGGGCAACCGGCGCAGCGGTTGGCGCCACCACCAAACCCCTGGCAAAATCAGTCCGGAAAAAAGTGCCAACCCCAGGGCAGGCGTGAGCAGGTCACGCACTTCACGGGCATCGGTGCCCGCCACATTGGCCATCATGCTGGGGTCGATCACGATGCCGTAGGCCGCCATGAAATAGCTGCTGGCCGTGACCGTGGCCAGCAGCAACACGCCGGCCGGCTTGAGCCAGCGCGGCCACACCAGAAAAGCCAGCGTGGCAAAAAGAATGCCGACCAGCGCGCATGCCAGCCCCATCACACCCAGAACAGCCCGTGCGTTGTGCAGCTCGGGCAACCGGCCCAAGGCCAGCCACAGAGGCAGGTTGCCCACGGTGCTGATCCATAGCGTCAGAACCAAAATCAGGCTTGTCGGGTGCCAGCCGACGGAGCCGCGGTGTCCGGTGGACGCAGCAGCGCCATGGGACAAAAGAACAGGGTGGGAAAGGGTCATGCAATCATTGTTGCGGCCTTGCCTTATCGCAACATTAACGAATGCCACCTGAAAAAATGACCTCGGCCGCAGCAATTCGACTGCGCCAGTGAGGCCGATTCAAGCCCCGCCACGCAGGACCTGCGCCTTGCAAAGCGGCACCTTTTGGCGGCTCGGCTGCGAAATCATGCAGGATACATCTTGTCACAACATTTTGCGCGGTAACAAAAATATCGCTTCCAATTCATATTCCCCCTTCTTAGAATCCGCATTGGTAAAGTTGCCGAAAGTCAACGACACAAAGCCACCGGCCTAACGTGCACAGCACCACGGCAGCGGGGTTACCGGAAGTGGGCCGTCACCCCCTGACGGCCTCAATTAACTGAATTGAGGCTCATCATGTTTTCTTTTTCTGCGCTCTTGTCTGGCCGTGCCACCGGTCACCTTGCCATGCCGCTTGGCACGCTGGTAGCGGCGCTGGCGCTGGCGGGTTGTGGCGGGGGCTCCGGCGATGCGCCCACAGCCAGCCTGGGCGGCGCCACCGCAGCCAGCCAGTTCACTTTGTCAGGAACCCTTGCCGATGGCCCGATTGCCGGCGCGACCGTGTTCCTGGACCTCAACAACAACATGGCGCACGATGCGGGAGAGCCAATCTCCCTGCCGTCTGCGGCCAACGGTGCTTTCACGATAGCGCTTGAAAAACTCGGCACCGCCCAGTTGGCAACCGCGCTGCTGGTCTCCCATGTGCCTGACTCTGCCCGCGACCTTGACGATGGTGGCA
>NZ_JAABQC010000010.1 GCF_011391645.1 Rhodoferax sp. | reverse complement strand
CGTTGGCTTTTCCAGTGCAATGGGTCGAAAAGTTTTCTGCCAGCGCCGACACCTCGCAAGGCCGCCGGGTGTTCTGGGGCCGGGTTGGCGCGGGCACTGCCCGGGTCGGCCAAGCCGTCAAGGTGCTGCCCAGCGGGCAAACTGCCACCGTTGCGCAAGTGCTGGGCCACACCCGTTTGCCGCGCAGCGTGCCCGCAGGTCATAGCGCCGGCATCGTGCTCGACCGCGAGGTCGATGTGTCGCGGGGCGACTGGCTGCTGGCCGTTGAATCGGCGCCTGCCAGCCGGGAACTTTCGGTCACGGTGGCTTGGATGGACGACGAGCCACTGGTGGCCGGGCGCACCTACTGGGCGCTGCATGGCCACCGCTGGGTCAAGGCGCGGGTCAAACGCGTGGTGCACCGGCTCGACATCAACACGTTGGCCGAGGAAGACGCTGCGGCGCTGCCCGCAAACAGCATCGGCCACGTCGAACTGCTGTTGCAGGAACCGCTTGCCGTGCTGCCGTTCAATGAGTCGCGCGTGCTCGGCGCTTTGGTTCTGGTCGACACCGCCAGCCACAGAACGGCGGGGGCGGCCTTGGTCAATTGACTCAAATCAAGGCTCAACGGACGCAATGCCACTATGCTGCAGGCCCTTGAACCTGAGCCTTTAAAATCCCGCATTTGCATTCAACCGAAGAAATACCAAAATGACCCATACCGTCACCGAAGCCTGTATCAAGTGCAAGTACACCGACTGTGTCGATGTCTGCCCTGTGGACTGTTTTCGCGAAGGCCCCAACTTTCTGACCATCGACCCCGATGAATGCATTGACTGCGCGGTTTGTATCCCCGAGTGCCCGGTCAACGCCATTTATGCTGAAGAAGATGTGCCCAAGGACCAGCGCCACATGACCAAGCTCAACGCCGAGCTGGCCAAGCTGCCCAGTTGGAAAAGCATCACCAAACGCAAACCCGCGCTGCCAGAGGCTGAAGAGTGGAAAGACAAAACCGGCAAGCTGTCCATGCTGATCCGCTGATCCAGATATTGATTCTCATGCCTGCACCTTGTAGGAGCGACGCCCTCGCCGCGATGGACTTTGATCCACACAGCAGGCCATGACCAATACCCCTTTCATCCAGACCGACGCCTTGGTCATTGGGGCTGGGCCGGTGGGCTTGTTTCAGGTGTTTCAACTCGGCCTGCAGGGCATTCACGCGCAGGTGGTCGACGTGCTGGATCAGGCCGGCGGGCAGTGCATTGAGCTTTATCCCGAGAAACCACTCTATGACATTCCGGGCCTGCCGCGCAGCACTGGACGCGACCTGACGGAGCGGCTGCTGCAACAGGTGGCGCCCTTCAAACCGGAGTTTCATTTCAACCAGCAAGTCAGCGCAATCAGCCGCCAGGCCGATGGCCAATGGCTCGTTTCCACACCACAGGAGCAATTCCTGACGCGCACCCTGTTCATTGCCGCAGGTGTCGGCGCCTTTGTGCCGAAAGAACTCAAGCTGGAAGGGCTGGCGGTGTTCACCGGCACCCAGCTCTTTTACCGTATGCCCCGCCCGGAACGTCTTAAAGGTCGGCATGTGGTGGTGGTCGGCGGCGAAGAGATTGCGGTCGACAATGCCATTGCGCTGGCTAGCGAAGGACCGCAGCAGGCGGCCAACGTCACCCTGCTACATCGACGCGATGCGTTGCAAGCCGGTCCGCAGGCCCTGGCCCGCCTGGCCGAGTTGCGAGCCAGTGGCCGCATCAGATTTGTGGCCGGACAGGTCAGCGGCATTGAAACCCATGGTGACTGCCTCACCGGCGTGTCAGTCGCCACCCCCGATGACCAGACCTTGAGCCTGACACTGGATGTCTTGCTGGTTCATCTGGGCATCAGCCCCAAACTGGGACCGGTTGCCGAATGGGGACTGGCCATGGAGCGCAAGCAGCTCAGTGTGGACCCAGCCAGTTTTGCCACCAGTGAAACCGGCATCTACGCGGTGGGTGATGTGAACAGCTACCCCGGCAAGAAAAAGCTGATCGTTTGCGGTTTTCACGAAGCCACATTGGCAGCCTTTGCCGCCGCCAGTTATCTGAATCCGCAAAGTTCCGGCGTGTTGCAATACACCACCAGCAGCGCGCTGCTGCAGCAGCGGCTCGGGGTGCAATAACTATTTGCCCACCAGCTGGTTGAGCTTGTCGGCCTCAAAGTGCTCTTGCCTGGCCGCATCCAACGGCACGATGGAGGCTACCTGGCGCGGGCAATTGAGCTGTTCGATGGCTTTCCAGATCATGGCGATCTGGTGCTCGTGGGTGGCGGCGTTGTCGATCAGGCCGCGCATGGCCTGGCTCAGCGGATCGTCGTTTTGCGTGA
This sequence comes from Rhodoferax sp., assembly GCF_011391645.1. GTDB lineage: Bacteria > Pseudomonadota > Gammaproteobacteria > Burkholderiales > Burkholderiaceae_C > Rhodoferax. The sequence goes on along the minus strand of NZ_JAABQC010000010.1, from coordinate 40,597 downwards.
CACCGTACGCCGAAAACCCCATTTTGGAGGCCACCTCCTCGCGCTTGACGTCAAGCTCGGCCTGAATGATGCGCGCCGGGTTGCCCACGGCGGTGGCACCGGCGGGCACCGGCTTGGTCACCACGGCATTCGATCCCACCTTGGCGCCATCGCCCACAGTAAACCCGCCCAGCACCTGCGCCCCGGCGCCCACCACCACGCCCCGGCCCAGGGTGGGGTGGCGTTTGGCGCCCTTGTACAGCGAGGTGCCACCCAACGTCACGCCCTGGTAAATGGTGCAGTCGTCGCCAATTTCAGCGGTCTCGCCCACCACCACGCCCATGGCATGGTCAAAAAACACCCGTTCGCCAATTTTGGCGCCGGGGTGGATCTCGATGCCAGTCAAGAAGCGCGCCAGGTGCGAGATAAAACGCCCCAGCCATTTGAGGTTGTGGGTCCAGCACGCGTGCGCCAGACGGTGCAGCAACACCGCGTGCACGCCGGGGTAACAGGTCAGCACTTCCCAGGCGCTGCGCGCCGCCGGATCGCGCTCCAGAATGCATTGAACGTCAGATTTGAGTCTTGAAAACATGGGTCGAGTTTATTCTTTGGTGCAAACCTCTGACTTTGGCAGGGGCTGCGGTTTCATCATCATCTTGGCCATGCCGCGCAAAATGTGAATTTCTTCCTGGGTGACAGAGGCGCGGTTGAACAACTGGTTTAGCCGCGGCATGAGTTTCTTGGGCGATTGCGGGTCCAGAAATCCAATGCTGGTGAGCGCCTGCTCCAGATGGGTCAACATACCGGCCACCTGCGCCGCGTCGGCCAACTGCGCCGGGCTTGTGGCCGCCTGCACCGGGTAGCCCCCCAGCGCCTCACGCCAGTCGTAGGCAATCACCTGCAGCGCCGCAGCCAGGTTAAGCGAACCAAACTTGGGGTTGCTCGGAATGCTCAAGGCAGCGTGGCAGCGGTACACGTCTTCGTTGGCCATGCCAAAACGCTCAGAGCCAAACAAAAAGGCCACACCGGTCTGGCTGGCGTCGGGAGCTTTCAGGAGCGCATCAAAGTGCGCGCGCGGCGCCACCGTGGGCGGGCCGAAGTCGCGCGGCGTCATGGCGGTGGCGCACAGGTGCGTCATGCCATCAAGCGCTTCATCAAGCGTTGCCACAATGCGAGCCTTTTTGAGCACGTCGGTGGCGCCGCTGGCGCGCTGGATGGTTTCCTCGCGGTTGAGCACGTTGGCCCAGCGCGGCGCCACCAGCACCAGGTCATCAAAACCCATGGTTTTCATGGCCCGTGCGGCTGCGCCGACATTGCCGGCGTGGCTGGTGTTGATCAGGATAAAGCGCGTCTGCATGGGAATCTCTATTTGCACAAGCCGTTAAAATAACGCCATTGTCGCTGCCCGCATCGCCTGGCAGCGCTTGGCTCTTCCCTCACACAGACTCCGGCCCACCCGTCCGTCTCACCACAATCGATATGAATCCTTCCAACTTGCATCCCATGGTCAACGTGGCCGTGAAGGCCGCCCGCGCTGCTGGCGCCATCATCAACCGCGCTGCTCTCGATGTGGAATCAGTCCGTGTCTCGGAGAAAAAGGTCAATGACTTCGTCACCGAGGTGGACCAGGCTTCTGAGGAGGCCATCATCGAAACCCTGCTCACCGCCTACCCCGGCCACGCCATCTGGGCCGAAGAATCAGGCCGTGTGCACGGCGCGCAAGACTCCGAGTTTGTCTGGATCATCGACCCGCTGGATGGCACCACCAATTTCATTCACGGCCTGCCCGTCTACTGCGTCAGCATCGCCCTGGCCGTCAGGGGCAAAGTGGAGCAGGCCGTCATTTACGACCCCAGTCGCAACGACCTTTTTACCGCCACCAAGGGGCGCGGTGCCTACCAAAACAACCGCCGCCTGCGCGTGGCCAAACGCACCCGCCTGCAGGAGTGCCTGATTTCCACCGGTTTTCCCTATCGCCAGGAAGACGACATCAACACCTACCTGCGTCTGATGGGCGACATGATGGCGCGCACCGCCGGCTTGCGCCGCCCCGGTGCCGCCGCACTGGACCTGGCTTATGTGGCCGCAGGTTACACCGATGGCTTTTTTGAGCTTGGCCTGCAACCGTGGGATGTGGCCGCGGGCTCGCTGCTGATCACCGAGGCCGGTGGCCTGGTCGGTAATTTCTCGGGCGACTCCAACTTCTTGGAGCAAAAAGAATGCATGGCCGCCAACCCGCGCATTTACGGGCAAATGGTCGCCATTCTTGGCAGATACAGCAAATTTGCCGGCGCCGGTGACAAGGCCGCGGTGCGCGCGGCAGTGGCCGAGCTGACTCGGGCCCCCGACACCGCCAGGGTGGCCGAAGAAACCGCAGCATCGGCATCCACGCTGAAGTTGCCTGACGCGCCTTTTTAAGCGGCGGCGATGCCTGCCGCAGGCATCAATCTGCCAGGTTGTCAGCCACGAGTTCGAGCAAGCTCTCGGGCCGCTTGTCCCAGCGTGCATTCTTCGCCCCCATTTCGAGCGTGATCAGGCATTGGCCGCAGCTCGTGATCAGGCGTTTGGCACCGGTCGCTTCAACCTGTAGTTTCTTCATCTCAAAGACCTTGTTGCGCAAGGGCGCGGCACGCTGGTTCGAGACCACGCCGCCACCGCCACCGCAACAATAACCGGTCAAGCCATGGTTTTCGAGCTCGATCAGTTCGACGCCCAGGGCTGCCAGCACACGGCGCGCCGCGGCTTCCAGTCCGCCGCGGCGCACGATCTGGCAGGGGTCATGAAAGGTGGCGGTGTCACTGATTTTGTTGACACGGATCTGCTTGGTTTCGATCAGTTCATCCAGAAATTCGGTCATGTGGAGGATGCGCACCGGCAGCGCCTGCCGATACCACTTGGCGGCTTCCCAGCGCGCCGCACCGTAGGCATGACCACATTCTGGCAACAGCACCGTTTTGGCGCCAATCTTGACAGCGGTGTCGATCAGCGCCCGCGTCAGTCTCTCTTGCAGTTCAAGGTCGCCATTGTTGAAACCGATGTTGGCCGCATCGAAGCCAGCCTGGTGCATGGTCCATTTCACCCCGATGTGGTTGAGAATTTTGGCGGCGTCCGCCAGCGCCTTGGTGTGCTCGCCGAGCTCTGCCGGCGCGGCGGTGACCAGCATGTCGGCGGCTTCAAGGTCACAAGGTATTTCAACGCCATGCTCCCGTGCCACCTCGGCCAGGATATCCGGCAGGTCATCGCCCGGCGTTGCGGTGCTGCCCCATTGCCTCGCGGTGCGGTCCATCAGCGCCAGCCGGTCCGGCACCAGACCGGCCTTGAACATGCCGTGGCGGGCTTCCTTGACAAGTTCGGCAATGTCAATGCCCATCGGGCAGGCCAGCGTGCAGCGGCCGCACATGGTGCAGGAGTCGTAGAGCAACTCCTGCCACTGCTGCAAATCAACAATGCTCGGTTTTTTGACCAAACCGAACGCACGAAACAGCGGCGCAAACGCACTGGCCTCGCGCAAGTAGGTACGATGGAACGGTTCAAGCTTGCGGATTGGCGTGTATTTTGGATCGCCGGTGGCCACATGAAAGTGGCAGGCCTGCGCGCACAGGCCGCAGTGCACGCAGGACTCCATGTGCAGCGCGGTGGTGACACCGAACTCGGACACAAAGCTGCGCAAGGCCGCATCGACCCTGGCCTCATCGCTCTGGTCGCCCTGCTGGTCAAAGTTGGACGGCAATTTGGCTGCAGTGCTCATCACTCGACCCCCCGATGACTGAAGCGCATGCCTGTGGCGCCCCGTGAGAACAAGAACAGGAAAGCGTGCATGAGCTTGCCGAAAGGGAACCAGATCAGCAGCACCTCCAGCGACAGCAAATGCACCGCCAGCGGGGTCGGGTAAATCGCGTGGTCACGCGCCAGCACGGCAGCGGAGGGTTCACTCAGCACGGCCATGCCGGTGACGATGGGCAGGAAGGTGATGGTCCAGCTGATCATGTCATCGGCGTTGGAGATCATCTTGCGCACCGGGTCGGTCAGGCGAAACAACAGCGCCAGCAGCAGCGACAGGATGGTGGCAGCCGCCGCAAGGTACATCACCGAATCGGGCAAGGCGGGCCACCACAGCCCGGTGACGCGGTGGATGAAGGCGATGTGCGGCGCGTAGCCAAAAAACACCAGCGCCAGCCCGATATGGAAGACATACCCGTTGATCGCCGTGTACAGCGCCGTGCGCCGAAACTCCTTGCGCGGCCACATGCCGCGCACAATGGCCCGCGTGGCACCCGCCAGCCTGGAAGACGCACCCGCGCGTGGCGGTGAGCGATCGGGCATTCGCGGGCGCCGCAGTACGCCGAGCAGACGCCACAGCGTGCCCAAAACGAATATGGCGAGCGAGACGGTCAGTGCGGGCCCACGGGCAAAATCGAGCAAGTCCATGTTCATCCTCCAAGGTGTGACACCTTTTCCGTGCGTGCCCTATCTTAGGCCCTGAACACCACGCTTTCAAAGTTGACGCTGGCCCCAATCAAAAAACGCACCGGCCTGGCGCGTCAGCGCCGCCGCGCGGAACGCACGCCAGGCAATTCCGCGACCAGGCCGAGCACCTTGTGCAGACGGCCGGAGTCGGCGACCTCCACCGTGAATGTCATCCAGGCCGTGCCTTTGATCGACTGGGTTTGCACCCCGATGACGTTCATTTTTTCTTTGGTAAAGACCTCGGAGATGTCACGCAACAGGCCTTGCCGGTCTTGTGCCTGCACCGCCACATCGACCGGAAACACCGAGCCGCCGGCGGCCTGGTTCAGACCCCAATCGACATCGATCAGGCGCTCGCCGTTTTTGGCAACCATTTCCTTCAGGTTGGGGCAGTCGGTGCGGTGCACGCTGACGCCCTTGCCACGAGTGACAAAGCCGCAGATCGCATCGGGCGGCGCCGGCTTGCAGCACTTGGCCATTTGGGTCATAAGAGAGTCCACCCCGACCACCAGCAAACCACCCTTGCGGGGGTTGTTGTCGCTGCGCGGCTTGCGGATCAGCGGCGCCTCAAGGTCTTGCTGCGGCGGCTCGTCCGGGCGCAACAGCTGTTCGATGGCGCGCAGTGAAAACTCTTCCTTGCCCACCACCTCGAACAACGCATCGGCCGAGGTGAACCCCAGTTGCGCGGCCAGGTCGTCGAGCTTGAGGGCGGTTTTGCCCTCGCGCTGGAGCAGCTTTTCGACCGCCTCACGGCCCTTGGCGACGGTCTCGGCCATGGCCAGGACGTTGAACCAGGCCCGCACCTTGGTGCGCGCGCGGTGGCTGACCAGGTAGCCCTGGTCGGGGTTGAGCCAGTCGCGCGACGGCCCGCCCTCTTTCGCGGTGATGACCTCGACTGTCTGGCCGTTTTTGAGCGGTGTGTTGAGCGGCACCATGACGCCGTCCACACGGGCGCCACGGCAGCGGTGGCCCAGGCTGGTGTGCACGCTGTAGGCGAAGTCGACCGCAGTGGCTCCTTGGGGCAGTTCGACAATGGCGGCCTCGGGTGTCAGAACATAAATCAGATCGTCGAAAACGCCCTGCGTTTGGGTGCCCGAAAGGTCGCGCTCCCATTCGAGCAGTTGCCGCAAAACGGCGATTTTGGCGTCGTAGGCGCCGCTCGCCGAGACCCCGGCGTAACCTTTGGCGCCAGCCTCCTTGTAGGCCCAGTGGGCGGCCACGCCGTTTTCTGCGTGGTCGTGCATGGCCTGGGTGCGGATCTGGATCTCGCAGACCTGGCCCTCGCTGTCGCGCACCACGGTGTGCAGCGACTGGTAGCCGTTGACCTTGGGCTTGGCAATGTAGTCGTCGAATTCTTCCGGCAGTGGTGTAAACCTGCTGTGCACCCAGCTCAGGGCAGCGTAGCACTCAGGCACGCTGGCCACCACAATGCGCAGCGCGCGCACGTCGTAAATGTGCTCAAAGTCGAGGCCCTTGCCGCGCATTTTCTTGATGATGCTGTAGATGTGCTTGGGCCGGCCCGACACCGTGGCACGGATGCCGTTGGCGGTCAGGTCAGCTTGCAGCCGGGCACGCAGGCGTTCGACGTAGGCTTCGCGCTCGGTGCGTTTTTCATCAAGCCAGTTGGCCACCTGGCGGTAGGTGTCGGGCTCCTGGAAACGAAACGCCAGGTCTTCCATTTCCCACTTGATTTCCCAGATGCCCAACCGGTTGGCCAGCGGCGCAAAGACCTGCAGCGCCTCGGCCGCGATGCCTTCGGGCACTGGCAATTTGGTGGCGGCAAAAAAGCGCAGGGTTTGCAGACGCGAGGCAAGGCGCAGCATCACCACGCGCAGGTCGCGCGAAAACGCCAGCAGCATCTTGCGCACATTCTCGGTCTGCATGGCAACAGGCTGCAGGCCTGCGGCGTGGCCGCGTGCCCGCACCAGCCGGGCCTGGCGCTGCACCCGCACCAGTTTGGTGGTTTCCATGGCCAGGGCGGCAAAATTGTCGCCAAAAGCCTTGGCAATCACTTCCTGCGGACGGTTCAGGTGGTCGCAGGCATAGACCAGGTAGCTGGCCGACTGCATGGCTTCGGAGCCACCAATGCTGCGCAAAATGGCGGCCACGGCATCAGCATGGGCCAAAATATTTTCACCAGTGTCGAGCAGTTCAGTGGCCAGCAGTGGCTCGGCAAAGGCACGGGCGCGCGCCAGCGCGTGGGCTTGCTCCGGCAAGCTGTCGGCCGTGGCGGCCACCACCGGCAGGACAGGTTTGCCGGCGGCGGGCTGGTCAGTGTTGGCTGTTGCTTGGCTTTTCATGAAGTCACCTTACAGCCATCGGGCCGGGGGCTGCCCTCCCACAAATGCAGGGCAGCAGGGATTTTGTGGGAGCGGCGCCCTCGCCGCGACGGCTTTGGACTTCATGCTCAATCCAGCAAAAACGACACCACGGCGTTGACCTGGTCTTTGGCGACAAAGGTGGGCGCATGGCCGACGCCGGCAAATTCAAGCAGGCGGGCCCTGGGGCCGCGCCCGGTCATGGCGAGTGCCGTCCGGGGTGACAGCAAATCCGAATCAGCGCCGCGAATCAGCAGGGTTTGGGCAGTGATGCGGTCGTAGGCCTGCCACATCAAGGCCTCGCTCTGGGCGGCGGATTCGGCCGTGATCACCTTGAACGGCTCGGCCAGCGCCGGGTCGTAGTGCAAGGTCAAGCGACCACTGCCATCGCCCAGGGGTTTGAGCATGGGGCGGGTCAGCGCCAGCCATTGCGCCGGGCTGTGCGGCCCAAAGCTGCTGGCAACCGCCCACAAGGCGTCGGCGGCTTGCTGCTCCGAGTCAAAGGCCCCCGTTTTGCCCAGATACTGGCCAATGCGCTGCAAAGCCTGCGCCTCGATCACCGGTCCGACGTCGTTGAGCACCAGGCGGCGCACTTTGGCAAAGGCCGGGGCGTTGGGCAAGCCTGCCACCACCATGCCGATCAGGCCGCCCATGCTGGTGCCAAGCCAGTCGAGTGTGTCGGGTTGCAGTTGTTGCAGCAAGGCCAGCATGTCGGCCGCGTAGTGAGGAATCTGATACCCGGTGGCGTCTTTGAGCCAGTCGCTCTTGCCTCGCCCCACAACGTCCGGGCACACCACACGCAGGCTCTGACCGCCGCTGGCGGCATGCGCGCAAAGGGCTTGAGCCAGCACGTCAAAGTCTCGCCCCTGGCGCGTCAGACCATGGACGCAAAGCACCACATGGCAGCTGTCTGGCTGGCCCCATTGCCAGTAGGCCATGCGGTGGCCGCCCTGGGCATCGGGGCAACTGACAAATTCAAGGGTGGGCTCTGACATGATGAAGTCTGCAATCTGAAGGGAGGCTGGATAATGACCGGGTGGCATGTGCGCTTGGTATCCGGGCGGCACATGGCATGATCCTAATGCAAACACAGGTCCATCTCGTGCCGGCTCGATGGATTCAATTATTTTTTCGGAGAATTTCCCATGCTCAAAGGTAAAACAGCGCTTGTCACCGGCTCCACCAGCGGCATCGGCTTGGGCGTTGCCAAGGCCCTGGCTGCCCAAGGGGCCAACATTATCATGAATGGCTTTGGCGACGTGGCTGGACCCAAGGCCGAAATCACTGCGCTTGGCGTCAAAGTGACCTACCACGGCGCTGACATGAGCCAACCGGCAGAGATAGCGGCCATGATGAGCTACGCCGCCGAGCAGTTCGGCCGGGTCGACATTTTGGTGAACAACGCGGGCATTCAGCATGTGGCGCGGATTGAAAACTTTCCACCTGAGCGCTGGGACGCTATCATGGCCATCAACCTGAGCAGTGCCTTTCATGCCACCCGACTGGCCTTGCCCGCCATGCAGGCCGCGGGCTGGGGACGCATCATCAATGTGGCGTCGGTGCACGGGTTGGTGGGATCGGCCGAAAAATCGGCCTATGTCGCGGCCAAACACGGCGTGGTCGGCCTGACCAAGGTCACCGCGCTGGAGAACGCCACCACCGGCGTGACCTGCAACGCGATTTGTCCGGGCTGGGTGTTGACGCCGCTGGTGCAAAAGCAGGTGGACGCCAAGGCTGCCGCCCTGGGCCTGTCCAATGACGATGCCAAAAAGCTGCTACTCGGAGAAAAAGAGCCTTCGCAACAGTTCACCACGCCCGAAGAGCTGGGCGCGCTGGCGGTATTTTTCTGCTCGCCTGCCGGCAACAACGTGCGCGGCGTGGCGTGGAACATGGATGGCGCCTGGACGGCGCAGTAGGGGTCAGGGGCGAACGTAGGCCCAGCCCTGCTGCTGGCGGTTCATGATTTGGATGACCCCGGCGGGCACGTAGCTGATGTCCGGATTCATGTCGGCCTTGACCAATTTTTGGGCGCCCATGGTGTTTTCGCAAGCCACCACCTTGACGCCTGCCTTGATGGCGTCGTTGACCCGGTTGACCGTGACCGCATCGAACTTGAGCATGCCAATGCCTGGCCCAAAGGCCACAATCTCCACCTGAATCTTGTCCGCGCCAAGCTCTTTTTGCGCGTTGTTGGCGACATTCAGAGCCAGGTTCCATTTGGCGGCATCGCCGTCACTGACCTGCATCACGATCCGGGGTGCGGGTGCGGGCGGTGTGCTGGCACAGCCGGTGGCCAACAGGGTGGCGCCAGTCATGGCGACGGCAAGGAATAGGGTTCTGCGGTTCATGGGCTTGGTTTCCAGTCGATTGAGTAAGGACACGTATATTAGGCAAGGCTTATGGCCTTGCCTACGCGTGTAAACCCCAACCCCGCCTTGATTTCTTACTTCAGCTGCACCGAGCCCGACACGTTGACGCTGACCTGGCTCAGACCGGCTTCGAGCGGCACGGGCGCCGTCTCGTCGGAGGCAGATCTGACGCTGGCCGCCATCATGTAGGGCCGCACGGGGCCCACCTGATTGGCATTGATCTGGACCTCGCCCAAGGTGTAGCCACCAAAGCCAAAGCCCTTGGCGATCTCGGCGGCACTTTTCTGAAACTGTTCAATGGCCTGGCTTTGGGCCTGCGATTGCGCCTCCTGGCGTACTTGCGCGCTCAGACCAAAACTGGCGCTGGACACGGTTAAAGTCTGCAACTGTCCAGCCGTCTGGCTGATACGCACAAAATCACGACCCTGCAGCACCAGTTCGGCCGAACCCTGCCAGCCGACCAATTTGCCGTTGCGATCATGCCGCGGCGACAGTCCAAAGCGGCCGGTGCTGACGCTCATCAAGGGACTCTGGGCTTGGCGTCTGGCCAGAGTCAGCGCCGCATCCAGTGTGGTCTTGAGCTGGGTTTGCACCTCCTGCGCGTTGCTGCCTTCGCGCTGGGTGCTCAGCGTCAGGGTCAGTTCATCCTGCGGCACCTGCACAGTGGCGCTGGCCGACAAGCTCACCCGCTGGCTCGGCAGGGGCTGGACCATGCTTTGAGAAAAAACCGGCGCAGCACCGATCAATAGCGCGCCAAAAACGATGGACTTCATTAAATTTTTCACATTTTCTCCTTTTGGATACGGTTTGGGTCAAATCAAAAACTTTGTAACAGCATGTCAATACCGCCATAAAAACACCTGAAGCGCAAAATCAAACACGCAAAATCATGGTTGTTACAAATTGCCCTGGAACGAAGTATGTCCGCAAAATCTGACCGAGTTGACAAAATATTGGTCGTTGATGACGACGCACGTATTCGCGACCTGTTGCGTCGCTATTTGATGCAAGAAGGTTTCGAGGTGCTGCAAGCCGAAGACGGCAAGGCTCTCACCCGCGTGTTGCAGCGCGAGCCCGTTGATTTGATCGTACTTGACCTGATGATGCCAGGTGAAGACGGCTTGTCAATCTGCCGGCGGCTGCGCGGTGCCAATGATCGCACACCCATCATCATGCTGACGGCCAAGGGCGAGGACATCGACCGCATTGTGGGGCTCGAAGTGGGTGCCGACGACTACCTTGGCAAACCCTTCAACCCACGGGAACTGCTGGCGCGCATTCATGCCGTGCTGCGCCGGCGCCCGCAGGTGGAAGCGCCGGGCTCGCCCTCAGCCGATAACGAAACCGTCACTTTTGGCCCTTTCAGCTTCGACCTGGGTGCGCGCATTCTGCGCAAGGACAATGAAGAACTGATGCTGACCACGGGCGAATTTGCCATGCTCAAGGCGCTGGTCAGGCACCCGCGGCAACCGCTGTCGCGAGAAAAGCTCGCGCAACTGGCGCGCGGGCGCGACTTTGAGCCGTTTGACCGCAGCCTGGACGTGCAGGTGTCGCGCTTGCGCAAGCTCATCGAGGAAGACGCCACAGCGCCACGCTTCATCCAGACCGTGTGGGGTGTTGGCTACGTCTTTGTGCCCGATGGCAACTAAATCCGGCCTGAGCCTGTTCTGGCGCACCTTTGTGCTGCTGACGCTGCTGCTGCTGGGCAGCGTGTTGGCCTGGACGCAAATTCTCAATGAACTTGAAGCCGAACCGCGCGCCATCCAGACCGCGCGGCAGATTGCCTCGCTGGTCAACATGAGCCGTGCGGCGGTGATGCACTCCGACGGGATCACCAAGGTGTCGCTGTTCAAAACCATGAAGGACCAGGAGTCGGTGGTGATCAAGCCGCGCGAACCCAACGATGTGGTTCAAGCCCTGAAGCCCGATGAGACCAACCGCTACATCGAAAACGAACTCAAACAACGGCTCGGGTCAAACACACCGGTGGCGGAACGCGTCAATGGCGAGTCGGGCCTGTGGATTGGCTTTGACATCAACAAGGACAAGTTCTGGCTGCAGACCGATCTGTCGCGCTTTGACCAGCCCAGGGCCAAAACCTGGCTGGTCTGGCTCACCACCGCGGTCGCGCTATCACTGCTGGGCGCAGCCTGGATTGCGGGCTTGATCAATCGCCCGCTGAAAGACCTGTCGTTTGCCGCCAAGCGGGTGCGCGAAGGCGACTTTGAGGCCAGCCGGCTTGATGAATCCGTGAGCACCAGCGAGATTCGGGCGGTCAACATCGGCTTTAACCGCATGACGCAAAAACTGGCCAAGATTGAAGAGGAGCGCGCGGTGATGTTGGCTGGCATTTCGCATGACCTGCGCACACCGCTGGCTCGGTTGCGGTTGGAGACCGAGCTCAGCGTCACTGACGAAACGGCCCGCGAGAACATGGCCAATGACATTGCGCAACTGGATGCCATCATCAGCAAATTCCTGGATTACGCCCGGCCGGGACAGATCAAATTCAGCCCGGTGGCACTCAACCCGCTGCTGGAACAGTGCCTGGCCACGCTTCGCCATCGCCCCGAGCTTGACCTCAAGGTAACGATTGAGCCCGACCTGATGGTGCAGGCCGACGCGGTGGAACTGCAGCGCGTCTTCACCAACCTGATCGAAAACGCGGCGCGTTACGGCAAATCGTCCGGTACCGGCAAGGCGCTGGTTGAAGTGACAGCGCACCGGATGGACACCACTGTGCTGCTGCGCGTGCGCGACCACGGCCCGGGTGTGCCTGAAGATCAGTTGGCCCAGTTGACCACGCCCTTTTTTCGCGGTGAGACCGCCCGCACGGCCGCCAACAGCACAGGACTGGGGCTTGCCATTGTCCAGAAAATCATTTCGCGCATGGACGGCACGCTGGAACTCAAAAACGCCAGCGGCGGCGGCTTGAGCGTCAATATCCGCTTGAAGCTTGCCAAAGTAAGTTAACCAGACCCTGAACCTAACGGGGTCGATGGTTGTTGAAGTTTTTGGCTGGTTTCAGGCCCGTCACGCGCGGCGGCAGGCCGGTGTGCTGCGTCAACAGCTGACCGGGTTGGGGCGTCTTGACCGCCACCGTGGTTGAATTTTTGCGCCGGGCGCTGGTGTAACTGCCGTCCGTCATGGGCTGAAACGTGGGAATCAGGTGGTGCTTGCCATTGCCGATCAAATCAGCGCGGCCCATGGCCTTGAGGGCGTCGCGCAGCAGCGGCCAGTTGTTGGGGTCGTGGTAGCGCAAAAAGGCCTTGTGCAGGCGGCGGCGCCGTTCACCGCGCACCACGTCAACCTTTTCACCCCGGTCGTCGCGGTGAATGCCCTTGAGCGGATTCAGGTCGGTGTGGTACATGGCGGTGGCAGTGGCCATGGGGCTGGGGTAGAAGGTTTGCACCTGGTCGGCGCGAAAGCCGTTTTTCTTCAGCCAGATCGCCAGGTTCATCATGTCGGAGTCGCTGGTGCCGGGGTGGGCGGCGATGAAGTACGGGATCAAAAACTGCTTTTTGCCGGCCTCTGCCGTGTACTTGTCAAACAGCGTCTTGAACTTGTCATAGGTGCCCATGCCGGGCTTCATCATCTTGGAAAGCGGGCCAGACTCGGTGTGTTCCGGCGCAATCTTGAGGTAGCCACCCACGTGGTGCTGCACCAGTTCCTTGACGTATTCGGGGCTTTGCACCGCCAGGTCATAACGCACGCCGGAGCCGATCAGAATCTTCTTGACACCCTTCAAGGCGCGGCCGCGGCGGTAGATGTCGATGAGCGGTTGGTGGTCGGTGCCCAGGTTGGAGCAGATGCCGGGGAAGACGCAGCTGGGCTTGCGGCAGGCGGCCTCGATCTCGGGGCTTTTGCAGCCCAGCCGGTACATGTTGGCAGTCGGCCCGCCCAGGTCCGAGATGGTGCCGGTGAAGCCCTTGACCTTGTCGCGGATGTCCTCGATTTCCTTGATGACCGATTCTTCGGAGCGGCTCTGGATGATGCGGCCCTCGTGCTCGGTGATGGAGCAAAAGGTGCAGCCGCCAAAGCAGCCGCGCATGATGTTGACGCTGAAGCGGATCATTTCCCAAGCCGGGATCTTGGTGGCGTGGTCGTGGCTGCCGTTGGCGTCGGCATAACTCGGGTGCGGGCTGCGCGCATAGGGCAGGCCAAAGACCTGGTCCATCTCGGCAGTGGTGAGCGGAATCGGCGGTGGCGTGATCCACACATCGCGCGCGGTAGCGCCCTCCCCGTGCGCCTGCACCAGCGCCCGGGCGTTGCCGGGGTTGGTCTCAAGGTGCAGCACGCGGTTGGCATGGGCGTAGAGCACCGCGTCGGACTTGACCGCTTCAAAACTGGGCAGCCGGATGACGGTGCGGTCACGCGGGGGCAGGTTTTGTTTGCCCGCACGCCGCGGCAGCGCGGGGTTGGGCATGAAGGTGAGGGGTTTGATGACATCAGTGCGATCCATGACGGCCGGAGCTTTGTCATCTTCCTTGCTGCACGTCGTGCCCTGCGCTGCCGCCTGTTCACTGGTGGTCTGGTAGGGGTTGATGTGGGACTCGACCAGACCGGGCACGTCGACGTCGGTGGAGTCGATCTCGAACCAGCCCAGTCGGGTGTCGTCGTCGGTGCGGCGCACAAAGGCGGTGCCGCGCACGTCGGTGATGTGCTCCACCGGTTCGCGACGACTCAGGCGGTGGGCAATTTCAACAATGGCGCGCTCGGCGTTGCCGTACAGAAGCAGGTCGCACTTGGCGTCCACCACGATTCAGCGGCGCACCTTGTCGCTCCAGTAGTCGTAGTGGGCGATGCGGCGCAGGCTGCCCTCGATGCCGCCCAGAATGATGGGCACGTCCTTGTACGCCTCGCGGCAGCGCTGGCTGTAGACGATGGCGGCTCGGTCAGGCCGCTTGCCGCCGACGTCGCCGGGGGTGTAGGCGTCGTCGGTGCGGATTTTGCGGTCAGCCGTGTAGCGGTTGATCATGCTGTCCATGTTGCCCGCCGTCACACCCCAGAACAGGTTGGGTTTGCCCAGTGCCTTGAAGGGCTCGGCGCTTTGCCAGTCGGGCTGGGCGATGATGCCCACCCGAAAGCCCTGGTCTTCCAGCATGCGGCCGATCACCGCCATGCCAAAGCTGGGGTGATCCACATAGGCGTCACCGGTGACCAGCACCACGTCGCAGCTGTCCCAGCCGAGTTGATCCATCTCGGCGCGGTTCATCGGCAGGAACGGTGCCGTGCCGAAGCGGGCCGCCCAGAACTTGCGGTAACTGGACAGCGGCTTGGCGGCGCGCGGGAAAAAAGAGACGTCAACGGGGGCGTTCATGGACATTCAGGGTCAGGGGGAAGGAGCAGAGTGTAAGGTTTTGGGGCTTTAAACGTTCGCGTCAAGGTCTTTGCCGGAAGGCGCCGCACCAACAGGCGAGATGCCATGACCAAGGCAAGGGGGTATTGAAGCGGTCAACAACATCAACCTGCCTGCGTTAACATGCCCGCAGGCCAGAATTCGCTCTGGTTGAATGGCTTCCAGGCTCAATTTTTCTGACCGGTTCATGACTGACACCCTATCTTTCGATTCACTGCCACTGTTTCCGCTGAACCTGGTGTTGCTTCCGGGTGGCCACCTGCCTTTGCGCATTTTTGAGGTACGCTACCTCGATATGGTCAGCAAATGCTTCAAGGCGGGCACGCCCTTTGGCATTGTCACACTCGTCCAGGGCTCCGAGGTGCGCTCTGCGGCCGCCGACCAGGCCGGCATTGCCAGCAAAAGTCAGGAGGTCTTTTACCCGGTGGGCACCCTGGCGCGCATCACCCGGCTGAGCCGGCCACAGTCAGGCTTGATCATGATCACTTGCACGGGTGCGCAACGTTTTGAATTGAAGCAGCCTGAATTGCTCAAGCATGGTTTGTGGACTGGCAGTGCGAAGCTGTTACCCGATGACCAGAGCGTGCCCATTCCGGAAGATTTGACCGCCGTGGCAAGCGCCCTCGCGCGCGTGCTCGATACCCTGAGGGCGCAGGGCATGACGCCCGAGCAGATGCCGATTCAGCCGCCTTATGCGCTGCATGATTGTGCCTGGGTGGCCAACCGCTGGTGCGATTTGCTGCCCATGTCGCTGCCGCAAAAGCACCGCCTGATGACACTCGACAACCCGCTGCTGCGGCTTGAACTGGTGAGCGATTTGCTGGAGCGCAACGGCATCGCCTCCTGAGTGGCCGCCTGACCAGAGTCAAGCCTGTGCCGGAGGGACCTCGACAAACCGGCCTGATGCGGCACTTTGTTCCCCCAGAGCCAGCAGTTGCATCACGGCATGCACCTGCGCGGGTGCGACACCAGCCTGCGGCTGCAGTCCCCACAGGTGGTCGCGCAATTGGGCGTAAAAGGCCAGGTAGTTGCCGGGCGGACTGGGGGCAGCACTGCGCACCGAGACCGGCGCCGCCACACCGGCCATGTTTTCCATGCGCAAAAGTTGGCCTGCTTGCGGGTCCTGACCCCAGTCGTGGAGCGCGTCCAATTGCGGACGCTGGCCCGCTTTCAAGGCATCCTCCTGCACGTCGAGTCCAAACTTGGTAAAGCTGCCCCGGGTGCCGTGCATAACCCAGCGCGGTCCCGGTTCGGCCACCAGCGTGCTGGCGTGCAGGATGACGCGCAGGCCACCCAGCGGCGTGTCATAGCGCAGCACGGCATGAAACCAGTCGTTCACCTGTGCGCCTTCGCGCACGCTGGCCAACTCCAGTAACAGGGCATCGGGCTGGCCGAAGAGCAGGAGGGCCTGGTCCACCAGATGCGGCCCGAGGTCGAGCCAGAGGCCTGAGCCGGGCAGGTTTTGCTCACGCCAGCGCTGCGGCACGGTTGGCCGGTAACGGTCAAAGTGCGAGTCCACCTGCACCACGCGCCCCAGTTGTCCACTGGCAATAACCTGCTGCAGGGCCAAAAAATCGCTGTCGAAGCGGCGGTTCTGAAACACCGTGAGCACCCTGCCCTGCTGATGTGCCAGCGCGAGCAAGGCTTCGGTTTCAGGCAGTGTGACGGTGCAGGGTTTGTCGACCACCACATGCTTGCCTGCCCGCAGCGCGGCCCGGGCCAATTCAAAATGGCTGTCGTTGGGCGTGGCAATCACCACCAGGTCAATGGCAGGGTCGGCCAGAGCCGCGCCCGGCGACTCCTGGCAGCGCACGTCGGGCCAGTCGCGTTGCACTGCGTCTGCCTGGCGCGTCACAATGCAGGCCAGATGCAGTCCGGGCACGCCGGCGAGAAGCGGAGCATGAAAGATGCGACCCGCTCCGCCGTAGCCGATCAGGGCGACGCGCAGGGGCGCATATTGGGTGGCATGCGTGGATATTGGCTTATGTTGCATGCCCGAATCATCACCGAAAATGCAACCAGGGGATTACCAACAAATTACCAAGACGCAAATCGCGCACAATTTGGCCATGCTTCATTTTTTGCCAGCGCCGATCAACGGTGCCATTGCCAGCACACTGATGCTGCTCAATATTTTGTTTTGGGTACCGGTTTTGTTGCTGGTGGCCACGGTCAAACTGCTGCTGCCGTTCAAACGGGTGCGCCTGATCATTGACCCGCTGCTGCTGCAGATTGCCGAGGCCTGGATTGCCGGCAACAGCGGCTGGATGCGGCTGACGCAACCGCTGCAATGGGAGGTCAGCGGCCTGCAAGATCTAAATCCGCGCCAGTGGTACCTGGTCATCTGCAACCACCAGTCATGGGTTGACATCCTGGTGTTGCAGCATGTGTTGAACCGGCGTATCCCGCTGCTCAAGTTTTTTCTGAAAAAGCAATTGATTTGGGTGCCCATCATGGGACTGGCCTGGTGGGCGCTGGAGTTCCCGTTCATGCGCCGGCACAGCGAGGCTTTTCTGCAAAAGCACCCAGAAGAGCGTGGCAAGGACGCTGCCACTACCCGTGCGGCTTGCGAAAAATATGCACTGGTGCCCACCAGCGTGATGAATTTTGTGGAGGGCACGCGCTTCACCCGGGCCAAACAGCAGCGCCAACAATCGCCCTACCGGCATCTGCTCAAACCCAAGGCCGGCGGCATCAGCTTGGCGCTGGATGCCATGGGTGAAAAATTTGGCGCGGTGCTTGACATCACCATTGCCTACCCGGACGGCGCGCCCAATTTCTGGCAATTTTTGCAGGGTCGCGTGCCACGGGTCATTGTGCAGGCCCGCACCCTGCCCGTGCCGCGACTTGCCGCCAGCTCAACGACAGACGCATCGCAGGCACTGCGCGAGCTGTGTCAAGGCTGGGTCAACCAGTTGTGGGCCGACAAGGACGTCTTGCTGGACAAACATCTTGATCTGGAAAATAATCGATAAATCACTTTAAGAAACAATTCTTATATATTGATTTAATTAAGGTAATCGACTATCCAATCAGCAGTCAAGCTGCAGTGTTACCAAGTCCCTTTGGGTTGCTTGTTACGGACAAAGGCCGCAATCACCGCTGCGGCATCAGCGCGATTGGCGCGCAGGGCCATGTCGAGTGCGGTCAACTGAAGCTCGTTTTTGATCGACACATCGGCACCGGCATCCAGCAAGAGTCGCACAGCTTCCGCTGTCCCGTAATGCGCAGCCATCATCAAAGGGGTGGTGCCATTGGGCGAAGACGCATCAATGTAGGCGTGCTGATCAAGCAGCAACTGCATGACGGCCAAATGACCGTTGGTGGCCGCATAGTGCAAAGGGGCCCAGCCAGGTTTGTTGACATACCCTCCCTTTTTGATCAGCAGTTGGCACAACTCAAGTTCACCCTTAAGCGCTGCCAGCATCAAAGGGCTTTCGTCGGCTGTGTTGCGCACTTCAGCTTTGATCTTCGGGCTGTCAAGAAGAACGGTGGCCACCTTGAAAGACGATTCCCTGACTGCCAAAAACAAGCCTGGCATGCCATCGGTATTGACGGTATTCGGATCAAAGCCGCGGCTTAGCAAGGCTGCCACGGCTTTGGCATCGTCTTGAACAACCGCTCTGAAGAAGTCTTCAAAAGAACCGGCGTGAGAATTTATAAAGCCTGTAGAAACAATAATATAAAAGACTAACTTAAAGTATCTTGTAAAGTTTATAAAGCAGGTTTTCAACATGCTCGAACCCCTTTGAATAGGTCATCAAAGTTCTGATTGGTGAGTTGGGCAATGGCCTCGACCGAGCAGTGCCTGATCTCAGCCAATTGCTTGGCAACCCATGGGACATAGGCCGGAGTATTGGTTTTTCCGCGATAAGGCATGGGGGCCAGGTAGGGGCTGTCGGTCTCGATCAGCAAGCGGTCCAATGGCACCATGGCCGCCACGTCGCGCAAACTCTGGGCACTCTTGAACGTCAAAATGCCCGAAAAAGAAATATAAAAACCCAGCTCAAGGGCCTGGCGCGCCACGTTTTCATCTTCGGTGAAGCAGTGAAACACACCGCCAGCACTGCCCGCAGACCCATCCTCACCCTCCTCGCGCAAAATCTCCAAGGTGTCCTCGGAGGCTTGCCGGGTATGAATCACCAGGGGCTTTTGCAATTGCCGCGCGGCCCGAATGTGGGTGCGAAAACGCTCGCGTTGCCACGCCATGTCAGCCACAGTGCGGCCATTGAGCCGGTAGTAGTCGAGGCCGGTCTCACCAATGCCGACTACCCGCGGCAAAATGCCCAAGGTCAGCAAATCATCGAGTGTGGGTTCCCTCACCCCTTCGTTGTCGGGGTGCACCCCCACGGTAGCCCAAAAATTATCAAAATCAAGGGCAAGCTGATGAACTGCGCCAAATTCTTCAAGCGTCGTGCTGATGCACAGGGCGCGCCCCACATGGGCCTGCGCCATGGCTTGCCGTATGGCCGGCAGTTTCGAGAGCAACTCGGGAAAATTCAGGTGGCAATGGGAATCTGTGAACATCATGCTTTTGAGTGAAGTGCCAATTGGGCCTGGCTGACCAAAGCCTCGACCATCAGGCCCGCGTTGAAAGGATGCTCGACCGTGCGCATGGTGTCTGACAAACTCTTGGCCCAGTGACTCAGGCTTTGCCAGCCCCCGGCTTTTGGCAAATCGTCCTGCTCGAAAAAACGCGGCGCGGCGCCACTGTGAACCGCCATCAGGTCATGGCACAGCTTGTGCAGGGCATCGACGGTTTGCGCCGGTGTCCAGTCCTTGAAAACGTTGACATCCCCGGCTTGCACCGCACGCGGCAGGCGTGGCCACAGGGCCGCAATCGGGGCAAACTGCAGCGCATCCTGCGGTCGCCCGCCGGCGGCGCGCAGCATCACGCTGGCCTGTTGAGTGGAAACACCCTGCTCCCGCAGCCAGGCCATGGCGGTCGACTGATCGGGCCAGTTCATGGTGTGACCCAGGCAGCGGCTGCGAATGGTGGGCAGCAGTTGGTGGGCGGCGTCAGAAGCCAGCACAAACTTGACGTCGCCCGCAGGCTCCTCCAGGGTCTTGAGCAAGGCGTTGGCGGTGTAGACATTCATGCGCTCGGCCGGAAACACCAGCACCGCCTTGCCGCGGCCGCGGGCGCTGGTGCGCTGGGCAAACTCCACCGTGTCGCGCATGGCGTCGACCCGGATTTCCTTGCTGGGTTTGCGCTTCTTGCTGTCAATCTCATCCTGCGCCTTTTCGCTGAGCGGCCAATTCAGGGCCAGCATCACGGTTTCGGGCATGAGCACACACAGATCAGCATGGGCGCGCACCTCAATCGCGTGACAACTGCCACAGCTGCCACAAGCGCCCTGTGCCGTGGCGTGTTCGCACAGCCAGGCGCGCACCAGCGCCAGCGCCAGCTCGTACTGACCCAGGCCGGACGGCCCGGCCAGCAGCCAGGCGTGGCCGCGTTGTGCCAGCAGGGATTGCGTTTGAGCAGCAATCCAGGGCGCGACCTTGCTGGCAGCGACCGATGGCTCGCTCATGCCAGCCAGCCCCGTTGCTTGACGCTGCTCAGCACATGCTGCCACACCGCCGCGCGCTCCTGCTCTGCAGCAATGCGTGCAAAACGCTGGGGAGCAGCATCAAAACGCGCCTGATAGCCCGCGCGCACCCGGGCGAAAAATGTCAGAGGTTCGGCTTCAAACTTGTCAGGTGCGCGCACGCCGATCAGGCGCCCGGCGGCGATCTCGGGAGCCAGGTCAAACCAGATCGTCAGATCAGGTTCCCGAACAAAGTCAGCTGGGGGCAACTTCACCGTCTGCACCAGTTGCTCCAAGAATGTGAGGGTGGTCAGATCAAAACCCCGCCCGCCGCCCTGGTAGGCAAAGGTGGCATCGGTAAAGCGGTCACACAGCACCACCTCGTCGCGTGCCAGCGCCGGCTCGATCACTTGCTGCAGGTGGTCGCGCCTTGCAGCAAAGACCAGCAAGGCTTCGGTCATGGCATCCATGGGTTCGTTCAGCACCAGGGTGCGCAACTTTTCCGCCAAGGGGGTTCCCCCGGGCTCACGGGTCAGCCGCACCACCCTGCCCTGTGCCTTGAAAGCTTGCGCCAAGCCGTCGATATGGGTTGATTTTCCGGCGCCGTCAATGCCTTCAAAACTGATGAAAAGTCCGCTTGTCATGCTGGTGTTTACTGTCCGCGTTGGTATTTGTTCACCGCACGATTGTGCGCGTCCAGGCTGTCACTGAACTGGCTGCTGCCATCGCCGCGCGCCACAAAGTACAGGGCGCTGCTGGCCACAGGTTGCGCTGCGGCCATCAGCGAGGCCTTGCCGGGCATGGCGATCGGTGTTGGCGGCAGACCGGCGCGGGTGTAGGTGTTCCAGGGCGTGTCGGCCAGCAAATCGCGCCGGCGCAGGTTGCCGTCAAAACGATCACCCATTCCGTAAATCACCGTGGGGTCGGTTTGCAGCAACATGCCCAGGCGCAGACGGTTGATGAAAACCGAAGCAACCAGCGACCGGTCACTGGCCTGGCCGGTCTCCTTTTCGACGATGCTGGCCAGAATCAGCAATTCGTCAGGGTTTTTCAGGGGGGTGTCAGTGGCACGCGCCTGCCATGCTGTCAAAAGATGTTTGTCCATGGCGTGCATGGCGCGCAAAAGCAATTTGATGTCGTTGCTGCCCTTGGCGTAGGTGTAAGTGTCCGGGTAAAAGCGACCTTCGGGATGGCGTCCGGGCTGACCCAATTTTTCCATGATGACACGATCCTCGAGCCCCTGAGAGTCCGGCTTGAGAGATTCTGATTTAAGGAGTGCTGCGCGCACTTGCTTGAAGGTCCAGCCTTCCACCAGGGTCACCGAGCGCAAGGCTTCTTCTCCGCGCGTGAGTTTGGCCAGCAAGGTGCGCGGGGTCAGGCCCACTTCGAGTTCATAACTGCCAGCCTTGATCTGCCGTGCCTGGCCGGACAGCCGAAACCACCAGTACAGCAGATCAGCCGAAGTTTGCACACCACTGGCCACCGTATCTTGCGCCACGCCTCGCGGTGTGGTGCCTGGCTCAATGGTCAGCTCCAGTGTGGAAGACGCGAGCGGCAGATTGTGGTTGACCCACCAAAACGCCCAGCCCCCCGCCGCCAGCGCCAACACCAAAAAAAATTTCATTAAACGTTGCACAACCCTACTGCCTTCCACCAAATTGAGTGGGCATGATAATTCACCCATGCACACACCACTCGAAGGCGTTGCCCCGCTGACACATTCAGGGCTGATCCGCGCGCAAGGCGAAGATGCCGCCAAATTCCTGCACAGTCAATTAACCAGCGATTTCTCGCTTTTGGGTTTGTCCGAAGCGCGGCTGGCCGGTTTTTGCAACGCCAAGGGGCGACTGCAGGCCAGCTTCATTGGCTTCAAGCGCACTCATTCAGATATTTTGTTGTTATGCAGCCAAGACCTTTTGGCAAGCACCATGAAACGCCTGTCCATGTTCGTTCTTCGATCCAAAGTCAAGCTCAGCGATGCCAGCCATGAATTCATGGTGTATGGGTTGGCGGGTTCAGCGGTGTCTGAGGCCGCCCAGGAATGGGCTGATGGCAAGGCTGGCGTGTGGAGCAAATCTGATCTGAACGCGATTACTCTGGTCAATCTTTACCCCGCAGATGGCGTACCACGGGCGCTGTGGGTGGCGCCAGCCGGTTCACCAGTCCCAACCGGTGCGGTCATGACGCCCGAGCAATGGGCCTGGGGCGAGGTTCGCAGTGGCATTGCCACGGTGACGCAGCCGATTTTTGAAGCCTTTGTGCCGCAAATGCTGAATTACGAATCAGTGGGCGGTGTCAATTTCAAAAAGGGCTGCTACCCGGGCCAGGAAGTGGTGGCGCGCAGCCAGTTTCGCGGAACGCTCAAACGGCGCGCCTACCTGGCGCACGCAGATACCGCTAACGCATTCAAGGCCGGGGACGAATTGTTTGCCCCCGATGACGCCAATCAGCCCTGTGGGCTGGTGGTGCAGGCGGCACCGGCGCCAGAAGGTGGTTTCGATGCCATCGTGTCGATGCAGATCAGCGCGTTTGAAGCGGGTGGCGTGCGTGCGCTGGGTTCCACCGGTCCGTTGTTAAGCCTGCAACCGGCCCCCTACCCCTTGCTGGCGGACATTTAAAAATCAGATCCGGCGCGCCAAGGGCCCGAGGGTCATTTTTTCCATCCGGTCAAGCTGCTGCTCAAACTTGGCCCAACGCAGCATGGAGCGTTCGATCAGCCCCACCTGCACGGCGTTTGCATATTGCTGGCGTGCCATGTCGAACGGCAGACTCCGCAAAGTTGCCATGGTGCTTGTGAAAGTCGCGAACGGTTTGGTCGAATTTTGAAGATTGTTCATGATTGGTTCTCCATCAAGGCATCTGGTTGCCAAAAATCAACCCGCGCGCGCCGTCACGGGCATCTCTGTCCATCAGTCGCATGCGACGTTGGAGGTCGCAGGCATCCGACGCTTCAGAAAGAAAGGCTTCATCAATTTCATGTTGCGTTTTAAAGCCGGGAATCAGAGCTTGGATGAGCTCTATCAGTTTGGACATGGTGAGTCCTTGTAAAGTTAATGTCAGGGAAGTATAAGGGTTTACCCTTACTCCCTTTATTGAGTGCGGGTTTTTGACCTTGTTCCATGTCGCCTCAAGGCGGCGAGTCGGACATAAACGCGTGTTTCAAGGCCCGCGCTGCATCCATGTGCGCCCGGCTTGCCTCGGGAATGGCGCGGCCCATGGTGATGAACCCATGGGTCACGCCGCGGTAGATATCAAGGTCCACTTCGACCCCCGAGGCGCGCAGCTTGTCGGCGTACTGCAGGCCTTCGTCCACCAGTGGGTCGCACTCGGCCAGCCCCAGCCAGACGGGCGCCACTGCGTCCACATCGTCGGCCATCAAGGGGGCAAAGCGCCAATCTTCACGGTCTGTCAGATTGGGGATGTAGAGGTCAAAGAAGTAGGCGATGTGGGCAGCTTCCAGCACAAAGCCATGGCCAAAGGTTTTGTGCGAAGGCGTGTCCTGATGGGCGCAACAGCCGGGATAGATGAGCAATTGCAGCTTCAGGGCCAAACCAGAGTCACGCGCCTGTAGCGCGCAGGCGGCGGCCAGCGTGCCGCCGGCACTGTCGCCGCCCACGGCGATCCGTGCCGGGTCCAGGCCTTTTTCGGCACCCCGCTCCGCCACCCATTTCAAGGCATCCCAGGCATCTTCGAACGCCACCGGAAAACGGTATTCGGGGGCCAACCGGTAGTCCACTGACAGCACGGCACAGTGCGCCAGGTGGCTCAGGTGACGGCACAACACGTCATGCGTGGCGATGCTGCCGATGGTGAACCCGCCGCCATGCAGGTACACCAGCACCGGCAGCGGGTCATGGCCAGGGGCGTAAAGGCGCACCGGCAATTCAAAACCGTCGCGCGCAGGCAGCGTGAAGTTTTCAACCCGTGGCAGTTTGACCGGGACCAGGTCCAGCACACCCGCATTGATCTCATAGGCGGTACGGGCTTGTTGCGGTGTCAGGGCATGCATCGGCACTTTGCCAGCCCGAGCCATACGCTCCAGAACGCCGTGCATGGCGGGAGTGAGCAAGGCGCGCGGGTTACGGTGACTCATGGTGGGGCTTGATCTTGTTACATTACTCACCCTGATGCTAACCAATCTGGTGACGACCGGTCGTTGACCTTGCTGGCACCAACATTGCTAGTTAGCAACTGTTCGCCAGACTCATTCCATTCAAATTCCAAAGACGCAACCCATGTCCATTCATGCTGCACTGAATCACATCACCCACTACAGTTATGACCGTCTGGTCAACCTTGGTCCGCAAGTGGTGCGTTTGCGCCCGGCACCCCACTGTCGCAGCAAAATCATTTCCTATTCGCTCAAAGTGGAGCCCGAGGGCCATTTCATCAACTGGCAACAGGACCCGTTTGCCAACTACCAGGCGCGCCTGGTGTTTCCGGACAAGACCAAAGAGTTCAAGGTCACGGTCGATGTGGTCTTGGACATGGCGGTTTACAACCCGTTTGACTTTTTTCTGGAGCCTGAGGCGGAAGAGTTTCCCTTCAGCTACCAGCCCGACCTGAAGCAGGAACTCGCCCCGTACCTCATGCCTGACCCGGTGACACCGCTGGTGCAGGCCTACCTGGACAAAATTGATTACGCCAAGCGCCGCAGCGTGATCTTTCTGGTGGACTTGAACACCTCGGTGCACCAAGCCATCAAGTACACCATCCGCATGGAACCTGGCGTGCAAACACCCGAGGAAACGCTGACGCTGGGCTCCGGCTCCTGCCGCGACTCGGCCTGGTTGATGGTGCAACTACTGCGCAACTGCGGGCTGGCCGCGCGTTTTGTGTCGGGCTACCTGATTCAGTTGAAACCTGATGTCAAGTCGCTTGACGGCCCAAGCGGCACCGAGGTCGACTTCACCGACCTGCACGCCTGGTGTGAGGTGTATCTGCCCGGCGCCGGCTGGGTCGGCCTGGATGCCACCTCCGGCCTGCTGGCCGGCGAAGGCCACATTCCGTTGGCCTGCACACCGCAGCCATCAGGCGCTGCACCCATTGAGGGCGGTGTCGATGAGTCTGAAGTGGAGTTTGCCCACCACATGCAGGTGACCCGCATTTACGAGTCGCCCCGCGTCACCAAGCCGTACACCGAAGAACAATGGGCCGACATCATGGCCCTGGGTGACGCGGTCGATGACGACCTGCAGAAGAGCGACGTGCGCCTCACCATGGGCGGCGAGCCCACTTTTGTGGCGGTCAGCGACCGTGACGCACCAGAGTGGAACACCGACGCACTTGGCCCGACAAAACGCGGCTTTGCCACCGAATTGGTGCACAAATTGCGCAAAGAGTATGGCGAAGGTGGCTTTTTGCACTACGGCCAGGGCAAGTGGTACCCCGGCGAGCAGCTTCCCCGTTGGGCGCTGAACATTTATTGGCGCGCCGACGGCCAACCGGTGTGGGCCGACCCGGCGCTGTTTGCCGACGAACGTGTGACCAGCCACTACACCAGCGAAGACGCGCAGCGCTTTACCAGCGTGCTGGCGAGTAAATTGGGCATCACCGACAAACACGTGCAAACCGCGTTTGAAGACAGCTGGTATTACCTGTGGCGCGAACGCCGTCTGCCGGTCAACGTCGACCCCTTCAACTCCAAGCTCGACGACGAAATGGAGCGCGCCCGCCTGTGCCGGGTTTTCACGCAAAAACTCGACACGCCCGTGGGTTATGTGCTGCCGGTCAAGGTGGCGGGCTATGACGACACCTATGGCGCGGCCTGGACGACCGGCCCCTGGTTCCTGCGCGACGAACGCCTGTACCTGATGCCCGGCGACTCACCCATGGGACTGCGCCTGCCGCTGGATTCACTGCCGTGGGTCAGCGAGGCAGATTTCCCCTACATGATCGAACAGGATCCTTCGACCCTGCGTGGCGACCTGCCCGTGTATGCCGAGCTGGCAGCCCGTTACGCGCCCGGCCAGACGGCGCCCGGACACGCCGCCACCACCAGCCACGCCCCCGGCATGGCTGGCCTGGCACTGGGTGCTGCGCGCCGCGCTGCGGCTGCGGTTACGGCAGCAAGCACTGCCACCGGGTCATCGACCCTGCCGTTTTTGGCAGGTTCCCTGCCACCGACAGAAGCCACACGGCTGATGCAAAACCCCACGGCCTTCGCCAGCCACACCAGCACCGCCAGCCACGCGCAAAGTACCTTGCAACCTGAGCCTGCCGACTTTGTCGACGCGCCGCAGTCCACCGACTTTGCCCGCATCCCTGCGCGCAAGGAATCCGCCCACTGGATCACCCGCACGGCTTTGTGTGTGGAAGTGCGCGACCCGCGCCGCGCCAGCGGCCCCAAGGCCGAAGCGGTGGGTGAAAAATCCAGCGCCATCTACGTCTTCATGCCGCCACTGGAGCGCTTGGAGTACTACCTGGACCTGCTGGCCGCTGTGGAAGCCACCGCGAAAGAGCTGGGTGTGCAGATCGTCATCGAAGGCTACCCGCCGCCGCGCGACCCGCGCCTGAAACTGCTCAGCGTGACCCCTGATCCGGGCGTGATCGAGGTGAATATTCACCCAGCCAACAACTGGAAAGAACTGGTTTACAACACCGAGTTCCTCTACAACGCCGCGTTTGAGTCGCGACTGTCGGCGGAAAAGTTCATGACCGATGGCCGCCACACCGGCACCGGTGGTGGCAACCACTTTGTGATGGGTGGTGCCACGCCGTCTGACAGCCCGTTCCTGCGCAAGCCGGAGTTGCTGGCCAGCCTGCTGTTGTATTGGCACAACCACCCGTCGCTCAGCTACCTGTTTTCCGGCATGTTTGTCGGCCCGACCAGCCAGGCACCGCGTGTCGATGAAGCGCGTAACGACCAGTTGTACGAGCTTGAAATCGCCATCGAGCAGATCTACAAAAACCGCGAAATCCACGGCCAGTCGATGCCGCCGTGGCTGATTGACCGCACCCTGCGCAACATTCTGATCGACGCCACCGGCAACACCCACCGCAGCGAAATCTCGATTGACAAGATGTATTCGCCCGACTCAGCCACCGGCCGTCTGGGCCTGCTGGAGTTGCGCGCGTTCGAGATGCCGCCGCACCCGCACATGAGCAGTGTGCAGCAGTTGCTGCTGCGCGCGCTGATTGCCCGCTTCTGGAAGACGCCCTACATGGCGCCGGCCACCCGCTGGGGAACTGAGTTGCACGACCGTTTCATGCTGCCGAAATTCATTGAGATGGATTTCCATGACGTGATGGCCGAGATGCGCGCCGCTGGTTTTGCGTTTGACGACAGCTGGTTTGCGCCGCACGTTGAATTCCGCTTTCCGCTGATTGGTTCGATCTGCTCGGCAGGTATCGAGCTGACCCTGCGCAACGCGCTGGAGCCGTGGCATGTGATGGGTGAAGAAGGCGCCCCGGGCGGCACCGCGCGCTATGTGGACTCCTCCCTGGAGCGCATTGAGGTGCGTGTCACCGGCATGAACGAGAGCCGCTATGTGGTCACCTGCAACGGCCGCGCCATGTCTTTGCAGCCCACTGGCGTGCAAGGCGAATATGTGGCCGGTGTGCGTTACAAAGCCTGGAACCCGCCAAGCAGCCTGCACCCGAGCATCGGTGTGCATGCGCCGCTGACCTTTGACATTGTGGACACCTGGATGAAGCGCTCATTGGGCGGCTGCCAGTACCACGTGGCGCACCCGGGCGGCTTGAGTTACCAAAGCCTGCCGGTCAACGCCAACGAGGCCGAAAGCCGCCGCCTGTCACGCTTCACTGCCGGCGGTCACACGCCAGGTGAGGTGAACGTGCCACCGGCCACCATCAACGTGCCAGCCAGCCGCGAGTTTCCGTTCACGTTGGATTTGCGGCGCGGCTGAAACCGGCTCCTGAACATCCCCCGGATCAAGCGCAGCGCAGCCCGGGGGCTGCTCCGTTTTATTTCAACGCCGTCTGCACCTCGCTGACACGCATGCCCAGCGCGTCAGCAAACGCCTCAATGCTTTGACCGCTGGCTTCAAAGGCCTTTTTCAATGCGGTGCGCCGGGCGCGCTGCTGCTCAACCTCGGCCAGCACCTCGTCGAGCAGCGCCTGAACCGCTTCAGTCGGAGTGCCAATGCGCGCCAGGTAGTCTTGTCGGGTCAGACCGGATTTTTCGAACGCGGCCAGCAGTTGGCTTCGCAATTTGGGCCGCAAGTCTTCCGTGCTGCGGGCCTGGCGGCGTTGAAACAATTCAACGATGGACAAAAACACGTGTTCGGGTGCCACGTCTTCGACCGGCTGGCCCTGCAAGTCGTGGCGTTTCTGGCCCGCGGCCACGCTTTGCAAATAGCGGGTGGAGCGGGTGTGCACGCCCAAGGCGGCCTTGAGCGATTCGCGTTTGAAATCCTCCGGGTGGGCCGCCAGCAGTTCCTGGAAAATACCCAGCTTGAGCGGCAGGAAGCGCTCGCCAAACAAATGCGGATACAGCTCAAACAGTTTTTCCAGCACAGGCTGCACTGAGGCGAAACGACTTTTTGACTTGGCAGGACTGACTGGCGCGTCAACCACAGTTGGCTTCTGCGGGCTTTCAGGAACGGCAGACGGCGCTGCCTCCTGCGGTACTTGGGTGGCAGGTTCGGCGTGTTCTTGGATGGTATCGGTCATGGCATGGATCAAATAGAAGAACCCGTGATTGTCAACCAAAGCGCCACTTCGCTGGCATACTCAGAGAAATGAGCGAAGCCTTTCATTTGCAACCAAAAGAAACCAGACCCAAGCCCGTCAGCGTGACCGAACTGGCTCAAGCCACGCAGGCAACGGTCGGACACTTTGACGAGTTGCGCGGCAAGGCTGCCGGCCTGTCAGACGCCTGGCATCAGTTTTTCTCCACACTGGACAATGACGCGGTCACCGACATGGACCAGCGAGCCGTCAATCTGGCGCGCCAGGTGCGTGACAACGGCATCACCTACAACGTCTATGCCGATGAAAACGGGCCGCAACGCCCCTGGTCGCTTGACCTGTTTCCACTGATCGTCGATCCCCAGAGCTGGCAGCGCATCGAGGCGGGTGTGTTGCAACGCATGCGCCTGCTGGAGCGCGTGATGGCCGATGTCTACGGGCCGCAAACTTTGCTGCACGACGGCTTTTTGCCGCCTGCCCTGGTGCACGCGCACCCGGGCTACCTGCGCGCCATGCATGGCGTGAAGCCGGTGGGCGGGCGCTTTCTGCACATTGCAGCTTTTGATCTGGCTCGCGGACCTGACGGCAATTGGTGGGTGGAAGCCCAGCGCAGCCAGGCACCGTCAGGTTTGGGATATCTGCTGGAAAACCGTCTCGCCATTTCAGCCCAGTTTCCCCGAGCCTTCCAGAGCCTGCGGGTGCAGCGCCTGGCCAGCACCTACCGCGCCCTGATGGACAGCCTCAAGGCCATGAGCCCCCAAGGTGCTGATGCGCATCTGGCCCTGCTCACGCCCGGCCCCTACAACGAAACTTATTTCGAACACGCTTATCTGGCGCGCTACCTCGGCCTCACGCTGGTGGAAGGCAGTGATCTGCTGGTGCGCGACGAATGCCTGTTCCTGAAAACACTCAAGGGGCTGGTGCCGGTGCACGGCCTGCTCAAGCGCGTGGATGACCAGTATCTGGACCCGCTTGAACTGCGTGCCGACTCCACGCTGGGCGTGCCCGGGTTGCTGCAAGCCATCCGGGCGGGCAATGTGCTGGTGGCCAATGCCCCGGGCTCGGCATTTCTGGAGTCGCCTGCCCTGCTCGGCTTCTTGCCCGCCCTGTCACGCCATTTGCTGGGCCAACAACTCAGCCTGCCGGCATTGCCCACCTGGTGGTGCGGTGAACGCAGCGCCATGGAAGAAGCCCTGCCGCGCTTGAACGACTGCGCCATCAAACCCACTTACCCGGGCTCGGTCGACCAGGGCAGTTTTGAGTCTGTGCTGGGCAACCGGCTCACACCACGCGAGGTGGATGAATGGGCCGGGCGCATCGTGCGGCATGCCGAAGAATACACTTTGCAAGGCTACACCCCGTTGTCGCAAATGCCCACATGGCAGGCAACGGGCGCGGTGGCCGCGGGCCAGGCCGGCAAGTTGCTGGCACGCTCGGTGATGTTGCGGGTGTTCGTGGTGTCAGATGGCGCCCAGGGCTGGCGCGTGCTTCCCGGCGGCCTGGCCCGCGTCGCCAGCGCAGGTGAAGAGATCACGTCGATGCAGCGCGGGGGCAGCAGCGCCGACGTCTGGTCCATGACCCGTGGCGAGGTTGATCACAGCACCCTGCTGGCGCCGCACCTGACGCCTGAGTCCCTGATGCAGCGCAAGCGAATGATCACCAGCCGTGCTGCAGAAAATCTTTTTTGGCTGGGTCGCTACACCGAGCGCGCTGAAAACGCCATCCGCCTGGCGCGCCTCACGCTGGAGTGTCTGCATGGCGAGGAACAATCCTCCGCGCCCTTGTTGACCTGGCTCAGCCAGATGGCAGTGGCCAACACCCTGGTGCTGCCGGGCGTGCCGTCGGCCTTGCAGGCGCCCCGGGTGTTCGAGCGCAGCCTGATCGACGGCCTGGGCACCACCACCGGTGCCACCAGCGTGGGTTATTACCTGCGCGCGCTCAAAATGGTGGGCTCCAGCGTGCGCGAGCGCCTGTCGCAGGAGCACTGGCGCATCATCATCCGCTGCGAAGAAGATCTGTTTGCGCGCTGTGCGCAACAGCGCCAGCGTGCTGATTTTTCAGCGCTTCAAGCGCTGCAGATTCTCAAGGACACCAGCGACCACATGGCCGCCATCACGGGCGCCCAGACCGATCGCATGACGCGTGACGATGGCTGGCGTTTGCTGAGCATCGGCCGCCACATTGAACGGCTGGGATTTTTGTCGTCGGCCTTGTTGCGCGGCCTTGACACCGGCAGCCTGCTCACCGATGGCGGCTTTGATGCCATGGTCGAACTGTTCGACAGCGCCATCACCTTTCACGCCCAGTTTCAGCAAAGCCGCGACATGACGGCGCTGGTCGACCTGCTGGTCATTGACCGCGACAACCCGCGCTCGATTTCATGGATCGCCCACACACTGCGGGGGCGTCTGGCCCGGCTCGCCGGCAGCGAGCCCAACCAGCTTTGCGCCCTGTCGCACAAGGTCCCCCACCCCGGCAGTTGGAGTCTGGCACAGTTGTGCGACAAGGCGCCCGACTTGGTCTCGCCCGCACCAGAATCAGACACCGTGCTGTCGACGGGCGGTGGCGCGGCGCGTTATGAGTTGCTCAAGAACGTGCTTTACCAGTGCAGCCATGCCAGTTTTGTGGTGTCGGATGAAATCAGCACCACGTACTTCACCCACAGCGGCCTGGTCAACCAAAGCCTGGGGGCTTCATGAGGTTGCAGATTACCCACGAGACGCTTTACAACTATGTGCCTGCCGTTGAGACGGCTCAGCACATGGCTTATCTGACGCCGCTGCACAACGCGAACCAGACCCTGCTGGGCCACAGCTTGCAGGTTAGCCCCGAGCCGGCGCAGGTGCATACCACCGGGGATGTGTTCGGCAACACGCGCAGTTTTTTCTCGCTGCAGGTCCCGCACACCCGGCTGCAGGTGATCGCCACCAGCCAGGTGAACACGCAAACCGTGCGTTTGCCCACCAGCGACATCACTTGGGAGGCGGTGCGCGAGCACTTTCGTTATCGGGCCGGCGCCCCCTTTGATGCTGCCAACGAATTCGTTTTTGTCTCGCCGATGGTGCCGCGCGACGCCGAATTTTTGGCTTACGCCAGACCCAGTTTCACGGCAGGCGCGGGCCTGATGGCGGCGTCGATTGACCTGATGCACCGAATCCACCGCGACTTCAGCTATGAGAGCCAAAGCACCCAGGTCAATACCCCGGCGCTGGAGGCGCTGGCGCAGCGCAAGGGAGTGTGCCAGGACTTCGCCCATATTCTGATTGCGTGCCTGCGCAGCCTGGGCTTGCCGGCGCGCTATGTCAGCGGCTATTTGCTTACCCTGCCTGCCCCGGGCACGGTCAAGCTCAGGGGCAGTGATGCCTCGCATGCCTGGGCCGCGGTGTACCTGCCTGACCTGCCCGAGAGTGAGCGCTGGCTTGATCTGGACCCCACCAACGACCGCGCCGGTTGGCCATCCCCGGGCGAAGACTATGTGACGCTGGCCACCGGAAGAGATTTTTCTGATGTCTCGCCCATGCGTGGCGTCATCCACGGCGGCGCCAGGCACACGCTCAAGGTGGGCGTGACCGTGGAGCCGATGGCAGCGCCGCTGGTCTTGGCGCGACAAACGCAAAGCCAGAGCCAGGGTCAAGGCTTCGGGCCAAGTCAGAGTCAGAGTCAAAGTCAAAATTCAAGCTACGACAAAACCTGAAAGAGGAAAAATCATGAGCATTTACGCCAAACTCTCACAACTCGGCATTACCCTGCCTCCGGTGGCTGCCCCCGCTGCCGCTTATGTGCCATTTGTCCAGACCGGTAACCTGGTGTTTTTAAGCGGGCACCTGGCCAAGAAGGATGGCAAGGTCTGGGTGGGTCAATTTGGCAAGAACATGACTGCTGAAGAAGGCAAGGCCGCCGCCCGCGCGGTTGCCATCGACCTGATGGGCACGCTGCACGCCGCGGTGGGCGACCTGAACCGCGTGACGCGCATTGTCAAGCTGATGTCGCTGGTCAATTCCACCGGCGACTTCACCGAGCAGCATCTGGTCACCAACGGCGCCAGCGAGTTGCTTGGCGAGATATTCGGCCCCGTGGGCGCCCATGCCCGCAGCGCCTTTGGCGTGGCGCAAATTCCGCTCGGGGCCTGCGTTGAAATCGAGATGATTGCCGAACTGGCCTGAGCCGGTTGACCACTTCTGTCAGGTCAGCCGTTCAATTCCCTGGGATGCCACCGCGCCAAGTTGGGCGCGACTCACCTTGTCCGGCGCAATCTCGGCCAGCGGCACCAGCACAAAAGCCCGTTCCCACAGGCGCGGGTGAGGCACCTGCAGCGTGGGGCTGGCAATGCTGGCGTCACCGTACAACAAGATGTCCAGGTCGAGTGTGCGCGGCGCGTTGCGATGCGGTCGCCGGCGCCCTGCCCCATTTTCAAGTTGTTGCAGATGCTGCAGCAGCGCAAGGGCGTTCAACCGGGTTGAAACAGCCACCACCGCATTGACAAAATCAGGCCCGGTGGCCTCAAACGGTGCTGTGCGGTAAGTGCTTGACGCGGCGATGAGCCGGGTGCTTGGCAAACGCGCAATGGCCTGAATGGCTGCCAGCACCGATGCCTGCGCGTCGCCCAGGTTGGCACCCAGCGCGATCCAGGCCACCACCTCCGGGTGATCGGGAACTGTCACACCGGCTGGTCTGGCGCTGCCGCATCGCCGGTGCCGCGACCCGGCGAGCGACGACGCCGGCGGCGTTTCCTGGGCGCGTCTGAGCCATCGCCCGATACCGAGTCAGTGGCCAGTCCTGACCGATCTGGTGCGGCTTGGTCGGCAGTTGATGGCGGTGCCGCTTCGTTGGCCGCCCGGCCCGGCACCGAGTGCACCCGTGGGGCGCGCGGCGGCCGCACGCGCTGCTGCTGTTCCAGCTTGACTTCATCGACCATGTCGTTGCGCAGGTCGTCGTTGGCCAGACTGAAGGCTTCCCACCAGTCCGACAGCACCACGTCAAGCTCGCCAATTTCAGCGCGCAAGCGCATGAAGTCAAAGGCGGCCCGAAAGCGCGGTTGCTCCACCAGGCCAAAGGGGGCGCTGCCCACGCGTTTTTCGAAGCGCGGCTGCATCAGCCAGATTTCACGCATGTCACCGGCCAGCTTACCGCGGCCCGACACGTCGCCGATGCGGGCATTGAACACGTCCTCGATGGCGTCCTGCAAGGCCGGGTGCGAATGCTGATTTTTCATGCGCGCGGCCCAACCGTCGCGCACATCGGCCCACAACACACAGGCCAGCAGAAAACTGGGTGCCACCGGTTTGCCCTCGCCCACGCGCCGGTCAGTGTCGAGCAGGGCCGACTGCACAAAGGGTGTTTCGGCGCGCTCCACCACCACATCGAGCAGCGGGTAAATGCCGTGCGCCAGCCCCAGCACCTTGAGCTGCTCAATGGAAGCCAGCGCGTGGCCGGTTTGCAGCAACTTGAGCATTTCGTCAAACAACCGGCTTTGCGGCACTTCAAGCAGCAGCGCTTTGGACTTGACCAGCGGTGTCGCCGTCTTGGGCTCCAGCTTGAAACCCAGCCCATTGAGCTTGGCGGCAAAACGGATGGCGCGGATGATACGCACCGGGTCTTCGCGGTAGCGCGCCTGCGCGTCACCAATCATGCGGATGACACGGTTCTTGGAGTCCTTGATGCCGTGGTGGTAGTCCACCACGATCTGCGTTTCCGGGTCGTAATACATGGCGTTGATGGTGAAATCGCGGCGCACCGCGTCTTCTTCCTGCGGGCCCCAGACGTTGTCGCGCAGCACCCGGCCGCTGCTGTCCACCGCGTGTTTCATGCCGGCCAGCTCGCTCTTGCTGGTCTTCTCGTTGCCCGCCACCTGCTCGGCGGCCACATTGTCCAGATAGGCGCGGAAGGTCGACACCTCGATCACCTCATGCTCGCGACCCCGCCCGTACACCACATGCACGATGCGAAAGCGCCGGCCGATGATGAAGGCGCGCCGGAACAGGCCCTTGACCTGCTCCGGCGTGGCGTTGGTGGCCACATCGAAGTCCTTGGGCGCGAGGCCCAGCATCAGGTCGCGCACCGCACCGCCAACGATGTAGGCCTCGAAACCCGCCTGTTTGAGCGTGCGCACCACGTTGAGCGCGCGCTCGTCCACCAGATTGGGGTTGATGCCATGTTCCTGCGGGCCGATTTCAGCGCGTTTGCCGAATGGATGCTTGATTTCTGGGGCAGATTTGCCCAAAAGCCGATTGATGAATTTTTTAATCATTGTTGCCTGTGTTTTTAATTATTCTAAAAAAGCTCAAGTATGCGCCAGCCGCGATCCAGCGCAAGCGCGCGAAGCCGGTCGTCGGGGTTGGTGGCTACCGGGTGTGTCACTTTCTCCAGCAGCGGCAGGTCGTTCATGGAGTCGCTGTAAAAGGTGCTCTGCACCGAGTCCCAACTCAGGCCACGCTGGCTCAACCACTGCGCCACCCGCGTCACCTTGCCCTCGCGAAACGACGGTGTTCCAGCAATCTCGCCGCTGAACCAGCCACTCACAGGGTCGCGCTCCAGCATGACGGCAATCAGTTCTGGGACGCCAAAGGCATCGGCAATCGGACGTGTGACAAACTCATTGGTGGCCGTCACGATCAGCACCGCGTCGCCCGCTGATTGGTGCTGTTGCAGCAGTTTCAAGGCCTGGGGCAGGATGGCGGGCTGCACCACGGCTTTCATGAACTGCGCGTGTGCAGCCGTGGACTTGGCCGCGCCTTGCGTGCACAAGGCAGCCGTGGCAAAACGTACATATTCGTGAATGTCGAGGCTGCCAGCTTGGTATTGCGCATAAAAGGCGTCGTTTTGCCGGTTGAATTCGACCGCATTGTGCCAGCCCAGCGAGGTTGTGAAAGCATTCCATTCGTAGTCAGAATCTATCGGGATCAGGGTGTGATCCAGGTCAAAAAGAGTCAATTTGCAGGTCATGTGTTGTCCATCATGGCTTTGATCAGGGGAATCGTGATGGCGCGCTGGGTTTGCAGTGCGTAGCCGTCCATCAGGTCGAGCAGTTCCATCAGGCTGCCCAGGTCGCGGCTGAAGCGCGTCAACATGAAATCCATGACCTCGTCGCTCAAGAAAATACCGCGTTCATCCGCCGTCTGGCGCAACACGGCGCGCCGCTCGGGCTCACTCAGGGCCTGCAGTGCAAAGACGTGGCCGCCGCCCAGGCGGGTACGCAAGTCATCGCGCAACTTCAGGTCGGCCGGTGGCAGGCTGCCGGTGGCGAAGACCGCAATTTGCAGGGTTTGCGCGTGAACAAACCAGTTGAATGCCACCTGCTGCTGCGCCGTGCTGAAGGCATGCACGTCATCCATCAGCACGCAGGCCCAGGTTTCATCAAACTCGGCGGGCGCCTGCAGGTCGGCATCGAGCCACCCCGCCTTGTCGCCCTGGTCCTGCAGCGCGGCGCGCAAGGCTTTCAGCAAATGGGTTTTACCGCAGCCGGTGCCGCCCCAAAGGTAGCTGGGCACGGGTGAACGCAGCGTGCTGCCCGCGCGCCCCAGCCAAAGCTTCAGATGTGCCAGCGCAGCCCCGCTGGTACCAGCGCAATAGTTAGCCAGGCTGGGCCCGTTGGGCAGGCTCATGTCCAGCACCAGTTGTTGCATCATGCGCTCGGCGAGTCCTGATAAAGCGCGCTGCGCAGGTAAGCTGTTTGCAGCCGGCGAATGGCGACCAGCAACACGGCGCTCAGCGGCAAGGCAATCAACACGCCGACAAAACCCAGCGTGTGGCCAAACGCCAGCAAGGCAAAAATGACCGCCAACGGGTGCAGGCCAATACGCTCTCCGACCAGGCGCGGGGTCAAAAAGAAACTCTCAATCAACTGACCCAGGCCATACACCACGGCCACCATCAACAGCGCGCTGACCTGACCGGCCTGCGCCGAAAATTCAAGAAAACCGGCCAGCGTGGCCAAAATCAGCCCGAGCCCGAAACCGAGGTAGGGAATCGCCACCGCCAGGCCGGTAAAAACCCCGATGGGCAAGGCAAGGTCCAGGCCAAACAGCGCCAGCCCGGCACTGTAATAAACCGCCAGCACCAGCATCACCAGCATCTGGCCGCGCAGGTATTGCCCCAGCACGGCATCGGACTCGGTGGTGAAGCTGTCGACCGCTGCACGCAGGCGGGGCGGTACCAGCACCAGCAGCAAGCCGATGATGCGGCGCCACTCCATCAGCAGATAAAACAGCACCACCGGGATCAACACCGCATTGCCGATCACCGACAGCGCCACACTGCCGCCCAGCTTGGCTGAAGCCATCAAACGGCCCAGCAAGTCTTCAAAATTGGCACTCAGGTGCTCCATGGCGAAGGCCTTGAGGCCGGCCACGTCGAACGACACATGCAGGCCGAACTGCGCCAAAAACGGCTGGATGAACAAGTTAAACCGGTCCAACAGCGGGGGCACCTGCTCGCGCAACAGCGGCAACTGCTTGATCAGGATGGGCACCACCAGCAGCATCAGCGCCAGCAGCATCAGCAGGAAAACAACTTCCACCACCACCACCGCCAGCAACCTTGGAATGCGACCCCGGCCCAGGTTGTCGAGCCAGTCGACCACTGGCGTCAGCGCATAAGCCAAGATGGCCGCCACCACAAACGGAGTCAGCACTGGCGCCAGCAGCCAAAGCACCGTCAGGGTGCCCAGCAACAGCGCCATCCAGGCAGCAGCTCTTTTTTGTGTGGAAGTAAATTGCATAGAAACGGCCAAAGGCCAACCCCTTAAAATCAGGCCAAATTCTATCGGGCTTACGGCTTCCCGCCCGAGCCACCCTTTTGCCTCACCTGCACATCGTCATGACCCAATCCTCCACCCCTCTTTCCTACAAAGCCGCTGGCGTTGACATTGACGCGGGCGACGCCTTGGTGGAACGCATCAAACCGCTCGCCAAAAAGACCATGCGCGAAGGCGTGCTGGCCGGCATTGGCGGCTTTGGCGCGCTGTTTGAGGTGCCCAAACGGTACAAGGAACCGGTGCTGGTGAGCGGCACCGACGGCGTGGGCACCAAGCTCAAACTGGCGTTCGAGTGGCAGATGCACGACACCGTGGGCATCGACCTGGTCGCCATGAGCGTGAATGATGTGCTGGTGCAAGGCGCCGAGCCGCTCTTTTTTCTCGATTACTTTGCCTGTGGCAAGCTCGATGTGGACACCGCCGCTGCCGTGGTGGGTGGCATTGCCAAAGGCTGTGAACTGTCTGGCTGCGCGCTGATTGGTGGTGAAACCGCTGAAATGCCCGGCATGTACCCGGCCGGCGAGTACGACCTGGCCGGCTTTGCGGTTGGCGCGGTGGAAAAATCCAAAATTCTGACCGGCGCCACGGTCCAACCCGGCGACGTGGTGCTGGGCCTGGCCTCCAGCGGGGCGCATTCCAACGGCTTCAGCCTGGTGCGCAAATGCATCGAGCGCTCAGAAAGTGCCGGCACCGTGCCCGCCACCCTCGACGGCAAACCGTTCAAGCTGGCGCTGATGGAACCCACCCGGCTTTACGTCAAGAACGTGCTGGCGGCGCTGGCCGCCCACCCGATCAAGGCGCTGGCGCACATTACAGGTGGCGGCTTGCTGGAAAACATCCCGCGCGTGCTGCCCGACGGCACGGCCGCCCATCTGGTCAAAGGCAGCTGGCCGCAAACCGAGTTGTTTGCCTGGCTGCAGGCCACGGCGGGCATTGACGACATCGAGATGAACCGCACCTTCAACAACGGCATCGGCATGGTGGTGGTGATTGACGACGCCCATGCAAAGGCCTGCGCAGCCATGTTGCGCAGCGCCGGTGAAACGGTGTACGAGATCGGCGTGATTGCCCCGCGCGGCGACAGCGCTGCCGTGTTGGTGCGCTGAGTCCAGCGTCAGGAACCGGTGTCGACATCGCTTCCATGAACCGAAACCTATCGCGGCGAGGGCGCCGCTCCCACAACAATCCTGATGCCTTTGCTGGAGGCCCGCCGTCGGGCCGATGGATGTAAGCATGTCGGCACAACCTCAGCCCTTGCGCAAGCTGCCCGCCGGCATCTGGGCGCTGGGCTTTGTCAGCCTGCTGATGGATGTGTCGAGCGAACTGATCCACAGCCTGCTGCCGGTGTTCATGGTCACCACCTTGGGCATCAGCGTTTTTGTGGTCGGCTTGATAGAGGGCGCGGCCGAGGCCACGGCGCTCATTGTCAAGGTGTTTTCGGGCGCTTTGAGCGACTACTGGGGCAAACGCAAACCGCTGGCGGTGCTGGGCTACGCACTGGGGGCCTTCACAAAACCGTTGTTTGCGCTGGCCACTTCAGCCGGCTGGATCGTCACCGCCCGGCTGGCAGACCGGGTCGGCAAAGGCATTCGCGGCGCACCGCGCGACGCGCTGGTGGCCGACATTGCGCCGCCCGAGTTGCGCGGCGCCGCCTTCGGCCTGCGCCAGTCGCTCGACACCGTGGGCGCTTTTTTGGGGCCAATGCTGGCCATCGGCTTCATGCTGCTGTGGCAGGATGACTTTCGCGCCGTGTTCTGGGTCGCCACCGTTCCTGCCATCATGTGCGTGGCACTGCTGGTTTGGGGCGTGCAGGAGCCGGAGCGGCCCGTCACGGCCAAGCGCGTCAATCCCATCAGCCGCGCCAACCTGACCCGTTTGAGCCCTGCCTACTGGTGGGTGGTGGGCGTGGGCGCGGTGTTCACGCTGGCAAGGTTCAGTGAGGCTTTTTTGGTGCTGCGTGCCCAGCAAGGCGGTCTGGCGCTGGCCTGGACACCTGTGGTCCTGATCGCCATGAACATGGTTTACGCCGGGTGCGCCTATCCGTTTGGCAAGCTGGCCGACAAAATGCGGCACACGACTTTG
The DNA here is from genome assembly GCF_011391645.1 of Rhodoferax sp. Classification (GTDB taxonomy): domain Bacteria; phylum Pseudomonadota; class Gammaproteobacteria; order Burkholderiales; family Burkholderiaceae_C; genus Rhodoferax. Next base: position 1,088 of record NZ_JAABQC010000010.1, on the reverse strand, counting down.
TTGGGCTGGGGCCTGCTCCTGTTGATCGCCGCCGACGTGTTGCTGGCCATCAGCAACAGTGGCTGGGCATTCTGGCTGGGCGTGGCGTTATGGGGCTTGCACATGGCCATGACGCAAGGTCTGCTGGCCGCCATGGTGGCCGACACCGCGCCGGCCGACCTGCGGGGCACCGCCTACGGCTTTTTCAATCTGCTCAGCGGCGTTGCGCTGCTGCTCGCCAGCGGCTTGGCGGGCTGGTTGTGGCAATCTTTCGGAGCTTCGTTCACCTTCATGGCGGGTGTTGGCTTTGCCGCCGTGGCGCTTGCATTGTTGGCACTGCAGCCGCGCGGACTGCGCCGCTCATAAGCTCTTGTTTCGGCTTTTCAACCTGGAGTTTTTTCATGAAGACCTGTCTTATCCTGATCGACGCACAAGAGTCCTTCAGGCAACAGCCCTATTTCACTGACGCCGACCTGCCGGCCTACATTGCCGCGCAAAACGCGCTGATTGACGGCTGCGTGGCGCAGGGTGTGCCGATCGTTCGCGTGTTTCATGTCGATGGCCCCAAGCTTGCCAGCAACGCGTTTGCGCTGGAGTCCGGTCACGTCAAGCCGCTGGCCGAGCTCCATACGTTCGAGGCCGGCGCCATCTTTCACAAGAGCCGCCACAGCGCGCTGGTGGGGACCGGGCTGGACGTCTGGCTGATCGAAAACGGCATCCAGAAGCTGATCATCAGCGGCATTCGCACCGAGCAATGCTGCGAAACCACCACCCGCCACGCCTCCGACGTGGGCTGGCGTGTGGACTACTGCCTGGACGCCACCCTGACCTGGGACATGCAGCATCTGGACGGCTCGGTGCTGACGGCGGCGGACATCAAGGCACGCACCGCGGCCGTGCTCAAAGACCGCTTTGCGACCATTTGCAGTGTGCAGCGGGCGCTGGCGGGGGCCAAGGGCTAGAAAACCCGCACCCGACTCGCGGCTTTTCATGCCATCATCAATCCCTGCCTTTGGGGCCAGGAGGATATCAAATCCGTTGATGTAGATAAATTTCGTCTCTGTCGAGTTCTTTGTAATCCATAATGGACGGATTTACAATCCAAATTG
>NZ_JAABQC010000108.1 GCF_011391645.1 Rhodoferax sp. | reverse complement strand
CAATGCCAAGGTCAGCGACCACTTTGCCATCATCCCGACGCTGCAGGCACCGCACGGCTTGAGCGAGACCGAGCAGAAAATTTACGACCTGGTGGTGCGCCGCTTTATGGCGGTGTTTTTCCCGGCCGCCGAATACCAGATCACCACCCGTATCAGCACCGCAGTCGGCCACAGCTTCAAGACCGAAGGCAAGGTGCTGGTGAAACCGGGCTGGCTGGCGATTTACGGCAAGGAAGCCGCCGAAGAAGCCAAGGACGGCGACGACAAGAACCCGGGCAACCTGGTGCCGGTGGCTCAGGGCGAGCGCGTCAAGGCCGAATCGGTCGACCCCAAGGCCCTGAAAACCCGGCCGCCGGCGCGCTACACCGAGGCCACCCTGCTCGGCGCCATGGAAGGCGCCGGCAAGACCGTGGAAGACGACGAGTTACGCGAGGCCATGCAGGAAAAGGGCCTGGGCACACCCGCCACGCGTTCCAGCATCATCGAGGGCCTGATTTCCGAGGTCTATATGCTGCGCGAGGGCCGCGAGCTGATTCCCACCGCCAAAGCCTTCCAGCTGATGACGCTCTTGCGCGGCCTGGATGTGCAGGAACTCACCAAGGCCGAGCTCACCGGCGAGTGGGAATTCAAGCTGGCGCAAATGGAGCACGGCCAGCTCAAGCGCGAAACCTTCATGGCCGAGATCGCCGCCATGACCGAGCGCATGGTCAAGAAAGCCAAGGAATACGACCGCGACACCATTCCGGGCGACTTTGCCACGCTGCACACACCCTGCCCCAGCTGCGGCGGCGTGGTGAAAGAAAACTACCGCCGCTACGCCTGCACCGGCGCAGATGGCAAAAGCGACGGTTGCGGCTTTTCGTTTGGCAAAACCCCGGCAGGCCGCACTTTTGAGCTGGCCGAGGTCGAGCAGTTTTTGCGCGAGCGCAAAATCGGCCCGTTGAGCGGTTTCCGCTCCAAGGCCGGCTGGCCGTTCACCGCCGAGATGGTCATCAAGTTCGACGACGAAACCAAAAACTACAAGCTGGAATTCGACTTTGGCGACGACAAAGCCGGCGAGGAATCTGGCGAGCTGATCGACTTTTCGGCGCAAACCAGCCTTGGCGCCTGCCCCAAATGCGGCGCTGGCGTTTTCGAGCATGGCAAAAACTACGTCTGCGAAAAGTCGGTTCCCACACACGCGCAAGCCACACCGAGCTGCGACTTCAAGACCGGCCAGATCATCCTGCAACAACCGGTCGAGCGTGAGCAGATGGTCAAGCTGCTGAGCACCGGCAAGACCGACCTGCTCGACAAGTTTGTCTCCATGCGCACCCGGCGCGCCTTCAAGGCCATGCTGGCCTGGGACGCGGCCGCGGGCAAGGTGAACTTCGAGTTTGCCCCGAGCAAGTTCCCGCCGCGCAAAACCGCTGCCACACCGCTGACCAAAGCGGCCGTGGCGGCCAAAGCGGGTACGCCGGCCAAGGCCGCAGCCGCGAAAAAAGCGGTGAAAGCACCGGCCAAAAAAGCGGCCAAGGCGGCTGCCGCCAAAGCGCCGCGCAAGGCACCCGCCGCAGGCAGCGCGGGCTCGACGCCCAGCGCCGCCCTGGCCGCGGTGATTGGTGCCGAGCCGGTGGCGCGCGCACAAGTCATCAAGAAACTGTGGGATTACATCAAGGCCAACAACTTGCAGGACGCCGCCAACAAACGCGCCATCAATGCCGACGCCAAGCTGCTGGCCGTGTTTGGCAAGCCGCAGGTGACGATGTTTGAGCTGGCGGGCATTGTGGGCAAGCATTTGGGGTGAGGTGGCACTTGAGCGACTGCCACAACGTTATCGAATAGGGTCGCAATTTGCGACTTTAGACAAATGGGTTCCTCATGAGTTTGCTGATTCCTGCCCGCATTGAAAGTCGCATCCTGACCTTACGCGGTGTTCGCGTAATGATTGACTCAGATTTGGCCGAGCTTTACGGTGTGCCTACCAAAGCGTTGAATCGGCTCAACGCGGGTTTGAATTGGCTTGCAGAACCGCTCATGAACGCGCCTATTCCCCAATCGCCAAGGAGTCGATTTTCAGTTTATGCGGAAGATCCCATGCGTCCCCCACGTTTAGACTCTGGCCGTGGCCAAGCTGCATCGTCGTCCCTACGGCCATATTGGCTCTGTTGATTATTGCTCTCGCAAATTCTACAGGGGGATACAGCCCTTTATAGGCAGAGCGACGATTTGGCCGACCTTTACGGTATGCCTACCAAAGCGTTGAATCAGGCCGTGAAACGTAATTTGCAACGCTTCCCGCCAGACTTAATGTTTCAGCTCAACGCTTCGGAGAAAGCGAAGATTGTCACGAACACAACTGCGGCAGATTTTTAAAGCCTTGCGCGCACCCAGATCACCGTAAAACCGAAGCTGACTTGCCAAGCGATGTGGCCATGGCCTTCAATTGCTGCGCGGCATCGGTGTGATGAATCGTGCAGCCATGCGACCAGAGCTCAAGCATTCTTTGTGCGGTTGGGATAAAGCTGGGGTGCTGAGCCGCCTTGGTCACCACGTCTTGCCCCACACTGAGCATGGCACCGAGCAAACGGGCGCTGGTTTCGGCTTGAAACTTCGCCGTCACAGCGCATCGGTCGGCCAACTCATTCAGGTTTTTTTTCACAAACCAACGCTTGACTCCACCGAAACTCAAGGCCGGTGCATCAAGCGCATCGCCGTTTTGCGCCGGTGGTGCATAGACCGACATGGACAACATGTCAAAAACGGGAGACAAGCGCACGTCGTTGGCGCTTGAATAGACAAAGCCAAAATTTTTCAGGTGAGCATCACCATTGCGAATGGCCATGCAGGCCACGTAGTGCGCGTAAAACTGGTCCAAAGCCCCCCTTCTTTGGTCAGGTGGGCAGAACTCTTCGATCTTCTTGATGATTTTTTCAACCGAGCCAGAAAACTTGTCGCCCGCATTGAGCGCCAGCATGGCGCACATGTCCTCAAAGCCCAGGTTGACACCAGGCGCAAGCACATCAAAGCGGCGAATGGCCAGGCGATCGGCATCTTCAGAGAGCTGGAACTCGGGCACGGGCAAGCCCATTTTTTGCGCCATGCTCAAACCAAAATACTCATTGAGGATCAAGTGGGGGTGGTCATCGTCGTTGGACTTGATGATCCAGTGGTCAAAAATCAGGGTGCTTTTCCCATTTTTGGACTGATCCGGCAACGGGCTTTTCGCCAGAAATTTGGGGAAGCCACCTGACACGCCAGAGGTGTCAGCGTGCTCCTCTAAAAAACGGTCAACGATTTCTTTGGAGCTGCTCTGGAGCAAGGTGTGCAAGTCCTCGAACGGACTTTGGGCTGACAGAGCCGACCCGTGGGGAGCCAGCTTGATGCGACCCACCAAATGCGCCCCAACTACCGACAGCAATGCCATGTCGCCAAAATAATCAAAATGCTTGGCAAATTTTTTTGTCAAAAACTGCTTGAGCGCGCCCTCGGGCAGGCTAACCTGGAACACCGGGTGCAGTGCGGCATGAACCCAGCTCTCAAGGCGCACCGGCATCAGCAGCGACACTGCATGACTGCTTGTCACATTGGCTTGGTACGTGAACACAAAACGGTTGACCTCAACTTGTTCCAGCGTGCCAACCAGCGCCTGGTTGACATACACATCGAGCTTCATCGCACACCGCCAAAACGCTCTCTTGCATTTTGGGCGTTCATGTCATCCAGCGTGGGGACGTGGGCACTGGCAGCCTGCATGACGATGTCCAGACAAGTGTGCAGCCGCCGCAAGGTGCTGAGGTTGCAGTCACCCCCTTTTTCGATCATCAGCAATGCCCGGCGGCTGATCCCCGCCGCCTTCGCCAACTTGGCCTGGCTCCAGCGCAGTTGCTTGCGTTTGGCCATCACCGCGCCTACCAGGGGGTCCAGATGATCGAGGTTTGGCAAGGGTTTGTCGCTTTGGGTGCGCATGATTTATGTAATTTCTAGATCGCTATTTAAACATGTTTATCAAAAATAGTGATCTTTAAATTACATTTAAACCGCTACTGATCCAGCCAGCGGCAAATGGGCTCCCACTGGGCCAGGTCACGCGCCACGCGCTCGGGCGGCAGGTCAAACACGGTGAGGCCGCGCGCCGCCAGCTGCACGTAGTTTTGCGTGTCGCGTAGCGTGCCCAGCACCGGCAGGCCGGTGGATGCGACAAAGGTTTGCAATTGCTCGGCGGCGCGGGTGCGCTCGTCCACGCGCATGGCCACAATGCCGATCTGCGTTTTGCTGCCCTGGGCGCGTTCGGCCAGTTCATCCAGAAAGTCACGCGTGGCAAAAATATCGAACACGCTCGGCTGCAGCGGTACCAGCACCTTGTGGGCGCGCTTGAGGATCTCCTTGAACAGTTTGCCATGCAGCCCGGCAGGCGTGTCCAGCACCACATGGGTGGTGCCCTTGGGCGGTTTGGCAATCTGGTCATGTCCCAGTTCCCAGTTGCTGATGGCGCGGGCGTTGTCCGGGCGCAAGGACAACCAGAGTTTGCTCGACTGCTGGCGATCGGCGTCACCCAGCATCACAGGATGGCCCTGGCTGGCAAAGTAGCCGGCAATGTGGGTGGACAATGTGGACTTGCCCACGCCTCCCTTAGGGTTGGCAACGACGACAACTGGCATGGATGAAACCTCCTGAAAGACGAAAGACTGATGTTAACGATAACAGCGACCCAAGGGAAAACCCGTTGACTGCCGGGCGCGACTGACATCAAAATGTCACTTGGCTGACATAACATCAACTTTCGGGCCTGTGTGCCTGATTTGTTGCTCAGATCCCATTGACCCACTTCAAGGATTCACCATGAAATTGCGCTACTCATTGATCACGGCCGGCGTTGTTGCGCTCGGCCTTGCCGGCTCAGCCCTGGCCCAGGAAAAAACCTTGCGCCTGCTCACCTGGGCCGACTACGCGCCCAAAGACATCGTGGCTCAATTCGAGAAGGAAAGCGGCTACAAGGTCGAACTGACCCTGTCCAACAACGAAGAAATGATCTCCAAACTGCGCGCCACCGGTGGTGCCGGCTTTGATCTGGCCCAGCCGTCGCAAGACCGCATCACCGGGCCTCAAGCCGAATTTGGCATTTACAAGCCGATGGACCTGAGCAAGCTGAAAAGCGAGCTGTTCATCCCATCCATGCTCGAAGCCACCAAGAAAAACACCACGCTGGCCGGCAAGGTGTACGGCCTGCCGCACATTTGGGGCACCGATGGCCTGGTGGTCAACACCAGCCTGACCAAAATGGCCGATTACCCAGACCTGTGCCGTGCCGATGTCAAGGGCAAGACCGCCGTGCGCCTGAAACGCCCGACACTGCTGGCGTTTGCCTTCGCCTCCGGCAAGGACCCGTTTGCGCTGTACGGTGACGCCAAAGCCTATGGCGCATTGATGGATGAGGTTGGCAAGACCATGATCGCCTGCAAGCCCAACCTGAAGTTCTTCTGGGACAACAAAGACCAGTTGCTCAACGGCATGCGCACCGGCGAAATCGTCGGCGCCATGATGTGGGACACAGGCGGCTGGAAACTGAACGGCGAAAAAGCCGAAATCCAGTTCATCGCGCCCAAGTCTGGCGCACTCGGCTGGATCGACACCTTTGCCATTCCGGCCAAAGGCAAGAACGATGCCGCCGCCTACGCCTGGATCAACTTCAACATGCGCCCTGAAATTGCTGCCAAGGTGGCGGGTTCTGCCGGCAACTTCACCGCCTCCAAGGGCGCTGACCAGTTGATGGATGCCAAGCTGAAAGCCCAGTTTGCCGCCAGCTTCCCTGAAGCCGCGCTGAAAAACGTCAAGTGGTACCCGGCCGTGCCCGCCGGCATTGAAGAGATCGAGGGCCGCGTGCTGGACCGCGTCAAGGCGGCCAACTGATTTTGACGACTCAGCCTGACCTGCAGGCCACCCGCGTGGCCAAGCATTACGGTGCTTTCCGCGCGGTGGACGAGTTGTCATTTGAGGTGGCGCGCGGCAGTTTCTTTTCGATCCTCGGCCCCTCGGGCTGCGGCAAGACCACGCTGCTGCGCATGATTGCCGGGTTTCTGGAGCCCGACTCGGGAAACATCCACATTGGTGGAAAAGACACGCACGGCGTGCCGCCCAACAAGCGCCCGGTCAACATGGTGTTCCAGCACCTGGCGCTGTTCCCGATGATGAACGTGGGCGACAACGTCGGCTACGGTCTGGCGCGCCGGGGTGTGGCCAAAGACGAGATCAAGCGCCGCGTGGGCGAGATGCTGGAGCGTGTCAGCCTGGCCGGAGCGCAAGACAAGCGGGTGGACCAGCTCTCGGGCGGGCAAAAACAGCGTGTGGCGATTGCCCGCAGCCTGGTGCTGGAGCCCACACTGCTGCTGCTCGATGAGCCGCTGGGCGCGCTGGATCTGAAGCTGCGCGAGCACATGAAGATCGAGCTCAAACAACTTCAGGCCGCCTTTGGCACCACCTTTGTCTACATCACGCACGACCAATCCGAGGCGCTGGTGCTGTCGGACCATGTGGCAGTGATGAACCATGGCCGTTTTGAGCAGGTGGGCACGCCACAGCAGCTGTATTACGAGCCGCAAACGCCGTTTGTGGCGGGTTTTGTCGGCGCCAACAACCGCATCGCGGGCCATGCCGCAGAAGTCAAGGACGGGACGGTGACCGTGGCCAGTGCCGAAGGCATGGTGATTCCGGCGCGGGCCATCGGCAAGATTGCGCGTGGCGATGCAGTCGAGGCCTTTGTGCGGCCTGAAGTGGCGCGGCTGGCTCGCCAAAGCGCCCTGCTGGCAGACGCCGGATTGACCCATTTCAGCGCCCGCATCACCAGCCTGCTGTTTGATGGCGCCAACTCGGCGGTGTTGCTGCAAGAAACCAAGTCCAACACCGAATTCCGCATCGCACTGCCGCAGACGGGTGAATTTGCCGACCTGACAGTGGGTGAAACCGTGGCCTTTGGCTTTGACCCGCAACGGGCGGTGTGTTTTGCGAGTTGAGCCGTGAAAGCCCAAGCCCGGCTGATGCTCTTGCTGCTGCTGACCCCGGCGCTGTTGTGGCTGGTGGGCTTGATCGTGCTGCCGCATGTGGAACTGGGCATCTTGTCGCTGCGTGAGCGCGTGGCGCCACGCGTGTACGAACCCAGCCTGGCGCAATACGCCACGTTTGTCGAAGAGCCGCTGTACTGGCACACCTTTGTGCGCACCGCCCTGATGTCCATCGTGGCCACCGCCATCACGCTGCTGATGGCTTTCCCCGTTGCCTGGACGATTGCCAAGCTGGTGCGCGGCAAGTCCAAATCCATGCTGTTCATCCTGTGCCTGATCCCGTTTTGGGTCAGCGAGACGGTGCGCACGCTGGGCTGGATGATTTTGCTGCGCGAATCCGGCGTGTTGCCCGCCGTGCTGGTGGGCCTGGGTGTTACGCCCGCGCCAGTGGAAATGCTCTACCACGACGCCACCATTCTGGTCGGGCTGGTCTACACCTCGATGTTGTTCATGGTAATTCCGCTCATCAGCGCGCTGGAAAGCCTGGACGACTCGCTGATCGAAGCCGCCTACGATCTGGGTGGCAATGGCTGGTCGATCCTGCGCCAGATCATCATTCCGCACGCCGCACCCGGCATCGTGGCGGGCTGCATCGTGGTGTTCATGCTCACGCTTGGCAACTACCTCACGCCGACGCTGCTGGGCGGCAAGAATTCGCAGTGGTTCACCGAGCAAATCTACACCCAGTTCATCACCCGCTTCAATTGGGAGCAGGGCGCGGCGTTCGGCTTTTTGCTGCTGGGCTTGTCAACGGCCATCGTCTGGGCCGGCTTGAAGCTCAGTGGTCAAAAGTTTGGTGAGGTGATGCGAAAAACATGATTGCCTCATTGCCCCGACCCTTGTGGCTGCGCGCCAGCACCGTGGTTTACGGTGTGGCGTTTTTTACCTTCTTGTTCCTTCCGCTGGCGGTGGTGGCGGTGTTTGCCTTCAATGACGCGCCCTATCCGGCACCGCCCTGGCGCGGCTTCACACTGGACTGGTTTTTTGGCCATGAGGGCGCGGGTCGCACCGGCCTGTTTGCCGACAGCGCCATGCTCGGCAGCATCTGGACCAGCGTGGTGGTGGCATCATGGGTCACGCTGCTTTCGGTGCTGGTGGGCACTGCCAACGCGTTTTTGATCGAGCGCACGCAGTTTCGCGGCAAGCAGGCCTTGAGCCTGCTGATGCTGGCGCCGCTGGTGATCCCCGGCGTGATCCTTGGCATCTCGATCCTGGCGTTTGCCAGCCGTATCGCCAACCTGGCCGATGATCTGTGGGGGCTGGAGCTGGAGTTCTTGCGCCCGGGCCTGCCGCTGGTGGTGCTGGGCCAGTTTTCCTACATCGCCTCCATTGCCACCCTGACCATCTCGGCGCGCCTGAAACGCTTTGACATCACGCTCGAAGACGCCGCCTTCAACCTGGGTGCCTCGCGCGCCGCCGTGCTGTGGACCATCACCCTGCCGTACCTGAAACCGGCGCTGATCGGTTCTGCCGCCATCTCATTTTTAATGAGTTTCGAGAACTTCAACACCACGCTGATGCTGGTCGGCTCGGATTCGCCGCTCACGGTGATGATGTACGGCCGCATGCGCGAAGGCGCCACGCCGGTGCTCAACGCGGTGAGCTTGCTGCTGATGGTGGCATCGGCGGTGCTGGCGCTGACGCTGATGCGGGGCGCGAAGCCGGAATCCAACTCAAGCCCCTGAATCCGGCGGATGGCTAAAAAAGCCTGCCATTGCGCGCACGTTCACTTTAAGTTGCCCAGAAGTGACATTTGTTAATCCTGCGTTAAGACTCAAGGCATAGACTGCATCGCATCTATGACTTCTCTTCACCTGCTG
>NZ_JAABQC010000107.1 GCF_011391645.1 Rhodoferax sp. | reverse complement strand
CGGTGTCAATCACATGCACCGGCACGCCCTCGATCTGGATGGTCTGCTGCACCTTGTCGCGGGTGGTGCCCGCAATGGCGGTCACGATGGCGAGCTCGGCGCCGGCCAGGGCATTGAGCAGCGACGACTTGCCGGCGTTGGGCTGGCCGGCAATCACCACCTTGATGCCTTCGCGCAGCAGCGCGCCCTGCTGCGCGCGCGCCATTACCGTGGCCAGGCTAAGCGCCAGCCGGGTCAGCTGCCCATGCGCGTCTGCCTTTTGCAGAAAGTCGATCTCTTCTTCGGGGAAGTCGAGTGTGGCCTCGACCAGCATGCGCAAATGGATGAGGGCATCGCGCAGCGTGTGGATTTCACTTGAGAAAGCTCCGGCCAGGGAGCGGCTGGCGCTGCGCGCGGCGGCCTCGGTGCTGGCATCGATCAGATCGGCAATGGCCTCGGCCTGCGCCAGATCGATCTTGTCGTTGAGAAAGGCACGCTCGGAAAACTCGCCTGGCAGCGCCACGCGCAAGTGCGCCAGACGGGCTGCGCCGCCGGGGCCGGGCTCGGCGGCCGCTTGCAGGCAGCGCGCCAGCAACAGTTGCAGCACCACCGGGCCGCCATGGGCCTGCAGCTCCAGCACCTCCTCGCCGGTAAAGGAGTGCGGCGCCACAAAATAAAGGGCCAGGCCATGGTCGATGGCCTGGCCCGTGGCGTCCAGAAAGGCGGTGTAAGTGGCTTCGCGCGGTTTGAGCGGGCGCCCGCACAAGCCCAGCACCAAGTCCTGCAGGCCGCGTCCGCTGACCCGCACCATGCCCACCGCGCCGCGACCCGGTGCCGTGGCAATGGCCACGATCGGGTCAAGGTGGCGAGGCAAGCTCACGTCAGGTGGATGTTAGAACTTCGGCAAATGAAACTTCGGCGGCACACCCATGCGGGTGTTGATCACCCACTGCTGGGCAATTGAGAGCACGTTGTTGGTAATCCAGTAAAGCACCAGGCCGGCCGGGAAGAAGAAGAACATCACGCTGAACGCCAGCGGCATGAACCACATCAACTTGGCTTGCATCGGGTCAGGCGGCGCCGGGTTGAGCGAAGTCTGCAGCACCGTGGTGAGTGTCATGACAATCGGCAGGATGTAAAACGGGTCGGGCGACGAGAGGTCATGAATCCAGCCTATCCAGGGCGCATTGCGCATCTCGACGCTGGCCAGCAGCACCCAGTACAGCGCAATGAACACCGGAATCTGGACCATGATCGGGAAGCAGCCGCCCATCGGGTTGACCTTTTCCTCGCGGTAGATGCGCATCATTTCCTGCTGCATCTGCTGCGGGTTGTCTTTCAGGCGTTCGCGCATTTCCATGATGCGCGGGTTGACCGCCTTCATCTTGGCCATGCTGGAGTAGGCCTTGGCGTTGAGCCAGTAAAAGGCAATTTTGAGCAACAAGACCAGCGCCACAATCGACCAGCCCCAATTGCTGATGACGCTGTGCAGCTTGTCCAGCAACCAGTACAGCGGCTTGGCCAGAATGGTCAGCCAGCCGTAGTCCTTGACCAGTTCGAGTCCGGGGGTCAGCGATTCAAGCACTTTTTCTTCTTGCGGGCCGGCGTAAAGTGTGGTGGCCACCGTTTTGCGGGCGCCGGGGGCAATCGTTTCCAGCGGTGCAATCATGCCCACCGAGTACAAATTGGTGTCGACCTTGCGCATGAACAGCTCGCGCTTGATGCCGTCGCCCAGCAACCAGGCGCTGGCAAAGTAGTGCTGCACCATGGCCACGTAGCCGTTTTCAGCCGACTTTTCAATGTCGACTGAACCCTTTTCAATGTCGGAAAACTCGACTTTCTGGTATTTTTTGGCCTCGGTATAGACCGCCGGACCGGTAAAGGTGAAGTAGAGCGCCGATTCACCCGGCGGCTTGTTGCCGTCGCGCACCAGTTGCAGATACAGCTGCGGCGCCAGTGCGGTGCTGCCGACATTGACCACCTCATGCTTGACCGCCACCACGTAGCTGCCGCGCGTCAGGGTGTAGGTCTTGATGAGCTGGAACCCGCCCACCTCGGCCGATTCAAAGCGCAGTTCAAGGGCTTGGCTGCCTTCCTTGAGGCTGCGCTCACCCGGTGCCAGCGTCATGACGGTTTTGTGGGTCGGCAGCGCCGGACCACCTGCGCCGGCAATCAGGCCCGACTGGGCCAGATAAACCCGCTCTCTGCTGTCGTCAAAGAGAATGAAATTAACTTTTTTGTCCACCATATCGGCGTGTTTGAGCATCTCCGCCCTGACCACTGAACCGCCCTCGGTGTCAAAGGTGAGTTTGTAGACGTCGGTTTCAACCACCACCAGCTCGCGCGCCGCAGCGGCGGCCGCTGCCGGGGCGGCTCCGGCTGGCACTGTGGCGCCAATCTGGCCAGCGCCTGCAACGTTGCTGCTGGCGGCAGGCACGCTATTAGGCACGCCACTCGGCACGGTGCCCGAGCCACCCGGCTCGGTGCCTGCGCCTGTCGGCGTCTGGGGCTGTGCAACGGTCGGTGTGGAGCTGGGGAAGAATGTGGCATTGCGGCCGTTGTAAACCTGCCATTGATCCCACAGCATGACCAGGGAAAAACCAAAAATCACCCACAAAATGGTGCGGCGGATATCGTTCATGAGGATTTCTTTTGAGTGGAAGAGGGTATCAACCGGGTAAACAAACGGGACGAGTCCTGGGCAGGCGCCTGGGGGACCGGGTCAAGGCCGCCATCACACCAAGGGTGACAGCGCCCAATGCGGTACAGCATAAGGTAGCTGCCCCTGGCGGCACCAAAGCGTTGCAGCGCCTCCAGGGCATAGACGGAACAAGTGGGCTCAAACCGGCACGACGAGCCCAGCCACGGGCTCAAGAAGAGCCGGTAGCCCTTGATGAGCAGGATCAGCAACCGGGCCATCACGCCGGCACCAGCCCGGGCGCGCCGGGCCTGGCTTGCGTGGCGCGCGCCAGCAACTGGTGCAGCTCATTGCGCGCGGCCAACTTCAGGGCTTCAGAGCTCGCGCTGATGAATTGCACCCTATCAAAGCCGCTGCGCAACCGAACCACGTAGGCGGCGGTTGGCAATTGCGCATGGTAGAGCTGACTCACGGCGAATATCTGGCGTTTCAGGGCGTTGCGTGTCACGGCGCGTTTGGCCCAGCGTTTGGGCACCATGGCGCCGAGCCAGACCGCAGGCACATCGAACAATGGCTTGGCATTCAAGTCCCCTTGGTCAGCATTCAACGCCACGGAGTGCAGGGCAAAATGCGGCGTTCGCGCCAGCGTGGACCCCGCCAGCACGGCCTGAAACTGGCGCCGACTTTTGAGTCGCTGCAAGGTGAGTCAAGCGTTGCCGCAATGGTGAGCAGGCTGCGCCCGGCCTGAAATTAAACTGCCAGACGCTTGCGCCCTTTGGCGCGACGGGCGTTGATCACGGCACGACCGCCACGGGTTTTCATGCGCACCAAAAAGCCATGCGTACGGGCGCGACGAATCTTGGAGGGTTGGTAAGTGCGTTTCATTTTCGGAAATCCTAAGAAGCTTCAGAGGCAAGCTGCCTCAGTTTGATTGAACATGCCCAAGCGGCATCAACGTTAATTCCTCCCGAATTGTTCAGGGGAACCGCAGATTATCGCAAACTTTTCACCACTTCAAAATTAGCGGGAAGACCCGTAGTGTGGATAAGCCTTTGATAAATTAGAATAGGGGCGGTCAGAAATCAAAATTATCCACAGAAACCAATCGCAAAATGACCGAGGGACTCCGCCCCACACCGCCAGCCGTGCAAGACCAGAGTGGCGCAGATTTTTGGCAATCCTGTATCGATCAACTGGCACAGGAACTCCCCGAACAGCAATTCCAGACCTGGATCAAGCCTTTGTCAGCCCAGGTGGCCGATGACCTGGGCAAAGTCACCATTTTTGTTGCCAACCGGTTCAAGATGGACTGGATCCGGGCCCAATACAGCCAGCGCCTGGCGCTGCTCATGGAGCGCCTGACCGGCCAGTCGGTGCAGATCGAACTGGCGCTGGCCCCGCGCGAAGCCGTGGTGCGCAAGTCGGAGCCCAAAGTGGCGACTGTCGCTGTCCTGGCCGAGACGCTGGCCGAAGCCGATCACTTCCGCCCCGCCGAACCCCTCAAAAGCCGCCTCAACACGGCCCTGACATTTGATACCCTGGTCGAGGGCAGCGCCAACCGCATGGCGCGCGCCGCAGCCATGCATGTGGCCGGCATGCCGGGGCGCCTGTACAACCCGCTGTTCATTTATGGTGGCGTTGGCTTGGGCAAAACCCACCTGATGCACGCGGTGGGCAACCAGTTGATGGCCGACCATCCCAGCGCCAAAGTGCTCTACATCCACGCCGAGCAGTTTGTCACGGATGTGGTGAAAGCCTACCAGCGCAAGGCGTTTGACGAATTCAAGGAGCGTTACCACTCGCTGGATTTGCTGCTGATTGACGACGTGCAGTTTTTTGCCAACAAGGAGCGCACGCAAGAAGAGTTTTTTAACGCCTTCGAGGCGCTGCTGGCCAAAAAGTCGCACATTGTCATGACCAGCGACACCTATCCCAAAGGCCTGGCGGACATCCATGAGCGCCTGGTGTCGCGCTTTGACTCCGGCCTGACGGTGGCCATCGAGCCGCCCGAGCTGGAAATGCGGGTGGCGATTTTGATCAACAAAGCCCAGGCCGAAGGCATTGTGATGCCCGAAGAAGTGGCCTTTTTTGTGGCCAAGAACGTGCGCTCGAACGTGCGCGAGCTAGAGGGCGCATTGCGCAAAATTCTGGCCTATTCGCGTTTCAACCAGAAAGAAATCTCGATTTTGCTGGCGCGCGAGGCGCTGCGCGACCTGCTCTCCATCCAAAACCGCCAAATCTCGGTGGAAAACATCCAGAAGACGGTGGCGGACTATTACAAAATCAAGATTGCCGACATGTATTCCAAAAAGAGGCCGGCCAGCATTGCCCGCCCGCGCCAGATTGCCATGTACCTGGCCAAGGAACTGACGCAAAAAAGCCTGCCTGAGATTGGCGAAATGTTCGGTGGGCGCGATCACACCACGGTGCTGCATGCGGTGCGAAAAATTGGCGGTGAGCGCCAGCAGGTCACTGAACTCAACCAGCAATTACACGTGCTGGAACAAACACTTAAAGGCTGACGCCACAGGCAGGCAGCCAAATGAGTGGGAAAATAACTCCATTAGCCATTAAAACCAAGAGGATGACATGATTGTTTTAAAAGCCACCCAGGACAAGGTATTGTCGGTTTTGCAGGCGGTCTCGGGCATTGTCGAGCGTCGCCATACCTTGCCCATTCTGGCCAATGTGCTGATCCGCAAAACGGGCGATGCCTTGCAACTCACCACCAGCGACCTCGAAATCCAGATCCGCACGGTGGCAGAGCTGGGCGGCGATACCGGTGATTTCACCACCACGGTGGGCGCCCGCAAATTGATCGACATTTTGCGCACCATGCCCTCTGACCAGCTGGTGTCACTTGAGTCCAGCGCCGCCAAATTGATCCTGAAAGGCGGCAAAAGCAAGTTCACGCTGCAAACCCTGCCGGCCGAAGACTTTCCGCTGGTGCAGGAGTCGGCTAATTTTGGCCCGGTCTTCAGCGTGCCGCAAAAAACGCTCAAGGCACTGCTGGGTCAGGTCTCGTTTGCCATGGCGGTGCACGACATCCGTTATTACCTTAACGGCATTTTGTTTGTTGCTGAAGGCAAACAACTCAGCTTGGTGGCCACCGATGGCCATCGGCTCGCCTTTGCCAGCGCCACGCTCGATGTCGAGGTGCCCAAGCAGGAGGTGATTCTGCCGCGCAAAACCGTGCTGGAGCTGCAACGCCTGCTGTCAGATGCCGAAGGCGCCATCGAGATGCAATTTGCCAACAATCAAGCCAAGTTCAGCTTCGATGGCATGGAATTTGTCACCAAACTGGTCGAGGGCAAGTTCCCCGACTACAACCGCGTGATTCCCCGCAACCATAAAAATAGCATCACCCTGGGCCGCAGCGCGCTGCTGGCCACGCTGCAGCGCACCGCCATTTTGACCAGCGAAAAGTTCAAGGGCGTGCGCCTCAACATCGACCCCGGCACCCTGCGCGTGGCGGCCAACAATGCCGAGCAGGAAGAAGCGGTGGACGAGCTCGACATCGACTACGGCGGCGACAGCATCGAAATCGGCTTCAACGTGACCTACCTCATCGACGCCCTCAGCAATATGTCGCAAGACATGGTCACGCTGGAACTCTCTGATGGCAACAGCTCGGCGCTGTTCACCATTCCCGACAACACCAACTTCAAGTATGTGGTGATGCCCATGCGCATCTAAGCAGCGGCGCACACTGCCCCGCACTCTTTAAATTCCACTGACTCTGCCATGACCGAAGAAAACAAGCCTGCCCAACCCCCTGAAAACATCGTTCACACGGGAGAAAGCACGGCTGACAGCTCCAACTTTCAGCCCACCATTGACGCCCACCAGGCGGGCGCCTCCGAGGCCTATGGTGAAGGCTCGATCCAGATCCTTGAAGGCCTTGAAGCCGTGCGCAAGCGCCCCGGCATGTACATTGGCGACACCAGTGACGGCACCGGCCTGCACCACCTGGTGTTTGAGGTGGTCGACAACTCGATCGACGAGTCGCTGGCCGGCCATTGCGACGACATTCTGGTCACCATCCACACCGACAATTCGGTCAGCGTGGTTGACAACGGGCGCGGCATCCCGACCGGCGTCAAGATGGACGACAAGCACGAGCCCAAGCGCAGCGCCGCAGAAATTGCCCTGACCGAACTGCATGCCGGCGGCAAATTCAACCAGAACAGCTACAAGGTGTCCGGCGGCCTGCACGGCGTGGGCGTCAGCTGCGTCAACGCGCTGAGCAAAATGCTGCGCCTCACGGTGCGCCGCGACGGCAAGGTGCATGTGCTCGAATTCAGCAAGGGCTTTGTGCAAAACCGCCTGGTTGAGAGCGTCAATGGCGTTGAGGTGTCACCCATGAAGGTGACCGGCGAGACCGAGCGCCGCGGCACCGAAGTGCATTTTTTGCCAGACACCGATATCTTCAAGGAAAACAAGGATTTTCACTACGAAATTTTGAGCAAGCGACTGCGCGAGCTGAGCTTCTTGAACAACGGCGTGCGCATTCGCCTGAAAGACGAGCGCACCGGCAAAGAAGACGACTTTTCCGGCGCTGACGGCGTGCGCGGCTTTGTCAACTTCATCAACAAGGGCAAAACCGTCCTCAACCCCAACATCTTCCACGCCATGGGCGACCGCCAGAGCGACCAGGACACCAACATCGGCGTCGAAGTGGCCATGCAGTGGAACAGCGGCTACAACGAGCAGGTGCTGTGCTTTACCAACAACATTCCGCAGCGCGACGGCGGCACCCACCTCACCGGCCTGCGCGCCGCCATGACGCGCATCATCAACAAATACATTGATGACACCGAGATCGCCAAAAAAGCCAAGGTCGAGGTGACCGGCGACGACATGCGCGAGGGCCTGACCTGCGTGCTGAGCGTCAAGGTGCCCGAGCCCAAATTCAGCAGCCAGACCAAGGACAAGCTGGTGTCGAGCGAAGTGCGCGGCCCGGTGGAAGACATCGTCAGCAAGCTGCTGTGGGACTACCTGCAGGAGCGCCCGGCGGATGCCAAGATCATCGTCGGCAAGATCGTTGAGGCCGCCCGCGCCCGCGAAGCCGCCCGCAAGGCCCGCGACATGACACGCCGCAAGGGCGTGCTCGACGGCATGGGCCTGCCCGGCAAGCTGGCCGACTGCCAGGAAAAAGACCCGGCGCTGTGCGAAATCTACATCGTCGAGGGCGACTCCGCCGGTGGCTCTGCCAAGCAGGGCCGAGACCGCAAGTTCCAGGCAATTCTGCCGCTGCGCGGCAAGATTCTGAACGTGGAAAAGGCGCGCTACGAGAAGCTGCTCACCAGCAACGAAATCCTGACGCTCATCACCGCTTTGGGCACCGGCATCGGCAAGGCCGGCGGCACCACTGGCAACGACGACTTTGATGTGGCCAAGCTGCGCTACCACCGCATCATCATCATGACCGATGCCGACGTTGACGGCGCCCACATCCGCACCTTGTTGCTCACTTTCTTCTACCGCCAGATGCCGGAACTGGTGGAACGCGGCCACATTTATATCGCCCAGCCGCCGCTTTACAAGGTGAAGTCTGGGCGCGAAGAGCTCTACCTGCAGGGCGCCACCGACCTCGACAACTTTTTGCTGCGTGTGGCGCTGGTTCATGCCACGGTGCACACTGGTGGTGACAACAGCACGGCGTTGACTGGCGACGCCCTGACTGAGTTGGCGCGCAAGCACCAGACAGCACAGGCCGTGATTGCCCGGCTGGCGAACTTCTTGGACGTGTCCGCCCTGCGCGCTATTGCCGATGGCGTAGAACTGAACCTCGACACCGTGGCCGACGCCGAGGCCTCGGCCATCGCCCTGCAAGCCGAATTGCCCGACGCCGAAGTGGCTGGCGAATTTGACGTGCGCAGCGATAAGCCCATTTTGCGCATCAGCCGCCGTCTGCACGGCAACATCAAGAGCAGCGTGCTGACGCAGGACTTTGTCCATGGCGCCGACTATGCCGCCCTGAACGAAGTCGCCAAAACCTTCCGGGGCCTGCTCGGCGAGGGTGCCAGGGTCACGCGTGGCGAAGGCGAGCGTCAAAAAGAACAAAAGGTCAGCGACTTCCGCGAGGCCATGGCTTGGTTGATTACGCAGGCTGAGGGCTCAACCAGCCGCCAGCGTTACAAAGGTCTGGGTGAAATGAACCCCGAACAACTCTGGGAAACCACCATGGACCCGGCGGTGCGCATTTTGCTGCGCGTGCAGATTGACGACGCCATCGAAGCCGACAAGGTGTTCACCA
>NZ_JAABQC010000106.1 GCF_011391645.1 Rhodoferax sp. | reverse complement strand
CAAATGGTGCCCTTCGTCAAATACAACCAGGCAGTTGTCGAGTTCCGGCAGCGCCTTCATGCCCAATGAGGCCAACACCAGATCATGATTTGCCACAATCACCTGTGCCTGCGCCAGTTGCATGCGCGCCTGGTAATAACTGCAGCTTGAGAAGCGCGGGCAATGGCGTGCCGTGCAGGTATGGCGCTCGGCGGCCACCGTGGACCAGTCGCGCGCATCGGGCTGCTCGGCCAGGCTGTCGCGGTCACCATCCCACTTGCCTGTGGCCAGAGCTGATGCCAGCGTTTCATACAAGGCAATGCGCCGCTCCATGGGGTCTTGCCACACCGCTCCCCGTTGCGGCTGAAATGCGCTGGGAGCTTGCACTGCGTTGCCTTCGTCGTCACCTTCAAAAAGTTCTGCCGCGTCTTCCCCGCCGTGACCGACGAGGCGCTCCAGCTTGAGCTTGCAAACATAGCGGCCACGGCCTTTGGCCAGCGCATAGACAAAAGGGGTGTCCAGCACGGCCGCCAGCGCCGGCAGATCTTTGGTCATCAACTGCTCTTGCAACGCCACCGTGGCAGTGGACACCACCACCCGCGTCTTGCGCGCCAGCGCCAGCGCCACGGTGGTGGACAAATACGCGGCAGACTTGCCCACCCCCGTTCCTGCCTGAATCACTGTGACCGCGCTTTGCGGGTCAGTCTGGTCGCCCAGGCTGATGCCATGCAAAGCATCGGCAATTCGTTGCGCCATCTCGCGTTGCCCGGCACGCGCGCGAAACCCGGGCGTGGCAGCCACCACCTGGTCAAATGCCGCCATGGCCAAAGTGGCCAGATCAGGTTCGTTCAATCAGGCACCTGCAACAGCAAAATAAACATGACAGCAAGGGCACCCCGGAAAGTAAAAAAGCCTGAAAAGCAGAGCGCTTTTCAGGCTTTTGAATCGTGGTCGGTGTGAAAGGATTCGAACCTTCGACCCCTTGCACCCCATGCAAGTGCGCTACCAGGCTGCGCCACACACCGAAGCCTCGAATTATAACCGTGGACAAGCTTGATTTTGAACTCTGCGGGTTAGAAATCCAGCGCCAAAAGACTCCGGATTTCACGCAATTCTTGCCTCACTTGCGTCCATGACTCAAGGCTTACAGCATCTGGTCCTGAGGAGGCTAATCCCACGTTCGCCTGCCTCACAATAATATCTTCAGGCAATTCGGCTGGCAAATCCGTCGAGAAATCAGCAGGGTGACGAACGTCGGAACCTGCCTGCAGAAGTTCCTGCATTTTGTTGCGCGCACCACTGATGGTGAATCCCTGGTCGTACAGCAAATCGCGAATGCGCCGGATCATCAGCACCTCATGGTGTTGGTAGTAACGGCGGTTCCCACGTCGCTTCATGGGTCGAAGTTGTGTGAATTCCTGCTCCCAATAGCGCAGCACATGTGGCTTTACACCGCACAGCTCACCGACTTCACCAATGGTAAAGTAGCGTTTGGCCGGAATTTGGGGGAGCGAATTCTCCATTGGATTCAACAAGGTAAGCTGGAAAGGTACAAGAGTACTCTAACTATGGTCACACTGTAAATACAGCTTACCCTGATTTTTCTGACGCGGGGTCAAACTTGCGGAGAACTCAACCCAGATCCGCTCTGGATTTGCTCCTTGAGCTTTTGGCTGGCATGAAAAGTGACCACCCGGCGCGCGGCAATGGGGATGGCCTCGCCGGTACGCGGATTGCGCCCCGGGCGCGGCGACTTGGTGCGAATCTGAAAGTTGCCAAAGCCGGTAATCTTGACATCATTCCCCTCCACCAGGCTTTGTGAAACCAGTTCAAAAAAAGCATCGACCATGTCCTTGGACTCGCGCTTGTTCAAACCAATCTGCTCAAACAGCAACTCTGAAAGCTGCGCCTTGGTCAGGGCCGGGGTTTCCAGTGAATCAACCGTAATTTCCATCAATAACTCGCTCTGTGGCTGGGGGTTGATGACAGTTTCAAGCACGCTGACGCGCACCCAATTTCTCGCTTAGCGTGGCAAGCACCGCAGCCACCGCCTGTTCAATCTGCTGCTCGGACAGCGTAGCATCTTGCGCGTTCAGCGTCAAACGAATCGCCATGCTTTTCTCGGGCGGCACACCTGGTTCAGCCGCAGTGGCTGGTGTCTTGGGCCGGTAAATGTCAAACAGCACTGCATCGCGCAGCACGCCGCCACAGGGTGCGGCCCAAACGGCTTGCATCAAGGCATCGTGAGTCACAGCCTCATTGACCAGCACGGCGATGTCGCGCTCAACTGCCTGGAAGCGGGGCACCGATGCAAAGCGCGGCACCTGACGGCTCAGCACCGCCTCCAGATCCACCTCGAACATCACAGGCGCTTGCACCAGGTCAAGCGACTGGCGCCACTTGGGGTGCAGTTCGCCGACGAAGCCAACCGCCTGACCGCCGCACAGCACGCGGGCACTGCGCCCGGGGTGCATGGCTGGGTGTTGAGCCGGCTCGAACGTCAGCCGGACCGGCGCAAACAGGGTTTCCAGGTCGCCCTTGACATCGTAAAAATCAACAGCGCGCTCTTTACAGCCCCACTCGGGTGCATCCACCGCGCCCATGGCCACGCCGGCCACGCGCATGGGCTGGTCGAAGCCCTCAACGGTGGTATCGGTGCTCGTCACCGAGGCGTCGCGCAGAAAGACCCGACCCAGCTCAAAGACACGCACGCGTGGCGCCTTGCGGTCCTGGTTGAACTTGAGCACCTGCAGCAGGGAGCCGAGCAGGCTTGAGCGCATCACGCTCATCTGGCTGGCAATGGGGTTGAGCAATTTGATGGGGTTCGGGTTGCCCGCCAGTTCATGCTCCCAGCGCTCTTCAACAAAACTGAAGTTGATGGTCTCCTGGTAGCCCAGAGCGGCCAACGCGCGCCGCACGGCAAAGGGGCTGCGCTGGTTTTCAGCTTGAAGCTTGGCCGTGATCGGTGCTTGCGGCGGGGTTTGCGGCAAGTTGTTGAACCCGATCATGCGCGCCACTTCTTCGATCAGGTCTTCTTCAATTTGCAGGTCAAACCGGTAGGAAGGCGCGGTGACTTCGACCACACCGTCACCCTCGGTCACGGGCAGCCCCAGGCCAGTGAGCGCCTTCACGCATTGCTCCTGGGTCAACGGCATCCCCAGCACCCTGGTCGCGCGGGCCACGCGCAGGGACACTTTGCAAGGCTGTGGCATGGCGACCTGCTGGTCGTCGAGAGGGCCACACACGGCGTCTGGCGTGCCGCAAATCTCCAAAACCAGCTGGGTGATGCGCTCGATGTGCTCGACCGTGAGCTGAGGATCGACACCGCGCTCAAAACGATGGCCGGCATCGGTTGAAAAGTTGAAGCGGCGCGAGCGCCCGGCAATGGCCTTGGGCCACCAGAAGGCCGCCTCCACATAAATGTTGGTCGTGTCGTCCGACACCGCGGTGGCATCGCCGCCCATGATGCCGGCCAGCGATTCGACCTGGACCGCGTCGGCGATCACTCCCACCTGGGCATCCACCGTGACCGTGTTGCCGTTGAGCAGCTTGAGTTGCTCGCCTGGCTTGCCCCAGCGCACTTCGAGGCCACCGTGGATTTTGTCAAGGTCGAAAATGTGCGATGGCCGACCCAACTCGAACATCACGTAATTGGAAATGTCCACCAGCGCGGTCACGCTGCGCTGGCCGCAGCGGGCGAGGCGGTCGACCATCCAGGCGGGGGTGGCGGCCCGGGGGTTGACGCCACGGATGACGCGGCCCGAAAACCGACCACACAAATCAGGCGCGCTGACCTTGACCGGCAAGACCTGGTCAATGGCGCAAGAAGACACCGGAAAAGTCGGCGTTTTCAGGGGCGCACCCGTCAACGCAGACACTTCACGCGCCACGCCATAAACGCTCAGGCAATGCGCCAGGTTGGGCGTGAGCTTGAGCGTGAAGAGCGTGTCATCAAGCAGCAAATGCTCGCGGATATTTTGCCCCACCCGGGCATCGGCCGCCAGTTCCAGCAAGCCGCCGTGGTCTTCCGAGAGTTTGAGTTCGCGGGCCGAACACAACATGCCGAAGCTCTCGACGCCGCGCAGCTTGCCAACCTTGATCAGAAACGGCTGGCCATCTTCACCCGCTGGCAACTCGGCCCCCACCATGGCGCAGGGCACCTTGATGCCAACCCGCGCATTGGGCGCGCCACAGACAATGGTGAGCAACCCGGCCTGCCCCACATCCACCTGACACACGCGCAGGCGGTCGGCATTGGGGTGTTGTACCGCTTCCCTGATCTCACCCACCACGATGTGGCTGAACGGCGGCGCCACAGGCTTGAGCTCTTCGACCTCCAGGCCGGCCATGGTCAGGGTTTCAGCCAACTCGGCTGTGCTTAACGCAGGGTTACAGAATTCACGCAACCAGGATTCAGGAAATTGCATAGTTGTTCAATCAATTCATTCTTTTAAACATGGCTTGCCCACAGTGGCATGGCAACCTGTGGGAGCGGCGCCCTCGCCGCGATTGGCCGCAGCATGACAAATTCAAGTGCATGGCTGGTGCAGCTTCAGCGGAACTGCGACAGAAAACGGATGTCGCCATCAAAGAACAAACGCAAGTCGTTCACGCCATAACGCAGCATGGTCAACCGATCCGGGCCCATGCCAAAGGCAAAGCCAATGTAGCGCTCCGGGTCGAGGCCCATGTTTCGAATCACGTTGGGATGCACCTGGCCGGACCCCGCCACCTCGAGCCAGCGCCCGGCCAGCGGGCCGCTGGGAAACTGGATGTCGACCTCGGCGCTGGGCTCTGTGAACGGGAAAAAGCTCGGCCTGAACCGCAGCACGAGATCAGGATTTTCAAAGAAGGTGCGGCAGAAGTCGGTGAAGACGTACTTAAGGTCCTTGAAGCTGATGGCCTCGCCCACCCACAGGCCCTCGCACTGATGGAACATGGGCGAATGGGTGGCATCGCTGTCCACGCGGTAGGTACGCCCCGGGGCAATGACCCGAATTTCGGGCATGGCACCGCTGTAGAGCGTGCCGTCGACCGCGCCGCCATGGGCCAGGCGGTGTTTCTTGACGTGCTGCACCGCGTGCCGAATCTGCATCGGGCTGGTGTGGGTGCGCAACAAATTGGGAGCGGTTTCGCTGCCACCTTCGACATAGAAGGTGTCATGCATGGAGCGCGCGGGGTGGTCTTCGGGGGTGTTGAGCGCGGTGAAATTGAACCAGTCGGACTCGATCTCGGGGCCTTGGGCCACCTCAAAACCCATCGAACCGAAAATGGCCTCGATGCGTTCGAGCGTGATCGACACCGGATGCAGGCCACCACTGCCACGCTGGCGCCCGGGCAGGCTCACATCAAGCGCCTCGGCCTGCAATTGGGCCTGCAGTTCGCGGTCGGCCAACGCCTGGCGGCGGGCATTGAGCGCGGCTTCGATGCCTTGTTTGGCCTGGTTGATGGCGGCGCCTTGCAATTTTTTCTCTTCAATCGGCAAGGCAGCCAGGCCCTTCATCAAATCGGTGATGCGACCGGACTTACCCAGAAAAAGAGCCTTGCTGTTTTCGAGTTCAGCAGGGGTAAGAGCCAGCTCAAAGGCGGCACGGGCTTGTTCAACAACAGCGGTCAAGTCGTTCATAAATACTTTAGATGGCTTTGATCCAAGGAAAAAGGGCTAGTGCCTTTTCAAGCTCTAGCCCTAATCTGTTTTTTGCAAGAAGCTATAAATCAAATAGCAATCAAAGCAACTCAAGCCGCCAGTTTGGCCTTGACTTGTTCCACGATACCAGCAAAAGCGGCCATGTCATGGATCGCAATATCAGACAAAACCTTGCGGTCAATCTCGATATTGGCTTTCTTCAGACCGTTGGCAAACTGGCTGTAGGTCATGCCACACTGACGGGCAGCGGCATTGATACGGGCAATCCACAACTGACGGAAGACACGTTTTTTGGTACGGCGGTCACGGTAGGCATATTGCCCGGCCTTCATCACCGCTTCTTTAGCGATGCGGAAGACATTACCACGACGACCACGGAAACCTTTTGCAAGGGCTAGAACTTTTTTGTGGCGGGCGCGAGCCGTTACACCACGTTTGACGCGAGGCATGTGAGTACTCCTTGTTCGTCGTTAATTAAAGGCCACGGCCGGGCAGCATCTGTGCCATGCGACCCATTTCGGTCTCACGGACAGTCAACGTACCACGATGATGGCGCTTGAGTTTGGTGGACTTCTTGGTCAGGATGTGACGTTTGAAGGCTTGACCGCGTTTAACGGTACCACCTGGACGAACGCGGAAACGCTTTTTGGCGCCGCTCTTGGTCTTCATTTTGGGCATTTACATGCTCCTTTTTACATTGTGCTCGTGAGGCGTCTGCAAACACTTTGCAGCCTTGATGGCCCCGAGCCACTTTTTAGTGGCGAGATAGCAACCCACCACTTTTTGGTGGTGAGATACAACCCGCCACTTTTTTAATGGTGGGCATGAACCCACCATTTTTCGCGGCAAACACCTTGCGGGTGTTTGCCCCAATCCTTTACGTACCGGCAGCAACCTCGGCCACAGCCACTTTGGCCGCGGCAATCTTCTTGCGGCCGGGCGCGATCATCATGATCATCTGGCGCCCTTCAAGCTTGGGAAACTGCTCGACCAAAATCAGGTCACCCAACTCATCGCGAATCCGGTTCAGCAAGGCCATGCCCAAATCCTGGTGCGTGATCTCGCGACCGCGAAAACGCAAGGTAATCTTGCATTTGTCACCCTCGGCAAGAAAGCGCTTGATGTTGCGCATCTTGATGTTGTAGTCGCCGTCATCGGTACCGGGGCGGAACTTGATCTCCTTGATTTCGATCACTGTCTGCTTGGCCTTGGCTTCGGCAGCTTTCTTTTGTTCCTGGTACTTGAACTTGCCGTAATCCATCAAACGGCACACGGGCGGATTGGCAGTTGCGGCAATCTCGACCAAGTCCACGTCCAACTCGCCCGCCATGCGCAGCGCGTCATTGATATTGACAACACCCAGGGGTTCGTTTTCAACACCAGAGAGGCGAACCTCTGGCACCATGATTTCCCGATTCAATCGGTGTTTGCGTTCTTCGCGGTGACGGCGATCACGAAATTCGGTAGCGATGACTTAATCCTTCACAAAAACTGCCACATCCATCGTGGCTAAAACTGGGCAGCAGAGCACCATGAACAGTATCAAAAAATCAAACCAATGATTTTTGCGCGATATCAGCCGAAATCTTTTGAACAAACTCGGCCACCGACATCACGCCAAGGTCTTGTCCACCTCGGGCTCGCACTGCAACAGCACCGGAGGCCATCTCTTTGTCGCCAATCACGATCAGATACGGCACCTTCTGCATTGAATGCTCCCGTATTTTATACGTGATTTTTTCATTGCGCAGATCAGCCTCTACCCTAAAGCCTTGATTTTGCAGCGTTTTGACGACATTGCGGGCATATTCTGCCTGCGCGTCGGTGATGTTGAGCACCTTGACCTGCACCGGAGCGAGCCAGGTTGGCAGCGCACCGGCGGTTTCTTCGATCAAAATTCCGATGAAACGCTCGAGGCTGCCGACGATGGCGCGGTGCAGCATCACCGGGCGATGGCGGGCGCTGTCTTCGCCGACGTAATCGGCGTCGAGCCGCTCGGGCATGGAAAAATCAACCTGGATGGTGCCGCACTGCCAATGCCTGCCAATCGCATCTTTCAGGGTGTACTCGACCTTGGGTCCGTAAAAGGCACCTTCTCCTGGCGACAACTCGAACTCGCACCCAGAGGCGCGCAGGCTCTCGATGAGCGCGTGCTCGGCCTTGTCCCAGATCTCGTCGGAACCAATGCGCTGCTCGGGCCGAGTGGCAATTTTGTAGATGATGTTCTTGAAACCGAAGTCGGCGTAGACCTTTTGCAGCAGCGTGGTGTAGGCCACGCATTCAGCCAAAATCTGATCTTCGGTGCAGAAAATGTGGCCATCGTCCTGGGTGAAGCCGCGCACCCGCATGATGCCGTGCAAACCACCGGTGGCTTCATTGCGGTGGCACTGACCGAATTCTCCGTAGCGTAGCGGCAAGTCACGGTAGCTTTTCAGGCCCTGCTTGAAGATCAGGATGTGACCCGGGCAGTTCATGGGCTTGAGCGCATAGTCACGCTTTTCTGACTCGGTGGTGAACATGTTGTCCCGGTACTTGTCCCAGTGGCCGGTTTTTTCCCACAAACCCTTGTCGAGCAGTTGCGGTCCCTTGACCTCCTGGTAGCCGTTGTCGCGGTAGACCTGGCGCATGTATTGCTCCACGGCCTGCCAGATGGCCCAGCCCTTGGGGTGCCAGAACACCATGCCGGGGGCGTGATCGTCCACATGGAAAAGGTCAAGCTCGCGACCCAACTTGCGGTGGTCGCGCTTTTCGGCTTCCTCGAGCATCGTCAGGTGCTGTTGCAGGTCTTCCTTGGTGGCCCAGGCTGTGCCATAAATACGCTGCAGCATTTCATTGCGATGGTCCCCGCGCCAATAGGCACCCGCGACCTTCATGAGCTTGAAATGCTTGAGCTTGCCGGTGCTGGGCACGTGCGGGCCACGGCACAGGTCTTCAAACGTGCCTTCACGGTACAGGCTGACATCTTCACCGGGAGGGATGCTGGCGATGATCTCCGCCTTGTAGTGCTCGCCCAGGCCCTTGAAATAGGCGACCGCCTCGTCACGCGGCAGCACGCGTCGCAACACCGGCTCGTCCTTGGCGGCCAGAGCGGTCATGCGCTTTTCAATAACCGCCAGGTCGTCCAGGGTAAACGGACGCTCGAACGAGAAGTCGTAAAAAAAGCCGTTCTCAATCACCGGGCCAATGGTGACCTGCGCCGTGGGAAATATTTCTTTGACCGCGTAGGCCAGCAGGTGCGCCGTGGAATGTCGAATGACTTCCAGGCCGTCGGCGTCCTTGGCGGTGACGATGGCCAGACTGCTGTCTTTGTCGATCACAAAGCTGGTATCGACCACCTGTCCA
>NZ_JAABQC010000105.1 GCF_011391645.1 Rhodoferax sp. | reverse complement strand
GCAGGAGTTTGTGTTGTCTTACCAGGTGCAGGTGGGCGCCGCGGGCGTGCCCACCGGGGCCGAGGCCCTGATCTGCTGGAACCACCCGACGCGGGGGCTGCTGCAGGCCGCCGACTTCTGGCCATTGGCCGAAGAATCCGGAACGGCCGTGGCCTTGGGTAAGTGGGCTTTGGCGGCGGTCTGCCAGCAGTTGCTGAGCTGGGCCAAAAATCCCGACACCGAGCGCTGGGTCGTCGAGCTCAGGCTCAGTGTCGGCCAGTTTTCCCTGGCCGATTTCGTCGACACGCTCAGCGGCTTGCTGCAGACGAGCGGCATCAAGCCGCACCTGCTGACGTTGACGTTGACCGAAGTTGACTTGCGCCAGCCGATTGAAAAAACAGTTGCCAGGATGGAGGCTGTCAACACCTGCGGCGTGCGCCTGTCGCTGGATGAATTTGGCACCGGTTGCTCGTCACTGCTGCTCAACCGCTGGCCCCTGGCGCAGATCAAGATCGCACCCTCGCTGGTCCGGGCCGTGTTGGCCGATGCCTATGTGGCCGATGTGTCGCGCGCCATCGTCTCGCTCGGCCAAGGCCTGGGCCTGCAGGTGATGGCCGCCGGGGTCGAAAACGCCGGGCAGTATCAATTTCTTGCCGCCATGGGCTGCACCACGTTTCAGGGTGACTTTTTTGGGCGGGCCGAGCTTCCCGCGATCGGCCCGCAAAGTTAAGATCAGTCCGGACCCAGCCCAGCTATCAGCCACACCACGCATTCACCACGCATTTCGGAGCATTCCATGGCCACAAAAAAGAAGACCACAAAGCAGGACCAAGCCCCTGAGCCTGCGGTGGCAGGCGGCTTTCCCATTGTGGGCCTCGGGGCTTCGGCCGGCGGCCTGGCGGCCATCGAGGCGTTCTTCTCAGGCATGCCGGCTGGCGTTGACCCCGGCATGGCCTTTGTGCTGGTGCAGCACCTCGACCCCGACCACAAAAGCCTGCTCACCGAACTCATCCAGCGGCGCACCCGCATGGTGGTGTCCGAGGTGGCGGATGGCATGGTGGTGCAGGTCAACTGCGCTTACATCATTCCGCCCAACCGCGACATGGCTTTCCTGAACGGCACGCTGCAGCTGCTCGAGCCCGCGGCACCGCGCGGCCACCGCCTGCCGATTGACTTCTTGTTTCGCTCGCTGGCCGCTGACCAGCATGAGCGCGCCATCGGCGTCGTGCTCTCTGGCACCGGCAGCGACGGCACACTGGGCGTGCGCGCCATCAAGGGCGAGGGCGGCATGGTGATGGTGCAAACCCCGGCATCTGCTGAATTTGACGGCATGCCGCAAAGTGCGCTGGCCACCGGCATGGTCGACTTTGAGCTGCCGCCGGCCGAAATGGCGGCGCAACTCATGGCCTACACCGCCCATGTGTTTTCGCGGCCACCGCACCACATCATTGCAGCCGCGCCGCTCAGTGAGAACGCGCTGAAAAAAATATTTGTCCTGCTGCGCAGCCAGACCGGGCACGACTTTTCCCAGTACAAGCCCAGCACCATTTACCGCCGCATCGAGCGGCGCATGGCGGTGCACCAGGTCGAGGGCATTGACGCCTATGTCAAGTACCTGCAGCAAACCCCGGCCGAGGTGCAGGCGCTGTTCAACGACATGCTGATCGGCGTGACCAATTTTTTCCGCGACCCGGACGCCTTTGCGGCGTTGGTGACACACGTCATCCCCAGGCTGTTCGACGGCAAGCCGGTAGGTGCACCGGTGCGCGTATGGTGCACCGGTTGCTCCACCGGCGAAGAGGCGTATTCGATTGCCATCCTGCTGCAGGAGCAGCTTGAGTTGCTTCGGGCCAGCTACAAGGTGCAGGTGTTTGCCACCGACATCGACAGCCGGGCCATTGCCGTGGCCCGCGCCGGTGTTTACCCGATCAGCATTGCCGATGACATCAGCCCTGAGCGGCTGGCGCGGTTTTTTACGCTGGAGCCCGACGGCAGCGCCTTCCGGGTGCACAAGAACATTCGTGACCTGCTGGTGTTCTCCGAGCACGACATCATCAAGGACCCGCCGTTTTCCAAGCTCGACCTGATCAGCTGCCGCAACCTGATGATTTACCTGGGTTCCGACCTGCAAAAGAAGCTGATCTCGCTGTTTCACTATGCGCTGCAAACGGCTGGCTTTTTGTTTTTGGGCACCTCGGAAACTGTCGGAGAAAAGGTTGACCTGTTTGTGGTGCTGGAGCGCAAGGCCAAGATCTACCAGCGCAAGGAAGATTTCCAGGGTGCGCAACGCGCCGCGCTGGGCCGGTTCTTGCCACCGCTGGTTGAAAGGGATCTGGGGCAGGCGGCTGGCAAGGCGGCCCCACCGTCCACCCAATCGCTGCGCGAACTCACCGAGCAAACGCTGTTGCGCCAGGTGGCTGCAGTTGCGGCGCTGGTCAACGGCAGCGGCGATATTTTTTACCTGCATGGCCGGACCGGCATGTACCTTGAGCCCGCGCCAGGCGTGGCCGGCATCTACAACATCCTGAAAATGGCGCGTGAAGGCCTGCGCCGCGACCTCACTGTGACCCTGCACAAGGCGGCATCGAGCCGCGGCACGGTGCACGCCCAGGGCGTGCGCGTCAAGACCAACGGCCACTTCACGCTGGTGAATCTGAGCGTTTGTCCGGTGCTGGGAGGGCCGGACGGCGCACTGGAGTCTCCGCTGTTTCTGGTGATGCTCGACGCTGCCCCCGAGCCACTGACGCCCGCACCCGTTGCGCCACCGGCGGCGCCGGCCACCCATGCGACCAGTGCGGCCAGTGCCCAGATTGCCGAGCTCAACGAGGAGCTGCAGGCCAAGGAAGAATACCTGCGCGCCGCCAACGAGGAGCTGGAAACCACCAACGAGGAGCTCAAGTCGAGCAACGAGGAAATGCAGTCGGTCAACGAAGAGCTGCAAAGCACCAACGAGGAGCTGGAAACTTCCAAGGAGGAAATGCAGTCGATCAACGAGGAGCTGAGCACCGTCAACACTGAGCTGCAAACCAAGGTGTCTGACCTGTCACGCGCCAACAACGACATGAACAACCTGCTGGCGGGCACCGGCATTGCCACCATTTTTGTTGACCACAGCCTGCGCATCATGCGCTTTACCCCGGCCGCCAGCAGCATCATCAACCTGATCCTGAGCGACGTGGGCCGACCCGTGGCGCACATTGTCAACAATCTGGTGGGCTACACCAGCCTCTTGGCCGACGTGCAGCAGGTGCTCAGAACCCTGGTGCCCAAAGAGGCCGAAGTGCAAACCAACGACGGCAAGAGCTATGCCCTGCGCATCCTGCCTTACCGCACCCTGGACAACGTGATTGAGGGCGCGGTGATCACCTTTGTCGAAGTCACCGAGGTCAAGCGCACGCGCGAGGCGCTCAAGCAGGCCAATGCGCTGCTGCGCCTGGCCGTGGTGGTGCGCGACGCGCACGATGCCATCACCGTGCAGGCGCTTGACGGCCGCACCATTGCCTGGAATCCGGCGGCCGAAAACCTGTATGGCTGGACTGAGGCCGAGGCCTTGCAAATGAATGTGAGCGAACGCGTACCCGAAGCGCTGCAGTCCACCGCGCTGGCGCAGGTGCAACAACTCTGCCAGGCGCAAACACTGACCCCGTTTCACACCCGGCGCCTGACCAAAGACGGCCGTGTGCTTGATGTTGACCTGACCGCCACCGCGCTGCTGGATGAGGCTGGCAAGGTGTATGCCATTGCCACCACCGAGCGCGCCAGTGCGCCCCAGGCGGCGGCAAGCAAAACAGGAGGCCAGCCATGAGTCTTGAACCTCTCAACGCCACTCAATTGATGCACGACCTGCAGGTGCATCAGATCGAGCTGCAACTTCAAAACGAGGAGCTGCGCCGGGCGCAGGTGGCGCTTGAGTTGTCGCACGCCCGGTATTTTGATTTGTACGACATGGCGCCCGTGGGCTACCTCACGGTGGCCGCCGACGGGCTGATTACCGAGGCCAATCTGTGCGCTGCCGGGTTGCTGGGGGTGGTTCGCAGCGCGCTGGTCAAACGGCCATTGAGTCGCTTCATTGTCAAGGCGCACCAGGACAACTACTACCGGTGCCGCCGGCAACTGCTGGAAACCGGGCAAGCCCAAAGCTGCGAGCTGCAGATGTTGCAAAACGATGGCGTCGCGCTATGGGTCAGGCTGGTTGTGAGCGCAGTGCAGCCCGACTCAGCTGAGACCGATTTGCGCCTGGTGATCGCCGACATTTCCGAGCGCAGGAATCTTTTTGACGCTTTGCAGAAGACCAATCAGACCCTGGAGCTTGCCCGCAAGCAGGCCGACAAGGCCAACCTGGCCAAATCCGAATTTTTGTCGAGCATGAGCCATGAGCTGCGCTCGCCACTGAATGCCATTCTGGGTTTTGCCCAGCTGCTGGAAATTGGTAAGCCGGCACCCACGCCGACTCAGCAGGCCAGCCTGGAGCAGATCATCAAGGGTGGCTGGTATTTGCTGTCGTTGATCAACGAAATTCTTGATCTGGCCACCATTGAATCAGGTCATGCAGTCCTGACCATGAACGCCGTGGAAGTGGGCGCTGTGTTGCAGGACTGCCAGGCCATGATTGAACCCCTGGCCGCAGCCCGTGCCGTGCGCATCAGTTTTCCGCAACCACCCGTCACCTTCAGCGCACAGGCTGACCCGATCCGGCTCAAGCAGGTCATCATCAACCTGCTGTCCAATGCCATCAAATACAACCGGGAGGGCGGCTCGGTGGAGGTGTGCTGCAGCACCCCGACAGCCGGGAGGCTGCGCATCAGCGTGCGCGATTCGGGAATGGGTTTGTCAGCGCAGCAGCTTGGGCAATTGTTTCAGCCGTTCAACCGCCTGGGGCAAGAGGGTGGCAGAAACACGGGCACGGGCATTGGCCTGGTGGTGAGCCAGCAGCTGGTCCGGTCGATGGGCGCCGAGATGCGCGTGCGCAGCACGGTTGGAGTTGGCAGCGAGTTCTGGTTCGACCTGGCTGTGTCAGAGGCGCTTCCCGCCAGCCCTGCGCCCGCCTTGGCGCCAGTCCCCGAAGCCGCGCCGCCGGCGCGCAGCGGGGCGTTGCGCTCGGTGCTGTACGTGGAGGATGGCCTGGTCAACCTGGCCCTGGTCGAGCAACTGCTGGCCGAGCGCAGCGATCTGCATTTCCTTGGGGCGCAAGATGCCATGCGCGGCATAGAGATGGCGCGCAGTTTGCAGCCCGATGTGATCGTGATGGACATCCATCTGCCCGGCATCAATGGTTTTGATGCCCTCAAGATACTGCGATCCGACACAGCCACAGCCCACATCCCGGTGCTGGCCCTGAGCGCCAATGCCATGCCGCGCGACGTTGACAAGGGCTTGATCGCAGGCTTTTACCGCTACATCACCAAGCCGATCAAGGTCGACGAATTCTTGCAGGCGCTCGATGAGGGGCTTGCCATGGGGGTGAAAGCGCAGTAAGAGGCTTTTTCATCGCCTGTGTGGGCGGCTCAAGGTGTTTCAACGGCGCCCGACCGGGTGCATTGACCTTGTGCTGTCGCTGGAAGTCACTGCCAGGCAGATTGTGCACATCGCCCGGCGTGAGCGATAAGTAGGCGAAGCCTATTTTGCTTCGTCAATCATCTGTATCGTTTTTTCCTCGACCTCTCTCGCAACTTGCATCAGCAAGGCGTCTTGAGACAGGAACGACAGCATGGGCAGGGGCCTGATCATGCCGATCCTGGCGGCGCCATTTTCGGTGTACACCGAGATGCGGCAAGGCAACGCCATGTTCAGCCGCATGTCGACTGCCAGCACCTTGGCCGCCTGCGCCGGATTGCAGACCTCAAGCACCTTGCATTGTTCTTCAAATGCAATGCCTTTGCCGCGCAGCGTGGCGCCCAGGTCATGGATATGCAGCACGCCAAAACCGTGGCGCAACACGGCGGCCTCAAGGTCGGTGCACGCCTGGTCAAAGGGTTTTCTGGTGGGAACGATGTAATACATGTCAGTGCCTCAATTTTTTTGGCTCAAGCCATACATTCAGTCGCGGTCCATCGGCTGAGGAAAATGGCGCTCTGGAAGCTGTCTTCCACCAGGGCCAGTTCCGGCACCGGACGCTGCAGCCTGAACGCCCGAAACAGGCCCTCGCCGCCCATCACGGCCAGACCGTCATGGGTGTGGCTCCAAAACTCGGCATCATGGCCGAGCGCCTCGAACGGTTCGAGCAGGCGCCTGGCGTGAGTCGGGGCGTGGCGTTGCAGTGATGCGGCAAGGCGCCTCACCAGCTGGCAAAACCGGATCGAGTTTTGCCAGCTCTCGGTGGCTTGCCATGGGGTTGGCTGATAGATCGAAAGGCAGGGTTGCCCTTCAAACGAGAGCAGCTCGGTAATGGCTTTCTGTGAAATCAGGTTTGACATGTGAATTCCCTGGAACAACCCCTGGCAACTTCGGTCCGATTAGTACGGGCTGGCTGTGGTGCCGTAGTAGCTGTGAATGCCACGCGCCCATTCCGGGTTGGCCATGTCGGGCCAGTTGTCGGCGTCAAAGCCGGGCGCGCTTTCGAGGCGATCCTTGCTCACATCGAGCGTGAATCGCTTGTTCACGGTGTCGAGCGTGAGCGCAGACCATGGCACGGCAAACAGCTTCTCCCCCATGCCGAGGAATCCGCCGAAAGACAATACGGCGTAGATGACCTTGCCGGTGCGCATGTCGATCATGAATTCCTTGACGTCGCCCAGATCTTCGTCCTGCAGGTTGTAAACGTCTTCGCCAATCAGCGAAGTGGCGGACATGAAGGCCGGGCCGGGACCGTCGATGATCTCTGCCGTCTGCATGAGGGTGGTGTCAGTGGTTTCGTAGTTCATGTTAATTTTCCTAAAAGAGTTGTGGAGATTAAAAAACAGCATCAAGTGCTTGATCTGCCCGTTGAGAATAGGAGCGTGAGTCCGTTCAATCTGTTCGTCAGCGAACCCAGTCCGGGTTTATTTCACGCGCTATCGGGCGGGCGGTTGGGGCTGGGTCTTGCCCTTCGATGTTTCGATTTTTTCCTCCACCTCCTTGGCTCCCTGGGCATAAAGCATGGCTTCTTCTGGCGCCAGTTCATGCAGCAGCCTGAGGAACTCTCCGGCGTGGACGAGTTCTTCGTCGGCAATCTCGGTGAGCACCTGGATCGCCAGGGGATGGTCGGTGGACTCGGCCAGCTGCGTGTACAGCTGGGTGGCTTCATATTCGGACGCGACCATGAAGCGAATGGCTCTGACCAGCTCATCGTGGGTGAGTTTTTTGTCGTTGGCGAGGCCTGAAAAGGGGGATCCAAAACTTGGCATGTGCTTGCTCCTGGTGTATGGCGCAAACGCGAGGTGCGTTGCGACTCAAGCGCCATCCTATGAAATCTGGCGCGTGTGATCAGTGCGCCGGCACACAGAAACGCCGATTAAGCCGCCACCCTGGCAAACTGCTTGACGGCAAATGCCCAGATCATGCGCGACGCGTCAGGACCCTTGGGGTCGCTGTAGGCCTGGCTGGCGGCGCCACCGCTCCAGGCATGGCCAAGCCCCTGAATGTCACACAGGGTGGCCACCAGCCGGCCTTTGGTTTTGTAGTCGGTCAGCGTGGCCGGGTAGCGCGCGCCACGCTGCACGGTGCGCGGTTTGGTGGGCTTCGCGCCCTCACGCGTGGCCCACAATTCGGCGGCAACCGTGCCATTGCTGGGGGCCACCAAGTGGTCTGCGCTGCCGTGAATGACCAGCAAGGCGGGCAGGTGTTTGCCAGCAGACAGGGGCAGCAGTGGCGCGGCCACGCCGTGCCCGCGCATGGCGCCGAGCGCACCCGCCGAAGAATGGGCAATGCCCGGCGCAATGCCGGAGTGCATCGCCACAGCACAAAAGCGCTGCGGGTGGCGCACCGCCATCAGGGCGGCCATGCTGGCGCCGGCTGAAAGACCGGCCACGGCTATGCGCGCCGGATCAATCGCCTGGCGCTGGCACACCTGAAGGATGGCGGCAACAATGGCGTCTGCCTCGGTTTGTGCCTGGCCCGAGCGCGTCTGGTGCCAGTTCCAGCAGCCTTGCATGTTGGCCAGATGGCTTTGTTCCGGGTAAAGCACCGCAAAGCCTTCTTTGGCGGCGATCTGGTTCATGCGCGTGCTGGTGGCAAAGGCTTCGGCGCTTTGGGTGCAGCCATGCAGCATCACCAGCAAGGGCAAGCGCGCAGTCTGGCGTGCGCCAGGCGGCACAAAAAGCCGGTAACGCTGCGCCCCGGCCATGCCAACCGTGAGACCAGTGCCTGGCTTGACCGCAGTAGCCTTCATGGGACGGGCCGCAGAGGTCTTTGCGGCTGCACGTTTGCGGGGTGCAGCCTTGCGGATCACGGGCTTGGCGGGTTTCAGCGCCTGCGTCATCGCCTTGGTGCCAGCGTGAATGGCGCTGCGTGTCAGGGCTTTGAGCGAGCGCTGGATTGAACGGCTGAAAACGGTGCTTCGGGTTCTTCGGGTCATGTGGTTTGTACTTTTTCGTGGCGCGTTCGCCGTGTCAGTGCCCTGGCCCGCGGGCCGGCTGTGCGTGCACGCGCCAGACCACGTTGCCCACATCGTCTGCGGGCCTGAGAAGATGCCGTTGGCAAACGATGCGGGCAGGGTGGCTACGGCAGAAATGGACAGTCCATGCGCAGCGCCGCGTCAGCGTTGGCAGCCAGCAGGTCAGCACCCGCAAGGGCTACGCCAAAAGGCGGGTTCATGCCTTTTTGCAGGACTGAGCGGAGATCGTCCACAGTGTCACTGTCGGCATCGCCCGACAGGGTGATGCGGTTGGCGCCGGGCACGCCAGCACCAGCCCGGCAGGCTAGCTGGCAATGTCGCCACAATCCGTCGCTGCCAGCCCCACGCCCATGAGCGCAGCGCTGGCGCGCCGTTTCGTCAAGCGGTCAACTTGCGAATGCGTCAGATCCGACCCATCAGCAGCAGGACGATGATGATGATCACCACCAGACCCAGGCCACCGGTGGGCCCGTAGCCCCAGTTCTTGCTGTGTGACCAGGTTGGCAAAGCGCCGACCAGCATCAGGATCAAAATGATCAACAGGATGGTGCCTAAGCTCATGAGTTTCTCCTTGAATGATGGGCAAAAATATTAATTGCCTGGCGCAGAAGCTGGCGGCATCACGATGACGGTGGTGCCTTCACCGGTTTTGCCGGTGTCGCCTGTGGCGCCCGTGTAGCCAGTGGCAC
>NZ_JAABQC010000104.1 GCF_011391645.1 Rhodoferax sp. | reverse complement strand
GTGGCCAAGGTGATTGCTTAATTCATCGCACTTGGAATAATCGAAGGGGCATAGCTCAATTGGCAGAGCGTCGGTCTCCAAAACCGAAGGTTGTAGGTTCGATTCCTACTGCCCCTGCCACCTGACCCATCCTGTCAGGTGTTCAAAAAGCCCGCTACTCACCTGGCGGGCTTGTGCATCTTGGGAACACAGATCTTTAGTGCTAGTTTAAACAGGCAATATCAACACAACATGGCCACCCCTCAAGTTCAAACTGTCAGTACCGCTGCCGAAAAAGCCAAGCTTGCGGCCGCGGTTGCCTTGGTGATCGCCGCCCTGGTTGCCTATTACGCGTTGAGCAAGCAAGGCCCGCTGTTTCAGTGGCTGGCTTTGCTGGCTTGCCTGGCCATGGCTGTTGTTGTTTATTTGATGTCGGAATCGGGCAAGGCGCTGACTGCCTTTGCCCAGGACGCTGTGCGTGAGACCCGCAAAGTGGTTTGGCCCGCCCGCAAAGAAGCGATCCAGATGACGTTGTACGTGTTTGGTTTTGTTTTCATCATGGCGCTCTTTTTGTGGTTGACCGACAAAACACTGGAATGGGTCTTTTATGACCTTATTTTGGGGTGGAGAAAATAATGACAGATGTGGTGGAAACCCCAATGGAAGATGCGCAAGACGGCGTGCCGGCAACGCCCGTGGCGGCAGCGGTGAATCCTGACCTGCGCTGGTATGTGGTTCATGCCTATTCCGGCATGGAAAAGGCGGTCGAGCGCAACATTCTGGAGCGCATCAACCGTGCCGGCATGCAAGACAAGTTTGGCCGTATTCTGGTGCCCATGGAAGAAGTGGTCGAAATCAAGAACGGCCAGAAAAAAACCACTGAGCGCAAATTCTTTCCAGGCTATGTGCTGGTTGAAATGGTCATGAATGACGACACCTGGCACCTGGTCAAACACACCAACAAGGTGACCGGCTTTGTGGGCGGAGGCAAAACGCGTCCGTCGCCCATTTCCGAGGCCGAGGTGCAGAAAATCGTCAGCCAGATGCAAGAGGGCACCGAGAAGCCGCGTCACAAAGTTGAATTTGTGGTCGGTGAGTATGTGCGGGTCAAGGATGGTCCTTTTGCAGACTTCAATGGCTCGGTGGAAGAAGTCAATTACGAGAAAAGCAAAGTCCGTGTGGCGGTCACCATCTTTGGTCGCGCGACACCGGTTGAGCTTGAGTTTTCGCAGGTGGAGAAAGCCTGAGAAACCTGAAATATTGCGGGTCAGACCACTTGCGCAGCAACGTGCTCTGACCCCAACTGATCAGATGCATTTGTAGTATTTCGTGCCTTTCCGACTCGGTGCGAATGTTTGAAGTGAGTCGTCAACCTCGGGGAGCCGCAGGTTTGCATTTTGCAAATTGAGGCGCTATCACCCGTAAGGAGTTAAACATGGCGAAAAAAATCGTCGGTTTTGTCAAGCTGCAAGTGCCAGCTGGTAAAGCCAACCCATCCCCACCCATCGGCCCGGCCCTGGGTCAGCGTGGCTTGAACATCATGGAATTCTGCAAGGCATTCAATGCCCAGACCCAAGGTATCGAGCCCGGCTTGCCACTGCCAGTGGTGATCACGGCCTTTGCTGACAAGAGTTTCACTTTTGTCATCAAGTCGCCGCCCTCATCGATCCTGATCAAGAAAGCGGTCAAGATTGACAAGGGATCGGCCAACCCGCTCAAAACCAAAGTTGGCAAGATCACCCGGGCCCAGCTCGAAGAAATCGCCAAGACCAAAATCAAGGACCTGACTGCTGCCGACATGGATGCAGCGGTTCGTACCATCGCCGGCTCAGCCCGCTCGATGGGTGTGACTGTGGAGGGTGTTTAAATGGCGCGCTTGACTAAAAAACAAAAAGCCCAGCAAGGCAAAGTGGACAGCGGCAAGCTGTACGCGATTGGCGACGCTCTGGGTTTGGTGAAAGAATTTGCCACGGCCAAGTTTGATGAATCCATCGACGTGGCGGTGCAACTCGGCATTGACGCCAAAAAATCTGACCAGGTGGTGCGTGGCGCTGTCGTGTTGCCCAACGGCACCGGCAAGACCAAACGCGTTGCCGTGTTTGCCCAGGGTGCCAAGGCTGAAGAAGCCAAGGCAGCCGGTGCCGACATCGTCGGTATGGACGACCTGGCTGCCATGATCAAGGCTGGCGACATGCCCTTTGACGTGGTCATTGCCGCCCCGGACGCCATGCGCGTTGTGGGTACTTTGGGTCAGATCCTCGGCCCGCGCGGCCTGATGCCCAACCCCAAGGTCGGTACCGTCACCCCTGACGTGGCCACCGCGGTTAAAAACGCCAAGGCGGGTCAGGTGCAGTTCCGTGTTGACAAGGCCGGCATTGTGCATTCCACCATTGGCCGTCGTTCCTTTGACAGCGACAAGCTGCAAGGCAACCTGGCTGCTCTGGTTGATGCGCTGGTGAAAGCCAAGCCTGCTACCAGCAAGGGTCTGTACTTGCGCAAGGCTGCCGTCTCCAGCACCATGGGTGTTGGCGTGCGTGTCGACCTGCAATCGATTAACGCGTAATGCAAGAAATTGGGCTGTCCGAAAGGGTGGCCTGACGTGGTGGGCTGCGGTGGCTTCAATGCTGCCGCAGGCCATCCAAGACCGTTGGTGTGCCGAGCCCTTGGGCAAAGCACTTAATCAATGACCGCCAACGCAGATGGCGATCCCGCTGCCAAAGAATTTAAAAGTTCCCTAACAGTTGGTCGCTGCAATATGGTGTGCCCTGACGTGACGTTGCTAACAGCACAAACGGGTACTTTTTTAAGGAGTTGACCTTGAGTTTAAATCGCAGTGAGAAAGAAGCGGTCATCAGTGAAGTGACTGGCCTCGCCGCTAAAGCTCAAACGCTCGTGATAGCGGAATACCGTGGCATCACGGTCGCCGACATGACCAAATTGCGCACCATTGCGCGCAGCAATGGCGTCAGCCTGAGTGTGTTGAAAAACACCCTGGCCCGCCGTGCTGTCGCAGGTAGCGGTTTTGAGGTGGTGTCCGACCAGATGACCGGTCCGCTGATCTACGGCTTTTCCGAAGATGCTGTGGCTGCCGCGAAAGTGGTGGCTGACTTCGCAAAGACCAACGACAAGTTGGTGATTCGCGCAGGTGCATTTGCGGGCAAGGCGCTGGACGTGAACGGCGTGAAGCAATTGGCAAGCATTCCTTCCAAGGAAGTGTTGCTGGCACAGTTGTTGGGCTTGATGCAGTCTCCCATTTCACGCATTGCGCGTGTCATGGCGGCTTTGGCAGAGCAAAAGGGCGGCGGCGCAGAAGCCCCCGCAGAGGCCGTTGCAGCGTAACGCTTGCAATGCACAGAAATTAATCAATTGTTAGGAAACAAAATGGCATTCGATAAAGACGCATTTTTGACCGCGCTCGACAGCATGACGGTCATGGAACTCAACGACCTGGTGAAAGCCATCGAAGAGAAGTTTGGTGTCAGCGCTGCAGCCATGTCTGCACCCGCTGCTGGCGGTGGCGCTGCTGCTGCCGTGGTCGAAGAAAAGACCGAATTCAACGTGGTTCTGCTTGAAGCTGGCGCGCAAAAAGTGTCAGTCATCAAGGCTGTGCGCGAGATCACCGGTCTGGGCCTCAAGGAAGCCAAAGACATGGTGGACGGCGCGCCGAAGAACGTCAAGGAAGGCGTTTCCAAGGCTGATGCTGATGCCGCTTTGAAGAAGCTGCTTGACGCTGGTGCCAAGGCCGAACTCAAGTAATTGAGTTTTCCCTGGGGCTGGAGTGCTGTCACAGGCCTCCAGCCTTTGGTGTTTTTGCAGAACACACCGGTAAACGGGTCAAACATTCGTTTACCAGTGTCTTCTAACCCCGACAGCAGAAGATACCTTGGTTCGGGTTGCATGCAAGGTGCAACTGTCCGCCATTGATTGGTAGTGGCCAATCACCAAGCGATAACGTCGTCCAGGACCCTTCCAGTCCTCATTTGCCCGGAGATTTCATGGCTTATTCATACACCGAACGCAAACGGATACGTAAAAATT
This sequence comes from Rhodoferax sp., assembly GCF_011391645.1. GTDB lineage: Bacteria > Pseudomonadota > Gammaproteobacteria > Burkholderiales > Burkholderiaceae_C > Rhodoferax. The sequence goes on along the minus strand of NZ_JAABQC010000104.1, from coordinate 5,237 downwards.
TTGGCAGCCGCGACAGCGTGCTGGAGATCCCCTACCTGCTGCAAATGCAAAAAGATGCCTACACGGCCTTTTTGCAGATGAGCATTTCCCCCAAAAAACGGACTGACGAAGGCCTCCAGGCGGCCTTCAACGCCGCGTTCCCGATCGTTTCGCACAACGGTTTTGTCGAGATGAAGTACCTCGACTACAACCTTGCGAAACCAGCGTTTGATGTGCGTGAATGCCAGACCCGCGGCCTGACCTATTCGTCTGCCGTGCGGGCCCGTGTGCAACTGATCATTTATGACCGCGAGTCGTCCACCTCGCAAAACAAGGTGGTCAAGGAAGTCAAGGAACAAGAAGTCTACATGGGCGAAGTGCCCCTGATGACTGAAAAAGGCTCGTTCGTCATCAACGGCACCGAGCGTGTCATCGTGTCGCAGCTGCACCGTTCACCCGGCGTGTTTTTCGAGCACGACAAGGGTAAGACCCACAGCTCGGGCAAGCTGCTGTTCTCAGCACGCATCATCCCCTACCGCGGTTCCTGGCTCGACTTCGAGTTCGACCCCAAGGACATCCTGTATTTCCGCGTCGACCGTCGCCGCAAGATGCCGGTCACGATTTTGCTCAAGGCCATCGGCCTGAACAACGAGTCGATCCTCGCCAACTTCTTTGTCAATGACAATTTCCGCCTGATGGACAGTGGTGCCCAGATGGAATTTGTAGCCGAGCGCCTGCGCGGTGAAGTGGCCCGCTTTGACATCACCGACAAGAGCGGCAAGGTCATCGTGGCCAAGGAAAAACGCGTCACCGTCCGCCACACCCGCGAGCTCGAGCAGTCCGAAACCACCCATATCTCGGTGCCCGAAGACTTTTTGGTTGGCCGCGTCGTGGCCCGCAACGTGGTCGACGCCGAAACCGGTGAAATCCTCGCCAAGGCCAACGAAGAACTCACCGAAGTGCTGCTCAAGAAGCTTCGCACCAGCGGTGTGCAGGATCTGGCCTGCATCTACACCAACGAACTCGACCAGGGCGCCTACATTTCGCAAACCCTGCGGACCGACGAAACCGCCGACGAGTTTGCCGCCCGTGTCGCCATCTACCGCATGATGCGCCCCGGCGAGCCACCGACCGAAGACGCCGTGCAGGCCCTGTTCCAGCGCCTGTTCTACAACCCCGACACCTACGACCTGTCGCGCGTTGGCCGCATGAAGTTCAACGCCAAGATGGGCCGCCCGGAATCCACCGGCCCGATGGTGCTGACCAACGAAGACATCCTGGCCGTGGTCAAGGTGCTGGTTGACTTGCGCAACGGCCACGGCCAGGTTGATGACATCGACCACCTCGGCAATCGCCGCGTGCGCTGCGTCGGCGAGCTGGCCGAAAACCAGTACCGCATGGGTTTGGCGCGCATTGAAAAGGCCGTCAAGGAGCGTCTGGGCCAGGCCGAGCAAGAGCCGCTGATGCCGCATGACCTGATCAACAGCAAGCCGATTTCGGCAGCCCTGAAAGAGTTCTTCGGTGCCTCGCAGTTGTCCCAGTTCATGGACCAGACCAACCCGCTGTCCGAGATCACGCACAAGCGTCGTGTCTCGGCGCTTGGCCCGGGTGGTTTGACGCGTGAACGCGCCGGCTTTGAGGTGCGTGACGTGCACGTCACCCATTACGGCCGTGTCTGCCCGATTGAAACGCCTGAAGGTCCGAACATCGGTCTGATCAACTCGCTGGCCCTGTACGCCCGCCTCAACGACTACGGTTTCATTGAAACCCCGTACCGCCGTGTGGTCGACGCCAAGGTCACGATGGACATCGACTACCTTTCGGCCATCGAAGAAGGCAAGTACGTAATTGCCCAGGCCAATGCGGTGCTCGACAAGGAAGGCCGCCTCACTGGCGAGCTGATCTCGGCGCGTGAAGCCGGCGAAACGATCATGGTGGCCGCCGATCGTGTGCAGTACATGGACGTGTCACCGGCGCAGATCGTGTCGGTGGCGGCCTCGCTGGTTCCGTTCCTGGAGCACGACGACGCCAACCGCGCCTTGATGGGCGCCAACATGTCGCGCCAGGCCGTGCCCATCCTGCGCCCTGAAAAGCCGATGGTCGGCACCGGTATCGAGCGTGTTGCCGCCATTGACTCCGGCACCGTGGTGGTCGCCACCCGTGGCGGTGTGGTCGACTATGTCGACGCCACCCGTGTCGTGATCCGCGTCAATGACGCCGAGGCGCAGGCCGGTGAAGTGGGTGTGGACATCTACAACCTCATCAAGTACCAGCGTTCCAACCAGAACACCAACATCCACCAGCGCCCGATCGTCAAAAAAGGCGACCAGCTGGCCAAGGGTGATGTGATCGCCGACGGCGCCTCCACCGACCTCGGTGAACTGGCGCTGGGCCAAAACATGCTCATCGGCTTCATGACCTGGAACGGCTACAACTTCGAAGACTCGATTTTGATCAGCGAGCGTGTCGTGGCCGAAGACCGCTACACCTCGATCCATATCGAGGAACTGGTGGTCATGGCGCGCGACACCAAGCTGGGTGCCGAGGAAATCACGCGTGACATTCCCAACCTCAGCGAGCAGCAGCTCAACCGTCTGGACGAGTCGGGCATCATCTACGTCGGTGCTGAAGTGCAGCCCGGTGACACACTGGTCGGCAAGGTCACGCCCAAGGGCGAAACCACGCTGACACCGGAAGAAAAACTGCTGCGCGCCATCTTTGGCGAAAAAGCCAGCGACGTGAAAGACACCTCGCTGCGCGTGGACCAGGGCTCGCAGGGCACGGTCATCGACGTGCAGGTGTTCACCCGCGAAGGCATCACCCGTGACCGCCGCGCCCAGCAAATCATCGACGACGAGCTCAAGCGCTTCCGCCTGGACCTGAACGACCAGTTGCGCATTGTCGAGGCCGATGCCTTTGCCCGTATCGAGAAACTGCTGGTGGGCAAAGCTGCCAACGGCGGCCCGCAAAAGCTGGCCAAGGGCAGCAAGATCGACGCTGCCTACCTGGCCGCGGTCGAGAAGTTCCACTGGTTCGACATCCGCCCGGCAGACGACGATGTGTCGGCACAGCTGGAAAGCATCAAGAACTCGCTGGAGCAAACCCGTCACCGCTTCGATTTGGCTTTTGAAGAAAAGCGCAAGAAACTCACGCAGGGCGACGAGCTGCCCGCGGGCGTGCTGAAGATGGTCAAGGTCTATGTGGCCGTCAAGCGCCACCTGCAACCCGGTGACAAGATGGCCGGTCGCCACGGCAACAAGGGCGTGGTGTCGAAGATTGTGCCGGTGGAAGACATGCCGCACATGGCTGACGGCACGCCTTGCGATATTGTGCTGAACCCGCTCGGCGTGCCGTCGCGGATGAACGTCGGGCAGGTGCTCGAAGTTCACCTGGGCTGGGCTGGCAAGGGTATTGGCCAGCGCATCGGTGACATGCTGCAGCATGAAAGCCGGGTCGCTGAGCTGCGCGAATTCCTGGGCGAAATCTACAACAGCACCGGCCGCAAGGAAGACCTGGCTCAGCTCGACGATGGCCAGTTGCTTGCCATGGCCGAGAACCTGACCAGCGGCATGCCGTTTGCCACGCCGGTGTTTGACGGTGCCTCCGAAGACGAGATCCGCGCCATGCTCAAGCTGGCCTACCCCGATGACGTGGCCACAGCCAAGGGCCTGACGCCCACCCGCACCCAGGCCTACCTGTACGACGGCCGCACCGGCGACCGCTTTGAGCGCCCGGTCACGGTCGGCTACATGCATTACCTCAAACTTCACCACTTGGTGGATGACAAGATGCATGCCCGCTCCACCGGCCCCTACAGCCTGGTCACGCAGCAACCGCTGGGCGGCAAGGCCCAGTTCGGTGGCCAGCGTTTTGGTGAAATGGAAGTGTGGGCGCTGGAAGCTTACGGTGCTGCCTACACCTTGCAGGAAATGCTCACCGTCAAGTCTGACGACGTGCAGGGCCGCACCAAGGTCTACGAGAGCATCGTCAAGGGTGAACACTCGATCGAAGCCGGCATGCCGGAGTCGTTCAACGTGCTGGTCAAGGAAATTCGTTCGCTCGGTTTGGATATCGAGCTGGAACGCAGCTAACAAGGACACACCATGAAATCATTACTCGACCTGTTCAAGCAATTCACGCCCGATGAGCATTTTGATGCCATCAAGATTGGCATGGCTTCGCCCGAGAAAATCCGCTCCTGGTCTTTTGGCGAAGTCAAAAAGCCGGAAACCATCAACTACCGCACCTTCAAGCCCGAGCGTGACGGTCTTTTTTGCGCCAAGATCTTTGGCCCCATCAAGGACTACGAATGCCTGTGCGGCAAGTACAAGCGCCTCAAGCACCGCGGTGTCATCTGCGAGAAATGCGGCGTTGAAGTCACCCAGACCAAGGTGCGCCGTGAGCGCATGGGTCACATCGACCTGGCCGCGCCCTGCGCCCACATCTGGTTCCTGAAGTCCCTGCCCAGCCGCTTGGGTCTGGTGCTGGACATGACGCTGCGCGACATCGAGCGTGTGTTGTACTTCGAAGCCTACGTGGTGACCGACCCCGGCATGACCCCGCTGAAGAAGTACAGCATCATGTCGGAAGACGACTTCGACGCCAAGTTCAAGGAATACGGCGACGAGTTCCAGGCCAAGATGGGTGCCGAAGGCGTCAAGGATTTGCTGCAAAACCTCGACATCGACAGCTCCATTGAGAAGCTGCGCAATGACCCGAGCGGCTCCGAGCTCAAGATCAAGAAAAACACCAAGCGCCTCAAGCTGCTGGAAGCATTTAAGAAATCGGGCATCAAGCCCGAGTGGATGGTGCTCGATGTGCTCCCCGTTTTGCCGCCGGACCTGCGCCCGCTCGTGCCGCTGGACGGTGGCCGTTTTGCCACGTCTGATTTGAACGACCTGTACCGCCGCGTCATCAACCGCAACAGCCGTCTGCGCCGCCTGCTCGAACTCAAGGCGCCTGAAATCATTGCGCGCAATGAAAAGCGCATGTTGCAGGAAGCGGTTGACTCACTGCTCGACAACGGCCGCCGCGGCAAGGCCATGACTGGCGCCAACAAGCGCGCGCTCAAGTCGCTGGCCGACATGATCAAGGGCAAGGGCGGTCGTTTCCGTCAGAACTTGCTGGGCAAGCGCGTCGACTATTCTGGCCGTTCGGTCATTGTGGTGGGCCCCACGCTCAAACTGCACCAGTGCGGTCTGCCCAAGCTGATGGCGCTTGAACTCTTCAAGCCCTTCATCTTTGCGCGCCTGGAAGCC
>NZ_JAABQC010000103.1 GCF_011391645.1 Rhodoferax sp. | reverse complement strand
GGACTTGGACTGGGTGGCCTTGATGACCATGTCGGTCAGGGCCTTGCGCTGCGCCGGTGTGATGCCAGGGGCACCATAGACACCGCGCCAGTTGCCAATCTCGACGGCAATGCCCTGCTCTTTCAGCGTGGGTACGTCGATGCCTTTGAGCCGCGCGGCCGAGGTGACCCCAATCGGGACCATCTTGCCGGATTTGATGTACTCCGAAAACTCGCTGTAGCCGCTGCCGCCGATGGTCACATTGCCACCCAGAATGGCCGCAGTGGCCTCACCGCCGCCCCGAAAAGCCACGTAATTGATCTTGGCCGGGTCAACCCCCACTGCGCGGGCAATCATGGCTGCGGCAATGTGCTCGGTGGAACCGCGTGAACCGCCGCCCCACTTGACGCTGCCGGGGTCCTTTTTGAGCTGGGCCACCACATCGGCCATGGTCTTGAAAGGTGAGTTGGCGGGCAGCACAAACACGTTGTACTCGCTGGTCAGGCGCGCAATGGGCGTGGCCGCCGTGATGGAAACCGGCGGCTTGCCGGTGATGATGCCGCCCAGCATGACGGCACCCATCACCATCAGGGCATTGGGGTCGCCCTTGCTGGCATTGACAAACTGCGCCAGACCCAGCGCGCCCGCGGCACCGCCCTTGTTTTCATAGGTCACGGTGTCGGCCACCTTGGCGTCCACCAGGGCTTTGCCAAGCGCGCGCCCGGTGCCGTCCCAGCCGCCGCCCGGATTGGCTGGAATCATCATTTTGACGTTGGTGGCGGCCAATGCCGACAGCGGCAAACCACCGCTTGCGACCAGCGCGGCGATGGATTTCAGAAAAGTATCACGACGCATCGAAGTCTCCTTGGGTGTTGATGACAGCACAATGATGCGTGGCCAAGCTGTCAAACGGCTGTCCGGAATTACTAGGGAAAATACCAACGCGCCCGCGACTGGCTCAATCTGTTACAACTCTCCCCATTCCACTCAAGACTGCTTTCATGCCCCAAAATTTAGCCAGCCCCACGAGCGACGCTGCCGCCCTGCCACACATTCACTGGCTTGAGGCCGACCAGGCCTGCTCGGCCCTGTGGCGCAGTGAACGAGGCGGCTCACCCCCCAAACGCGTGGTGCTGGCCGACGACACTTTGACTGCCGACAGCGCCTACCGTATGGCCTGCGCCGGCACCGGGATGCTGTGGCGCGGCGATTTTCAGAATGCCCGCCTGCTGCTGCAGGCAATCGCGCGGCGCATCGACCAGGTGCCCAAACGCAAGCGCGTCAAGGCAACCCAGCCGACTCCGATCTCCGAGGCGTTCAATCAGCACCGTCAAGCCCAGGCGCAGCGCGCCCGCACCCTGGGCATGCTGCTGGTCGAGTTGGATGCCAGCTACCACATGACGCTGCGCCGCGCGCCGGATGTCAGCCTGGCGTGCAGCGAGGCCTGGGGCGATGCCGACACGACAGCCGGTGCGTCGGTGGTTTCGCTGCGCGAACTGATGGGTGTCACCAGCGCGCATGAATGGCGCCGCGTGGGCGTGGAGATTGCCGCGCTCGGCGAAGCCCCTGGCAACCGCATCCACCCGCATTACGGCGTGTTTTCACCGGTGCGCGGCGAGTACATCGGCCTGGTGGCCACAGCCCATCTGCCCAAGGCTCCCAAGGGCCAGAGCGGCATCACCGCGTTTGACATTGGCACCGGCACCGGCGTGCTCGCCGCCGTGCTGGTGCGCAGGGGTGTGAGCCATGTGGTGGCCACCGAATTTGAGCCGCGCGCGCTGGTCTGTGCCCAGGACAATGTGGCGCGCCTGGGAATGGAGCAACACATCACCGTGCAAAAAACAGATTTGTTTCCGCCCGGCCTGGCGTCGCTGATTGTCTGCAACCCGCCGTGGCTGCCGGCGCGGCCCAGCTCACCGCTGGAGCGCGCCGTGTACGACGAGGGCGGCCACATGCTCAAGGGTTTTTTGGCGGGGCTTTCCAGCCACCTGGCCCCGGGCGGTGAGGGTTGGCTGATTTTGTCCAACCTGGCCGAGCTGCTGGGCCTGCGCACGCGTGACGAGTTGTTGGCCACCTTTGACCAACACGGCCTGCGTGTGGTCAGCCGCATTGACGCCAAACCCCAGCACCCCAAAGCCAGCGATGCCACCGACGCCCTGCACCAGGCGCGCGCCAAAGAGGTGACCTCGCTGTGGCGGCTGGCCCTGCAAAAATCTGCCGCTGGCGCAGGTCACGGTCATGAAACTGCTGCTGATTGAAGACGACACCGCCCTGCACACCACGTTAAGCCGGTCGCTGACCCGGCTTGACTGGCAGGTTGAGGTCTGCATCGATGGCCGCGCGGCGCTGGCCCGCTGGCGCGCCAGCCGCCCCGACGTGGTGCTGCTCGACCTGAGCCTGCCCGGCCGCGATGGCCTGGCCGTGCTGCAACAGGCGCGCGACGAGGGACTGACCACACCGGTGTTGATCCTGACGGCGCGCGGCACCGTTGGCGACCGGGTGCAAGGTCTCAACGCCGGGGCTGACGACTACCTGCCCAAGCCGTTTGACCTTGACGAGTTGGAGGCCCGCGTGCGCGCGCTGTTGCGTCGCCACCCGGAGTTCAGCGACAGATCGGGCACGGGACCAAATGATTCCGGCCCGCTGCACTTCGACCCTGAAAGCAAAGTTTTTTACCATGCCGGCCAGGTGCTGGATCTGAGCAGCCGGGAGCTCGCGATGCTGCGTGCGCTGCTGGCCCGCGCTGGCCAGGCCATCACCAAGGAGCGTCTGTTTGAACTGGTTTTCCCGGGCCAGGCCGAGGTGCAGTTCGAAGCGATTGAAGTGGTGGCTTACCGCCTGCGCAAAAAACTGCAGGGCACGGGTGCCACCCTGACCACCCTGCGCGGACTGGGCTATTTGCTCAAGCTGGTCGCATGAGGCCAGATCTGCGCCGCCTGTCGCTGCGCAGCTATCTGATGCTGGGCATCCTGCTGCCGGTGGTGCTGTTCATTCTGGTGGACTCGGTGGTGATCTATCGGCAGGCCCTGGCCGCCGTCAACACGGCCTATGACCGCACCCTGCTGGCGTCAGCCAAGGCGCTTGGCGAGCACATCCAGGCCGACGGCGAGGCCGAGTCCGCGCAGCTTCGCGCCCTGGTTCCCTACGCCGCGCTGGAGGTGTTTGAAGCCGACAACCGCAGCCGCATGATTTACCGGATCTCGGATATCCGCGGCCAACTGATTGACGGTTATGCCGACCTGGCACTTTGGCGCGGCCAGTTGCCAACCCTGGGGCCCTACGCCGCATTGGTCGATTTTTATGACGATGTGTATCGCGGCGAGGCCGTGCGTGTGGCCGTGTTGATGCAACCGGTGGCGATGCAACGCGCCCGCACCATGGCCGTGGTGCAGGTCGCCGAAACGCTGGAACTGCGCCGCACCCTGGCGCGCCAGATTTTGCAAGACACCCTGTGGCGGCAACTGGCGCTGGTGTCGGTGATTGCGCTGGTGGTGTTTTTGGTGGTGCAGCGCGCCACCCGCCCCGTGCGCAACTTGAGCCTGCAATTGCAACAGCGTCGCGCGGACGACCTGACCCCGCTGGCGCTGGACGACGCGCCCCACGAACTGCGTCCGCTGCTTGATGCCACCAACACCACCATGCGCCGTTTGCACCATTTGCTGGAGAACCAGAAACGTTTTGTGCGCGACACCGCCCACCAGCTGCGCACGCCTCTGGCAGTGCTCAAGGTGCAGGTGCAGTCCGCCCTGCGCGGCGATGTGGATGCCCGCCAGGGCCTGACCGAGATCAGCCACACGGTGGAGCGCGCCACCCAGCTTGCCAACCAGATGCTGTCCCTGGCCAAGGTGGCGCAACTGGCGCAGGAAATCGCCGTTGAGCCGGTGGACTGGGCCGACATCTTGCGTGAGGTAGCCCTCGATTTGGCCCCCCTGATTGCCGACAAGTCGCTCGACTTCGAGATTGACACCGTGCCCGCCCCGATCCAGACCCACGCCTGGATGCTGCGCGAGTTGTCGCGCAACCTGCTGCACAACGCCATACGCTACAGCCCCGAACAAGGCAAGCTGCAGGTGCGCCTGCTGTGCGATGCCCGCCATGCAGCACTGGTCATCAGCGACGGCGGACCGGGCATCAGCGAGGATCTGCGCAAACGTCTGTTCCAGCCATTTTCAGCCGGTCAGGTGCACAGCGGCAGTGGCCTGGGACTGGCCATTTGTCAGGAGATCACCCACACTCTGGGTGGTCAGATCGAGCTGGTCAACCGGTTGGCGCACGGCCAGACCGACGGGCTGGATGCCACGGTGCGGTTGCCGCTTGCCCCGACCAGCACACACTTTTGAGCAACCCTTTAAACTGCGCCACCCGCTCATTTTCAAGGTGTTCCACCATGGCTTCATTGACCCCCACCCTGCTTACCGGCCTGTTGCTTGGCTTTGTCACCGGCTTGTCGGCCCACGCTGCGTCCACCGCAGCTTTGCCGGGCGGCAGCTCGCCCGCCTCAACCGGCACGGCGTGCCCTGGCATTCTGAAACACAGCTTCAACCGCCTGCAGGACGAGGCGCCGCAAAACCTGTGTCAGTACGCTGGCAAGGTGGTGCTGGTGGTGAACACCGCCAGCTACTGCGGCTTCACCGGCCAATACGAAGGTCTGGAGGCATTGCACGCCAGGTACCAGGCCAGGGGATTGGTGGTGCTGGGCTTTCCGTCCAACGATTTCGGTCAACAGGAGCCTGGCAGCAGCAAGGAAATTGCCGACTTCTGCTTCAATACCTATGGTGTCAAATTCCCCATGTTCTCAAAAAGCGTGGTCAAGGGAGCCCAGGCCAGCCCGCTGTACACCGCGCTGGCCAAGGCCACGGGTCAGTCGCCTCAATGGAACTTTCACAAGTACCTGATAGACCGCAGCGGCAAGGTGACAGGCAGTTTTGCCAGCAAAATCGAGCCGGGGCACCCCAGCCTGGTTGCGGCCATCGAGAAAGCGCTGTAAGCAGCTGGCCTGAGAGCCCGTTCCCCAAAACTTGAGGCACACTGTTGCCGCCTTGTGGCATGGGTTATGCTTGCTGTGTCAGCGTCCGGCCGCCCGGACGCTGCGGCCTGCTCAACAGGCTTCGCTCTCAACCTCAAACCGGTGAATGAAGTCATGTCCAGTTTCAATATTGCTTATTTCTTTGGCTTCATTGGCGCCGGCCTGATGGTGACCAGCTACCTGATGAAAAGCATGCTGCCCTTGCGGGTGGTTGCCCTGGTCGCCTGCCTGTTCCTGGTGCTCTACGGCTACTTCTCTGCGGCCATACCCACCTTGCTGTTGTATGGCGCGCTGATCCCGATCAATATCAAAAAGACGATGCAAATCCACAAGTTGGTGCGCGCCATCGAAAACGCCAAATCCGACACTCCCATCTCGGAATGGCTGCTGCCCAACATGACGCGCCGCACCGCCCAGGCGGGAACCACGCTCTGGAGAAAGGGCGACGCGGCCAATGAGATGCTGTACCTGGAGTCTGGCAGCCTGCGCCTGGTGGAATACGACGAGATGCTGGCGCCGGGAAGCCTGGTCGGCGAGATCGGACTTTTTTCCCCTGACAACGTGCGCACGCTCACCCTGGAATGTGCCACCGACTGCACACTTTTCAGTCTCTCCTCCGAAGGCATGGCACGCCTTTACTACCAGAACCCCAAGCTGGGATTTCATGTCATGCGCCTGGTGGTGGCACGCCTCATGCATGACACCGAGAAGGCGCGCCACACCGCAAGCGCCAGCAGCTTCGCGCCGCTGGACGCGGCCTAGCCTTGCAGCCGGGCAAGTTGACCGATCCAGGCGGCAAGACTTGAAGCCCTCGCAATACCCATGCTAGCCGGCACATTGCGCCAGCAGATTTACGCGGCGTTGCCCGAAGGCGAGGAGCATCGCGGCGCACCCGGGGTGGCGGCGCTGATCATTTGCACCGTGATCCTGAACACGGCAACCACCCTGCTGCAGTCGGTGCCGGAACTGCAGCCGTTCATGGCGGCACACACCACCATCCCGCTGCTTTGTGGCGGCATCTTTGTGGCAGAGTTTTTCCTGCGTTTCTGGACGGCCACCGAATGCGACCGGCTGTGGCAAAAGTTCCCGCTATTGGGTAAACGCGGCTCTTATTTGGTCAGCTTTCACGGTGTGATTGACCTGCTGGTTTGCGTGCCAATGCTCTTCATGCTGGCCGGTTTTGCGCCAGACGGCTGGCTCAGCCTGTTTGCGGTGATCTCGCTTTTCAAGCTCTCCCGGTATGTGACCGCGCTTGAACTGGTGGGTGCCGTCATTCAAAACGAGAAACACACCCTGGTCGCCTCAGTGCTCACCCTGGGTCTGCTGCTGGTGATTTTGTCAACCTGTCTTTTCCTGGTCGAAAACGCCGCCCAGCCGGAGCTGTTCAAGTCGATTCCGCACACACTTTGGTGGGGCATCGTGACGCTGACCACCATCGGCTACGGCGACATGGTGCCGGTGACCCTGGCGGGTCGGATTCTTGGCGGCATCACGATGTTGATCGGCATCGGCATGCTGGCCATGCCAACCGGCATCATTGCCACCGGATTTGCCAATGAGCGCAAACGCAGAGAATTGTTGCAAATCTGGAAGATCGTCTCGAGTTTGCCCTTGTTCAATCACCTCGACGCCAACTGGATCTCCGAAATTTCCGGACTTCTCAAAACTCTGATGGTTCCCGCCCACGTGGTTGTGATCACCAAGGGAGAGTTTTCAACGGCTCTGTTTTTCATTGCAGATGGCGAGGTCGAGATTGACCTGTCTCCCACCCCGCGTCGCCTGAGGAGTGGCGACTTCTTTGGTGAGGCCGGCCTGCTTCAAAACAAACCCCGAAGCGCCACGGTGACCACCGTCAAACCCACGCGCTTTTTGGTACTCGGTCTGGCCGAGTACCAAAGCCTCATGTCTCGCGCGCCGGATTTGCGCAAAAAACTCGAGGAAACGGCATCACAACGAACCCTTGAAAGCCGGTAGGCCGGTCTTCAAAGGGTCCGCGCAGATCTCTCAGGCGAAGTTGGCTTCGGCGAAGCGCCAGTTGACGAGGCTGGCGAGAAAAGTCTCGACGTATTTGGGGCGCAGGTTGCGGTAGTCGATGTAGTAGGCGTGTTCCCACACGTCAACCGTCAGCAAGGCTTTGTCCGCGGTAGTCAGGGGCGTGCCGGCGGCACCCATATTGACGATGTCAACCGAACCGTCGGCCTTTTTCACCAGCCAGGTCCAGCCGGAGCCAAAGTTGCCCACGGCGCTTTTCACAAACGCTTCCTTGAACGCCGCGTAAGAACCCCACTTGGCGTTGATGGCATCTGCCAGCGCGCCGGTGGGTTCGCCGCCGCCATTGGGGGTCATGCAGTTCCAAAAAAAGGTGTGGTTCCAGACCTGGGCGGAGTTGTTGTAGATGCCACCGCTGGATTTCTTGACGATGGATTCGAGGTCCATGGTCTCGAACTCGGTGCCCTTTTGCAGGTTGTTGAGGTTCACCACATAAGCGTTGTGGTGCTTGCCGTAATGGTATTCCAGCGTTTCCTTGGAATAGTGGGGTGCCAGGGCATCCATCGCAAAAGGCAGGGCGGGCAGAGTGTGTTCCATGTGATCCTCGGTGTTGAGTTGCAAAAAATCAAATTGTAAAAACTTTCAGAGGCTAGCTTACACCACCCGCAGATCAACCGTGCCGTCAACAAGGGTAGCCTTGACAGCCTGGCCCGGCGCGGTCTGCCGGCAACTGGCAATGGTGTTGCCATGGTCATCTGACAGCAGGGTGTAACCGCGCGCCAGCACATGGTGCGGATCGAGCAGGTTGAGGCGCAGGCTCGCCCGCTCCAGCCGCTGCGCCTGCTGTTGCCAGGCGCGCTGCAGCGCGGTGGGCAGTTCGGCCGCCAGGCGCTGCTGCTGCTGTTCCTTTTGCTGCACAAAATGCCGGGCCGCGCTTTGCAGGCCATGGGCGCTGGCTGCCAGGCGCAGGCGCTGGCTGGCCAGGCGTTCGGACGGCCGTCCCAGGCGCGCCACGGCGCGGTCCAGCCGCTGGCCCTGGCGATCCAGTTGGCGCAGCACCGCATCACTCAGGCGCCGCTGCGCCTGGTCCAGCGCGCCCAGCCACGCCTCGCGCGGCTGCGCCACCAGTTCGGCAGCGGCAGTGGGTGTGGGCGCGCGCAGGTCGGCACAGAAGTCGGCAATGGTGAAGTCGGTCTCGTGGCCGACGCCACAAATGATCGGCACCGGGCTTTGCACCATCAACCGCGCCAGCGCCTCGTCGTTGAAGGCCCACAGGTCTTCCAGCGCGCCACCGCCGCGCACCAGCAGGATCACGTCAATCGGCACGCTCTTCAATGTGTACAAAGCATTCAGTGCGGCCATCAACTCGGCCGGCGCATTGGCGCCCTGCACCGAGGCGGGTGCAAGCACCACCGGAATGTGCGGCACGCGGCGCTGCAAGGCGGTGACCACATCATGCAAGGCGGCAGCGCCGAGCGAGGTCACCAGGCCGATGGCGCGCGGCATCACCGGCAGGGTCCGCTTGCGGCTCGGGTCAAACAGGCCCTGCGCTTCCAGTTTGGCCTTGAGCTTGAGGAACTCCTCAAACAAACTCCCCTGGCCGGCGCGGCGCATGCCTTCCACGATCAATTGCAGGTCGCCGCGCGGCTCATACACCCCCAGGCGCCCCTGCACCTCCACCAGTTCACCATCGCGCGGCGCAAAGTCGAGGCCGCTGGCTGCGCGCTTGAACATGGCACACCGCAGTTGCCCGGCGGAATCCTTGAGCGAGAAATAGCAATGCCCGCTGGCAGCGCGTGAAAAGCCCGATAACTCGCCGCGTACCGTCACCGGGTTAAAACGGGCCTGCAGCGCGTCAGTTATGGCCCGGCACAGCGCGCCGACCGACCAGACAGCTGGTGAATCTGGTCGAAAAATCGACTCAACCGTCATGCTGAGTCACTTGTTGCTAGCAACACGATAGTGAATTGCCCACAGTTGGGCGTTGTCTCCAACAATCCGAAAATGCTAGCAGCCGTATTAGAAACGTCGTCAAAGATCATTGATTTAATTGAGTTTTTTAATGATTAAATTGTAAGCAAAATATCACATGTCGAGCGCGGCGCCTTTTGGCATCGCCTATTAGGGTAATTACTCACAAAGTTATCCACAGGACACGCGGACAGATGGCGGATGAGCTCCGCGCATCCAAATTTTGTCAGATGTTAAAGCTTGGGCAAAACCTCGGCCACCACACAGGTCGCAATGTCCATGAGCTTGGCATGCCGCGGGTCGGTGTTCGACAGCAAAGTTGCCACTTGGGCATAGGTGTTATTGACAAATACCCTGCCCTCGGGAGCATCGCGCTCCACACCGTAGCGGAATTGCGAGCGCTCGGTGCCGGACAGCTTGCTGATCAATCCCTTGGTGGCCCACACCTTGCCAAAGCGGGCCAGGTCAGACAATCGGCCGCAAATGTTGATGGTTTCTCCCAGCACCACCAGTTCAAAATTGGTATTGGTCCTAAAAGTCCCGAGCCACTCCTCGCCTTCGCTCAGGCCGATGTTCATGTACAAGGT
>NZ_JAABQC010000102.1 GCF_011391645.1 Rhodoferax sp. | reverse complement strand
TCAAGAAACACAAGCTCATGGTGCCGCGTTGCGCCCGCACCGGCCAGGTGATCGAGCCGATGCTGACCGACCAGTGGTTTGTGGCGATGAGCAAAGTGTCAGACCAGGACCCCACCGGAAAATCCATCACCCAAAAAGCCATCGACGCGGTGCAGTCGGGTGAAGTGCGTTTTGTGCCAGAGAACTGGGTCAACACCTACAACCAGTGGATGAACAACATTCAGGACTGGTGCATCAGCCGCCAGCTCTGGTGGGGCCATCAGATTCCGGCCTGGTACGACGAAGACGGCAAGGTTTACGTGGCGCGCAACGAGGCCGACGCTCAGGCCCAGGCTCCCGGCAAAACGCTCAAGCGTGACGAAGACGTGCTCGACACCTGGTATTCCAGTGCGCTGGTGCCGTTCAGCACCATGGGCTGGGGAAACGATGCCTCAATCACCACCGACGCAGCGCATCTGAGCCAGGTCGGCACGGGCTCCGGTCTGAGCGATCCAGAGGTCAAGACAGCTCTGAACGACATCGACCTTTACCTTCCCTCCAGCGTGTTGGTCACCGGCTACGACATCATCTTCTTCTGGGTCGCCCGGATGATCATGATGACCACCCACTTCACCGGCCAGGTGCCGTTCAAACACGTTTACATCCACGGTTTGGTGCGCGACGCCCAAGGCCACAAGATGAGCAAGAGTGAGGGCAATGTGCTCGACCCGGTCGACCTGATCGATGGCATCGCCCTGCCCGAACTGCTGTTCAAGCGCGCCGAAGGCCTGCGCAAACCCGAGACTGCGCCCCAGGTGCGCAAAAACACCGAGAAAGAATTCCCTTCCGGCATTCCGGCTTTTGGCGCCGATGCACTGCGTTTCACTTTTGCGTCTTTGGCCTCGCTGGGCCGCAACATCAATTTCGACACCAAGCGCTGTGAGGGCTACCGCAACTTCTGCAACAAGCTCTGGAACGCCAGCCGTTTTGTGCTGATGAACTGCGAGGGCCAGGACTGCGGCCTGAACGATCACACTGCGGCTGAATGTGCCGTGGGTGGCTACCTGGAATTCAGCGCGGCCGACCGCTGGATCGTGTCGCTGTTGCAGCGCGTGGAGGCCGATGTGGCCAAGGGCTTTGAAGAGTACCGTCTCGACAACGTGGCCAGCACCATTTACGACTTTGTCTGGAACGAGTTCTGCGACTGGTACCTGGAAATTGCCAAGGTGCAAATCCAGCAGGGCAATGCCGCGCAACAGCGCGCCACCCGTCGCACGCTGATCCGCACGCTGGAAACCATCCAACGCCTGGCGCACCCGATCATCCCGTTCGTGACCGAAGAACTGTGGCAAAAGATTGCCCCGGTGGCAGGGCGTGCCGGCCTCTCGGTGGCCATTGCTGCTTACCCGGTGAGCCAGCCCGAGCGCATTGACGAAGCAGCGATTGCCCATGTGACCAAACTCAAGCAGCTGGTCGATGCCTGCCGCAACCTGCGCGGCGAGATGAGCGTGTCGCCCGCCACCCGCCTGCCGCTGTTTGCCATTGCAGGGTCAGCCGCTGAGGCAGCGTTCATCACACAGGCGGCGCCCGTGCTACAGGCGCTGGCCAAGCTCAGCGAAGTGCGTGTGTTTGAAGACGAGGCCGCTTGGGCCGCCGCCGCACAGGCCGCGCCGGTAGCGGTGGTAGGCGAGGCGCGCATCTGCCTGTTCATGGAGATTGACGTGGCCGCAGAAAAAGCGCGGCTGGGCAAGGAGTTGGCGCGGCTGGAGGGCGAAATCGTCAAGGCCCACGGCAAACTGGGCAACGAGTCTTTTGTGGCCCGGGCGCCGGCCGCCGTGATTGATCAGGAGCGCAAGCGCCTGGCAGACTTTGAGGCCACCGTTGGCAAGATCAGAGACCAATTGGCGCGTCTGGACTGAAGCTGCCTGCGTCAATACAGAATGCGGCAACGAATGGTTTGCGGCACAGCGCAGAGCTCACCCAGCGCCGCCTGGCTGGCCGCACTGTCCACGTCAATCACCACGTAACCGATTTCCTCATTGGTGCTGAGGTACTGGGCGGCAATGTTGATGCCGGCGGCTGACAGCCGCTCATTGACGTGTGCCAGCACACCGGGGACGTTGCGGTGGATGTGCAGCAAGCGGCTGCGCCCGGTGTGCGCGGTGTGTACAGGTAGAGCCACCTCGGGAAAGTTGACCGCCGAAGTGGTTGAGCCGTTGTCGCTGTAGCGGATCAGCTTGGCCGCGACCTCGGTGCCAATATTGACTTGCGCCTCCAGCGTCGAGCCGCCAATGTGCGGGGTCAGGAGCACATTGTCAAAACGCGTGAGCGGCGAGACAAACGCCGAATCATTGCCTTGCGGCTCAAGCGGAAATACGTCAATGGCGGCGCCGTGCAAATGGCGGTTTTGCAGCGCTGCGGCCAGCGCGTCAATGTCGACCACGCTGCCGCGCGAGGCATTGATCAGGTGGCTGCCGGGTTTCATGGTCGCCAGTTGCGCCGCGCCGATCATGCCGGCGGTCTCGGGGGTTTCCGGCACATGCAGGCTGACCACGTCGGCCGCACCCAGCAGGGCATCCAGGCTGCCCATGGCCTGTGCATTGCCCAGCGGCAGCTTGGCCTCGATGTCGCTAAACAGCACGCGCATGCCCAACTGCTCGGCCAGCACGCCAATTTGCGTGCCGATGTGGCCGTAGCCAATGAGGCCCAGCGTTTTGCCGCGCACCTCATAAGAATCGGCCGCGCTCTTGACCCAGCCGCCGCGGTGCAGGATGGCGTTTTTTTCGGGGATGCCGCGCATCAGCATGATGATTTGCGCCAGCACCAGTTCGGCCACGCTGCGGGTGTTGGAAAACGGGGCATTGAACACCGGGATCCCCAGGCGCATGGCGGCTGTCAGGTCCACTTGGTTGGTGCCAATGCAAAAGCAGCCAATGGCGGCCAGCTGCCGCGCGTGCTGCAGCACTTCTTCGGTCAGTTGGGTGCGCGAGCGGATGCCCAGAAAATGGGCGTCGTTGATGGCGTCATGGAGGTCCTGACCCGCCAGTGCCTTGGCGTGGGCCACGATGCGGGTGTAGCCCGCGTCTTGCAGGGCCTGGACCGCGGAGGGGTGAATGCCTTCGAGTAAAACAGCTTTGAGTCCGCTTTTCGGGGCGGCTGAATCGATGGATTTCTGGATCATGTCAATTTTGAAGAGGGGGTTAAAAAATGCACAGGAGCGGCGCCCCCGTGGCATCAAATTGCGTCAATCACGGGCGGACGGTGCAACTCGACGCGTTGCGGGCCGGTGTGGCCGCCATTAACGGGCACCAGCAAATCAGCCAGCGTGTAGCGGCACAGATGGGTCATGAAGCTTTCCAGTGCGCCGCGCATGATGCCGGTCAGCTGGCAATTGCCGCTGAGCTGGCAGGCGTTGGCGGCGTCGCTGGCCAGGCATTCAACAATCACGAAGTCCGGCTCGATGCTCTTGACAACGGCACCCAGGTTGATCTGGTCTGGCGCTGCGGCCAGCCGCATTCCGCCACCCTTGCCGCGCACGGTTTCAAGCCAGCCAGCACGGGCCAACTGGTGCGTGATCTTCATCAGGTGCGCCTCTGAAATGGCATGCGCGCGGGCCACCTCGGAGATGGTGCACAGGCGCTGCGGGTTGCGCGCCACATGCATCAGCAGACGCATCGCGTAATCGCTCATGACGGTCAAACGCATGAGGCGGTGGCCTCCATGGCAGCAAAAAATCGGGGTTCAAGGTCAGGGCGCATCAGGCGGCAATCACTTCGAGGTCGGGCTCCAGCGTGTGCAGCAGATTCTGAATGCCTTGCAGCGTGCCGGAAATTGAACTCGGACAGGTGCCGCACGCGCCCTGGTAATGCACCACCAGCTGGTTGCCGGAGAGGCTCAGCACATGCAGATCGCCACCATCACTTTGCAGGTAGGGCCGGATTTGCTGGTCCAGCACCAGTTCGATGTCGTCCAGGCGCTGCTGGTCTTGCGGGCTCAAATCGGCGACGCTGGCGCGCGCTTCAAAAACAGCCGCCGCCGACTGCTCAGCGGCGGCTGGCGCAGCGCGCAAAGGGGGGGCAATCTCGCGCAACAGGCCATCCCAATCGGCCTGGCCGTCCTGCGTCACGGTGAGCCAGCGGTCCACATAAAACACGTTGCTCACATGCGGTATGGCGAACAGCGCGCTGGCCAGCGCGTCGCCCTGCGCCTGCCCGGCGTTTTCATACGACCGGGCGACGCCCCAGGTGAGCGGCTCGCGCAAAACGAATTTCTTGGCATTCGGATTTGGCGTGTTTTCGATGTCGGCGATCTTTGGCATGGGGTTGTCCTGTCTGTCAAGCCGTTGACCTCAGGCATCGCCCAGCGGCGTGTGCATCGGGTCGGCGTCTGCCTCGGTGGAGGTGCTGGGTTCGGCATTGAAGGCGGCCTGTAGCGTGTGCCAGGGCAAAATGGCGCACTTGACACGCATTGGCAACGCGCTGATGCCCGAGAACACCGCCAGCCGGCCGATATGCGGGTTGTCCTGCGCTGCCACCCGGCCGGTCGCCATATCAACAAATTCGTGGATCAGCGTTTTGGCATCATCCGCGCGCTTGCCCTTGACCGCTGCCGTCATCATGGAGGCCGAGGCTTTGCAAATGGCGCACGACTCGCCATGAAACGCAATGCGCTCCACGGTATCGTCCTTGAGTTCCAGCGCCACATGAATGTGGTCGCCACACAGCGGGTTCACCCCTTCAGCATGATGGCTGGGGTGCTCCAACTCGCCGTAATTGCGCGGCTTGCGGTTGTGGTCCAGGATCACCTCCTGGTACAGGGCTTTGGGGTCGGAGCTCATGCGAACACCTTTTGAACTGTGCGAACGCCTGCCACCAGCGCGTCCACATCAGCGTGCGTGTTGTAGAACGCAAAGGAAGCACGCGAGGTGGCGACCACGCCCAGGCGCTTCATCAGGGGTTGCGCGCAGTGGTGGCCGGTGCGAACCGCCACACCCTCCTGGTTGAGCAGGGTGCCCACGTCGTGCGGATGAATGCCCTGCACGACGAAGGACAGCACCGCCGCCTTGCTTTGCGCGGTGCCGATCAAACGCACGCCGGGCAACGCCCCCAACTGTTCAGTGGCATCAAGCAGCAGGTCATGCTCGTGCGCGGCAATCGCCGCCATGCCGATGCCGGTGAGGTAGTCCACGGCGGCGGCCAGTCCGATGGCGGCGGCAATCGGCGGCGTGCCGGCCTCGAACTTGTTGGGGATCGGGGCGTAGGTGGTTTTCTCAAAAGTGACGGTATGGATCATGTCGCCGCCGCCCTTGAACGGCTGCATGGCTTCCAGCAGCGCAGCCCGGCCATACAAAATGCCGATGCCGGTCGGTCCGCACAGCTTGTGGCCCGAGAATGCATAGAAATCGCAGTCCAGGTCCTGCACGTCCACTGCCAAGTGCGGCGCCGCCTGCGCGCCATCGACCAGCACCGGCACACCGTGGGCGTGGGCGAATGCAATCATCTGTTTCACCGGGTGGATGCTGCCCAGCGCGTTGGAGACATGGCCCACACCCACCAGCCGGGTGCGATCATTGAACAGCGCCTCATACGCGTCGAGCCTCAGTTCACCGGCATCGTTCATCGGCACCACGCGGATCGTGGCGCCTTTTTCAGCCGCCAGCATCTGCCACGGCACGATGTTGGAGTGGTGCTCCAGCACAGACAAAATGATCTCGTCACCCGCCTTGATGTTCTGGCGGCCCCATCCGTGCGCCACCAGGTTGATGCCTTCGGTGGTGCCGCTGGTAAAGATCACCTCGCGCGCTTCAGCTGCGTTGATGAAACGCTGCAGTGTGACGCGTGCTGCCTCATAGGCGGCGGTCGCCGTCTCGGACAGGTAATGCACCGCGCGGTGAATGTTGGCGTGTTCAAAGGTCTGGTAGCGCACCAGCCGGTCAATCACAGCTTGCGGCATTTGGCTTGATGCGGCGTTGTCCAGGTAGACCAGCGGCTTGCCTGCCACTGTGAGTCGCAGGATGGGGAAGTCCGCGCGAATTCTTTGCGCGTCAAAGGTGGTGGGGGATGTGGGCGTTGGCGTGTTGCTCATGGCTGGCCTGTGGTTTGTTCCAGCACGGTCTGCTCAAGCTGGCGCCTCAATGACGCGACCGGAATGCGGTTGATGACTTCGGCGCCAAAGGCATAGGTGAGAAGATTGCGCGCCACCATTTCAGACAAACCCCGGCTTTGCAGGTAAAAAACCTCATCGCTGTCGAGCTGGCCCACGGTGGCGCCGTGCGTGCACTTCACATCATCGGCAAAAATCTCAAGCTGCGGCTGGGTATCAACGTGCGCCCTGCCTGACAGCAGCAGGTTGCGGCTGGACTGTGCCGAGTCTGTTTTTTGCGCACCGGGGCGCACCATCACCTGGCCATTGAACACCGCGTGCGCCGTGCCGCCCACAATGCATTTGTGCAGCTGGCGGCTTGTGCCGTGCGGCTTGGCGTGGTCGATGAAGGTATGGGTGTCAGCCAGTTGCTCGCCGTCGATCAGCGCGAGGCCGTCAAGCAGGCACTCCGAGCCCTCAAAGGTCTGGATCACTTTCAGGTCAAGCCTTGAAGTCTGCCCGCCCAGGGCAACGCTGACCGAGTGGTAGCGGCTGGCCGCGCCGAGCGTCACAGCGCAGCTGGCCATGTGAAAGGCTTGTTTGCTTTCGCGCTGCAGGCGCACATGCGTGGCCTGGGCGTTGGCTTCAAGGACGATTTCGGCCACTGCATTGGTGAAATAGCTGCCGTCATGCAAGGCCACGTAGTCCTCAATCAGCGTCAGCTGGCTGGCGGCACCCGCCACCAGCAGCAGGCGCGGGTGGCTGGCCACATCACGCTGCGTTGAAATGAAAAGCAGATGCACGGGCGCGGCCAGCGCCGTGTCACGCGGGACCAAGAGCACAGCTGCATCCTGCAAAAAGGCGGTGTTGAGCGCTGCAAACAAGGCGTCCTGGCTGGCAACGTGCTGGCCCAAATGTGACTCAAGGCTGCTCGACTGCTTGGCCAGCATGGACGCCAGTGTGCCAACCGCCAGACCCGCGTCAAGGCTGATGCTGGAGAGTTGCGGCGCATGCACACCATCCACAAACACCAGCCGCGTGCTTGCCTCTGCTATCTGCAGGTGCACGATGTCGCGCGGCTGAAGCTGGGTCGGCTTGCGCAGCGGCTGAAAGGATTGCTGAGAAAAGTTGGCCAGCGGGGTAAAGCGCCAGGCCTCGTCATGCGTGCTCGGCAGTTGGAGTGCATGAGCGCGCTCCAGCGCCCGGGCGCGCAGGAGTTTGAGCCAGTCCGGCTGGGTGCCGGCCGCGCTGCCCAGCGGCAAGGCCAGGCTGGCGAGCAGGCTGTCTAGCACGTCAGCATCCGGGGCCAATGCGGTGCTCATGCCACGGCTCCCGCAGCCTCGGCTTCGGCCTCGATCCAGTCGTAACCGCGCTCTTCAAGTTCGAGCGCCAACTCTTTGCCGCCGGTGCGAATGATGCGCCCGCCGCTCATCACATGCACATAGTCGGGCACGATGTAGTTCAGCAGGCGCTGGTAGTGGGTGACCAGCACAATCGCGTTGTCCTTGTTGGCCAGGTGATTGACGCCTTGCGACACCACACGCAGCGCATCGATGTCCAGGCCTGAATCGGTCTCATCCAGAATGGCCAGGCTGGGTTCCAGCAGCGCCATTTGCAGAATTTCGTTGCGCTTTTTCTCGCCGCCAGAAAAACCCTCGTTGACACTGCGCTCCAGAAACTCGGGGCTCATCTCCAATAGCTTCATCTTCTCGCGCACCAGGTCATCAAACTCCAGCGGGTCGAGTTCGTCCTTGCCGCGCTCCGCCTGCACCGTGTTGTAAGCCAGCCGCAAAAACTGGCTGTTGCCGACACCGGGGATTTCAATCGGGTACTGAAAGGCCAGAAAGACGCCGGCACGGGCGCGTAGCTCTGGCGCCAGTTCCAGCAGGTTCTTGCCTTCAAACAGCACCTCGCCGCCCGTCACCTGGTAGGCGGTGTGGCCCGCCAGCACTTTGGCAAACGTGCTCTTGCCCGAGCCGTTGGGGCCCATGATGGCATGCACTTCGCCGCGCTTGACCGTGAAGTCCAGGCCTTTGAGGATTTCGGTGCCGTTGATGCTGGCGCACAGGCCGCGCACCTCCAGCAAAGTTGGGCTATTTTGAATCATCATCCGACGCTCCCTTCCAGTTTGAATCCGAGTAATTTGGTGGCTTCAACCGCGAACTCCATCGGCAATTGTTGAAACACGTCCTTGCAAAAACCATTGATGATCATCGACACCGCTTCTTCGGCGCCAATGCCGCGCTGGGCAAAATAGAACATCTGGTCTTCGCCAATTTTGGAGGTCGACGCCTCGTGCTCCCCGCGGGCGCTGGGGTTGCGCACCTGAATGTACGGAAAGGTGTTGGCGCTGCACCTGGCGCCCACCAGCATCGAGTCGCATTGCGAATAATTGCGTGCGTTGGTGGCCCCCGGCATCACCTTGACCAGGCCGCGGTAGCTGTTGCTCGACTGACCCGCCGAGATGCCCTTGCTGACGATGGTGCTGCGCGTGTTTTTGCCGATGTGGATCATCTTGGTGCCGGTGTCGGCCTGCTGGTGGTGGTTGGTCACCGCCACCGAGTAAAACTCGCCCACCGAGTTGTCGCCCAGCAAAATGCACGACGGGTACTTCCAGGTGATGGCCGAGCCGGTCTCCACCTGGGTCCACGAAATGCGCGAATTGACGCCCTTGCACAAGCCGCGTTTGGTGACAAAGTTGTAGATGCCGCCCACGCCGTTTTCATCGCCCGCGTACCAGTTTTGCACCGTGGAGTACTTGATGTCGGCGTTGTCCAGCGCCACCAGTTCCACCACCGCGGCGTGCAACTGGTTGGTGTCGAATTGCGGCGCGGTGCAGCCTTCCAGGTACGACACCGACGCGCCCTCTTCGGCCACGATCAGCGTGCGCTCGAACTGGCCGGTGTCCTGGGTGTTGATGCGAAAGTAGGTGGACAGGTCCATCGGGCACTTGACGCCCTTGGGGATGAAGCAGAATGAGCCGTCGGTGAACACCGCCGAATTCAGCGCGGCGTAATAGTTGTCGGCCGACGGAACCACAGTGCCGAGGTATTTTTTGACCAGTTCGGGGTGGTTTTGCACCGCCTCGGAGATCGAGCCAAAAATGATGCCGACCTCGGCCAGCTTGGCCTTGTAAGTGGTGGTGACCGAGACACTGTCAAAAATCACATCGACCGCCACGCCGGCTAGCGCCGCGCGCTCGTGCATCGGCACGCCAAGCTTCTCGAAGGTGCGCAGCAACTCGGGGTCGACCTCGTCCATGCTCTTGAGTTTGGCCTTGGGCTTGGGCGCCGCGTAGTAGCTGATGGCCTGGAAATCGATCTTGGGGTACTTGACATTGGCCCACTCGGGTTCTGTCATGGTCAGCCAGTGGCGATACGCCTTGAGGCGAAAGTCAAGCAGCCACTCGGGCTCATTTTTCTTGCTTGATATCAGTCGGATGGTGTCTTCATTCAGACCCTTGGCCGCCACGTCAGATTCGATGTCGGTGACAAAGCCATGCTTGTAGGGCTGGTTGACCAGGTTGTCGAGAATGGCGCTCATGGGGCGGCTCCCTTGCCGGGGC
>NZ_JAABQC010000101.1 GCF_011391645.1 Rhodoferax sp. | reverse complement strand
GGGCCAGCATTTGCATGACCATATCGACATGGTCCAGGTGGTCGATGCGCCCCGGGGCAAGGATTTGTTTGGCATCTCGCCGGGAGGCGCTTTGCGCGTGCTCAAGGGACTTTTTGAGTGGCGCAAGTCGCGCAGCGGCATGCTGACCACCAATTTTGCCGAAGCTGGCGGCTTCATCAAGAGCGATCCGGCAGAGGCGCTGCCCGACCTGCAACTGCATTTTGTGATCGGCAAGCTCATCAACCATGGCCGCACCACCACGTTCGGCCACGGGTTTTCCTGCCATGTGTGCCTGTTGCGACCGCTCAGCCGCGGCAGCGTGCGCCTGGCCAGCAAGGATGCCACAGCGGCGCCGCTGGTGGATCCGGCTTTTTTGAATGAGCCAGACGACATGGCGCGCATGGTGCGTGGCTTCAAGGCGATGCGCAACATCCTGCAGCAGCCGGCGCTGGCCCAATTCGGCGGGCGCGAGCTGGCCGCCACCGCCATGGCGCAAACCGATGCCGAGATCGAGCAGGCCATCCGCAACCTGGCCGACACCATTTACCACCCGGCAGGCAGCTGCCGCATGGGGCCGGGTGAGATGGATGTGGTCGATGCCGAGTTGCGTGTGTATGGCCTGCAGGGTTTGCGCGTGGTCGATGCCTCCATCATGCCGAGCATTGTGAGCGGCAACACCAATGCGCCGGTGATCATGATTGCCGAAAAAGCCGCCGACCTCATCAAACGGGAGGCTGCCCTGGCGTGACGGTGCAGGTGCTAGCATGCCGGTCTGCCCATCACCATCGCCCCCATGACCTACCAAGCCAGTCCTGCGCGTTACAACGCCATGCCTTACCGTTTTTGTGGCAAAAGCGGTCTCAAGCTGCCCGCCATTTCCCTTGGCCTGTGGCACAACTTTGGCGATGCCACACCGCTGGCCAGTCAGCGCGAAATGCTGCGCACCGCGTTCGACCTCGGCATCACGCACTTTGACCTGGCCAACAACTACGGGCCGCCCTACGGCAGCGCCGAGACCAATTTTGGCGCGCACCTGAAGCGCGACTTCAAGCCCTACCGCGATCAGCTCATCATTTCCAGCAAAGCCGGCTGGGACATGTGGCCCGGCCCCTACGGCTCGGGCGGCGGCTCGCGCAAATATGTGCTGGCCAGCCTCGACCAAAGCCTGCAGCGCATGGGGCTGGAGTATGTCGACATCTTTTATTCGCACCGTTTTGATCCCGACACGCCGCTCGAGGAAACCATGGGCGCTTTGGCCAGCGCGGTGCAGCAGGGCAAGGCCCTGTATGTGGGCATCAGCAGCTATTCGGCCAACAAAACGCGCGAAGCCGCCGCTTTGCTCAACAGCATGGGCGTGCGCCCGCTCATTCACCAACCGTCCTACAGCCTGATGAACCGCTGGGTCGAGGACGAATTGCTGGATGCGCTCGCTGACACCGGCATGGGCTGCATTGCCTTCAGCGCGCTGGCGCAGGGCCTGCTGACCGATAAATACCTCAACGGCATTCCGCAGGATGCACGCATCAACCGGGCGGGCGGCGGCTCCTTCAAGCCCGACTTTTTGAGCGATGCCAACCTCAGGCATGTGCGCGCCTTGAACGACATGGCGCAAGCCCGCGGCCAAAGCCTGGCGCAAATGGCCATCGCCTGGGTGCTGCGCGATGCCCGTGTCACCAGCGCCCTGATTGGTGCCAGTTCTGCCGCACAAATCACCGAGCTGGCCGGGGCGCTCAAGCACCTGGACTTCAGCGCGGACGAGCTCAAGGCGATTGACCAGCACGCGGTCGAGGGCGGCATCAACCTGTGGCAAAAGCCATCGACCGACCAGCGCCCTTGAAGCACCTTCCTCACGCGCGCGCCAACCTGCTGGCGCTTGCCGCGATTGCCATGTGGGGCAGCCTGGCCAGCCTCGGGGTGGCCTTGAGTCATGTGCCGCCGTTTCTGCTCACCGGCCTGTCGCTGCTGATTGGCGGGCTGATTGCGCTGCCGCTGTCTGGCTTCAAGCTGGCGGCGTGGCGGGTGCCGCTGCCCACCCTGGCGCTCGGTATCTATGGCCTGTTTGGCTACCACTTTCTGCTCTTTGTCGGCCTGCAGAATGCGCCGCCTGTGCAGGCCAACCTGGTCAATTACCTGTGGCCGCTGCTGATCGTGGTGCTGGCGCCGGTGCTGCTGCCCGGGCTGGTCATGCGCTGGCAGCATATTCTGGCCGGGCTGATTGGTTTTGCCGGTGCCGTCATCGTGATTCTTGCCGGCGTCGACGAGGACGCCCAGAGGCCTGGCGGGCTTCAAGGCGAGTGGCTCCTGGGTTATCTGGCCGCCGCTGTTGCGGCCTTCATCTGGTCCACCTACTCACTGCTGACGCGGCGGGTGCCGCATTTCGACACCGCCGCCATTGGCACGTTTGCCTGGATCTCGGGCCTGCTGGCCTTGCTGTGCCATGCCTTGATGGAGCCCGGCGTGAGCTTGAGTCTGCGCGACTGGGCGCTGATTGGCCTGATGGGACTGGGGCCGCTGGGCGGCTCCTTCTTTTTGTGGGACAAGGCGCTCAAGCTCGGCGACGCGCGCCACATCGGCCTGTTGAGCTACCTGACGCCGCTGCTGTCCACATCGCTGCTGCTGTGGGTCAGCGGCCGCGCCTTGACCTGGCCGGTGGCGCTGGCGGGCGTGCTGATTGTGGGGGCGGCGTGGCTCGGCACGCGCGTCAGATAAGGCGGCGCAAGACGTGCACAATGCGGCCATGATTGAACTCACCCACATTCAAGCCGCCGCCCAGCGCCTGCAGGGTCATCTGCTGCGCACACCTTGCGTGGCCTCCAAAACCCTCTCGGACATCACCGGTGCGCAGGTGTTTCTGAAGTTTGAGAACCTGCAGTTCACGGCATCATTCAAGGAGCGCGGCGCCTGCAACAAGCTGTCGCAACTCGACGCCGGGGAGCGCGCCCGCGGCGTGATTGCCATGAGCGCGGGCAACCACGCGCAGGGCGTGGCCTACCATGCGCAGCGCCTGGGGATTCGCGCGGTGATTGTGATGCCGCGTTTTACGCCGGGCGTCAAGATCGAGCGCACGCGCGGGTTTGGCGCCGAAATTGTGCTGCACGGCGACACGCTCGATGAGGCGCGCGGTCACGCACTGCAACTGGCCGAACAGCAACACCTGGTCTTTGTGCACCCGTATGACGACCCCGACATCGTGGCCGGCCAGGGCACGGTGGCGCTGGAGATGCTTGACGACGTGCCCGAGCTCGACACGCTGGTGGTGGCGATTGGCGGCGGCGGCCTGATTGCCGGCATGGCCAGCGCAGCCAAGGTCATCAAGCCCGGTATTGAAATCATCGGCGTGCAGGCCTCGCGTTTTCCGGGCATGTTCAACGCCATCAAGGGCACACACCTGCCGCAAGGCAACAGCAGCATTGCCGAAGGCATTGCGGTGGGCACGCCCGGCCTGCTGCCGCAAGCCATCATTCGCGACAAAGTGAACGACATTGTGCTGGTCGACGAGGGCGACATCGAGCAGGCCATTGTGATGCTGCTTGAGGTCGAGAAGACGCTGGTCGAAGGCGCCGGTGCCGCCGGGTTGGCCGCTTTGCTGAAATACCCTGAACGGTTCCGGGGCAAAAAGGTGGGCGTGGTGCTGTGTGGCGGCAATATCGACCCGCTGCTGCTGGCAGCCATCATCGAGCGCGGCATGGTTCGCGCCGGCCGCCTGGCGCGCCTGAAGGTGAGCGCGCGCGACGTGCCCGGCACGCTGGCGCTGATCACCGCCACCGTGGCCAATGCCGGTGCCAACATCAACGAGGTGCATCACCAGCGGGCTTTCACCACGCTGGCAGCGCAAAACGTCGAGATCGAACTGGTCATTCAGACCCGTGGCCCGCAGCACATCACCGAGGTGCTGGCGGCGCTGCAGCAGGCCGGTCTGCAGGCGCAACTGGTGCATTGATGCCTTCGGGCCGCGCCTCGGCCTGATGGCCTTCAGGGCCGGTTTTCCTGATTTGAAACAATAACCTTGCAACTATTGATGTAACCGTCAGGTAACTGATGGCGGCTTTCCCTAAAATTACCTTTTTCGGTTGGTTGTGCCGGAAAAGCCGAAAACGCTGAATTTTTTTAAAACATCGAGAGGACCTGTTCGCCATGTCAAATCTGAATATCAACGCGCCAAGCCATGTCAAAAACGCCAAACTGATCGCCTGGGTCGCCGAAATGGCCGCGCTCACCAAGCCCGACAGCATTTACTGGTGTGATGGCTCCGATGAAGAGTACGCCCGCCTGTGCCAGCAGCTGATTGATGCAGGCACCTTCAAAAAACTGAATCCCGCCAAGCGGCCCAACAGTTTTCTGGCCTGCTCCGATCCGACTGACGTGGCGCGCGTGGAAGACCGCACCTACATCTGCTCCGAGCACAAGGAAAACGCCGGCCCCACCAACAACTGGATGGCCCCCTCCGAGATGCGCGCCACCCTGCAGCCGCTGTTTGACGGCTGCATGAAGGGCCGCACCATGTATGTGGTGCCGTTCAGCATGGGCCCGCTGGGCTCGCACATTTCCCACATTGGCATCGAACTCACCGACAGCCCCTATGTGGCGGTCAACCAGAAAATCATGACGCGCATGGGCAAGGCGGTGTATGACGTGCTCGGCGCCGACGGTGCGTTTGTGCCTTGCATGCACACCGTGGGCGCACCGCTGGCGGCAGGTCAGCCTGATGTGCCATGGCCCTGCAACACGACCAAGTACATTGTTCACTTCCCTGAAACCCGCGAAATCTGGTCTTACGGCTCGGGCTACGGCGGCAACGCCTTGCTCGGCAAAAAGTGTTTTGCGCTGCGCATTGCCTCCAACATGGGCCGCGACCAGGGCTGGTTGGCCGAGCACATGCTGATTTTGGGTGTGACCAATCCGCAAGGCAAAAAATACCATGTGGCCGCCGCCTTCCCCAGCGCCTGCGGCAAGACCAATTTCTCCATGCTGGTGCCGCCCGCGGGTTTTGAAGGCTGGAAGGTGACCACCATTGGCGACGACATTGCCTGGATCAAGCCGCACGCTGACGGCAAGATGTACGCCATCAACCCCGAGGCGGGTTATTTTGGTGTGGCACCGGGCACCAATTTCCACACCAACCCCAACTGCATGGCCAGTCTCGACAAAAACGTGATCTTCACCAATGTTGCGCTGACCGATGACGGCGATGTGTGGTGGGAAGGCATGGAGCAAGACGGTGGCGGCCTGCCCGCGCATCTGATTGACTGGCAGGGCAAGGACTGGACCCCCGAGATCGCCAAAGCCACCGGCGCCAAGGCGGCCCACCCCAACTCGCGCTTCACCGTGGCGGCGGGCAACAATCCCGCGCTCGACGCCGAGTGGGACAACCCGGCGGGCGTGGCCATTGATGCCTTCATCTTTGGCGGCCGGCGCTCCACCACGGTGCCGCTGGTCACCGAAGCCCGCAACTGGATGGAAGGCGTCTACATGGCGGCCACCATGGGTTCCGAGACCACCGCAGCGGCTGCTGGCCAGATGGGGGTGGTTCGCCGTGATCCGTTTGCCATGCTGCCGTTCTGTGGCTACAACATGAGCGACTACTTTCAGCATTGGCTCGACATGGAGCACAAGCTCGAAGAGCACGGCCATACCCTGCCCAAGATCTTCTGCGTCAACTGGTTCCGCAAGAACGAGGCCGGCAAATTTGTCTGGCCTGGTTACGGTGACAACATGCGCGTGCTCAAGTGGATGATTGACCGCCTCGAGGGCAAGGCACAGGGCGTTGAGACCATGTTTGGCATCGCCCCCCTGTTTGATGAGCTCACCTGGACCGGCCTGCCCTTCAGCATGGAGCAATTCGACACTGTCACCAGCATCGACAAGGCTTCCTGGACCGAGGAGTTCAAACTGCACGCCGCCCATTTCGAGCAGTTGTCCTACCATCTGCCCAAGGAACTGATCGAGACCAAAGCCACGCTGGAGCAGCGCCTGAAAGCCTGAGTCAGTGAATGGGGCGGCCCCCGCCTCATTCTCCATGATCTTCTTTCTTGACAGGATTCAACACAAAGCCTCACCGCTTGGGTAAACTGGTGCCCCGCTTAAGGAGTTCCCGCATGAAGATTCTTCTCGCTGTCGACGGCAGCCCGTACACCAAAAAGATGCTGGCCTATCTGGCTGCGCACGAGTTGTTTTCGCCTAAAAACGAATACACCGCCTTCACCGTCCACCTGATGCTGCCAGCTCAGGCGCGCAGTGCCTTGGGCAAGGAACTGGTCACCAAATATTATGCTGATGAGGGCCAGCGCATCTTGAGTCCCGTCCATAAATTCCTGGAGCGTCACGGCGTCAAGGCCAAAGGCATCTGGAAGACCGGTAACGCGGGCGAGCTGATCGCCAAGCTGGCAGATACTGAAAAATTTGACCTCGTGGTGATGGGCTCACACGGCCACAGTGCCCTGGTCAACCTGATGGTCGGCTCGGTCGCGACCACCGTGCTGGCCAGCTGCAAGGTGCCTGCCTTGATCGTGCGCTGAGTCTTTCAGAAGTCGGGCTCGGGCGTCCCCGAAGCTTTGAGTTCACACTTCTGTCATGCTGTTTTTTGTGGGGTCATTAATATTCTGGCCCATGAAATCACGATTCCTTTATAAAGCGTCTTCAGGGGCGCTTTTGCTTTGTGTGCTGGGCCTTTTGGCCGGTTGTGCCAGTTCGGCCGGCTGGCCACGTCTGGAGGCGGGCCAGAACGATCAAAACCCCAGTTTCAAGCCCGTCGAAAAAGCGGCTGCGACCAAGTTGTTGTCCAAGGAAGACCTGGCCCTGCTCGAAGAACTGGTTAACCCGGTCTACAAGATCGGCAGTGGCGACGTGCTCAAGCTCGACGTGTTTGGCCGGGCTGAGGTGAGTGGTGTGCACACTGTGGGGCCAGACGGCAAGATCACCATTCCGATCATGGGTGATGTCGCGCTCAATGACCTGACCCGTGAGGATGCCCTGGCGCTCATCAATCAGGGTCTGCGCCAATATTTCAGCGCGCCCGCCGCTACCCTGGCGGTGCAGGAATACACCTCCAACCAGATCACGGTTCTGGGTCGGGTGGAGCGCGCCGGGATTCAGAAATTTGCCAATTCACCCACGCTCGCCGAAGTGCTGGCCAGCGCCGGGGCCATGCCCATTCTGGACAAACAGGCCACCCTGACCCGATGCGCCATCATGCGCGGGCGCGACAAGCTGATCTGGGTTGACCTCAAGGCCTTGCTGAGCGGCGATCCGGACTTTAACGTGCGCATGAAAAAGGGCGACATTGTCTATATTCCCGACTCGTCAGACACCTCGGTCTATGTGATGGGCTCGGTGCTCAAGCCGGGCGCCTACCGCCTGACTCCACGCATGACGGTACTCGATGCGCTGGCGCAGTCGGGGGGGCCCACTGAAAATGCCGCTCCCGAAAAAATCGGCATTTACCGCGCTGGTGCGGGCCGTGTCGAGATCATTGACTTCAGAGACCTGGTGGACGTCAGCCGCAAGGTCAACTTTGCGCTGGAAGATGGTGACGTGGTGTTTGTGCCAACCAGCAATCTGGCCGACCTGGGCTACGTCATGCGCCAGCTCTCGCCAGCCATTTCGGTCCTCACGTTCGGCCTGACCGCGAACACACTGGGCAACCAGTGATTCGGCCCGCAGCACTCAAGCATGCCTGCCCAATGAATATCCAGGCATCCGGGCCCAATTCTTCTGCACCAGACCAGCTGGCTCTGACACTGGTCTCGGTGGTGGTGATTGGCCGCAACGAAGGCGAACGCCTGCTGCGCTGCCTGGATTCGGTGGTGCAGGCCCACTGGGGCCAAATCACGTACGAGCTGATTTATGTGGACTCGCGCTCGACCGATGGCAGCGTGGCCCGCGCCCGGGCTTTGGGCGCCACGACCCTGGTGGTGGCGGATGCCAAGCCCAACGCGGCCAAGGCGCGCAACCTGGGTTGGCAAGCGGCACGCGGCGAGTTCATTTTGTTTTTGGATGGCGACACCCAACTCCATCCCGACTTTGTGTCCCATGCCTTGGCCACGCTGAACGAGCCCAAGCTCTGCGCGGCCTGGGGGCACCGGCGTGAATCCAGGCCTGAGCAATCGCTCTACACCCGGGTGCTCGACCTGGACTGGGTTTACCCCACCGGGCGCACGCTCTATTTTGGTGGCGACGTGCTGGTGCGCCGCGCCGCGCTGGCCGACGTGAACGGCTTTGATCCGACCCTGAACGCCGGTGAAGAGCCCGAAATGTGTGCCCGTTTGCGCGCTGCGCAGTGGGAAATTGAACACATCGATGTGCCCATGACCCTGCATGATCTGGCAGTGACCACCTTTCGCGCTTACTGGTTGCGGGCTTACCGCTCGGGTATCGCCTATGCCGAAGTGGCGCAGCGCATGAAACTTCGTGGCGACGTGCTCTGGCAGCACGAAGCCCGGCGTGATTTTCGCCATGCGGTGGTGTTCATCCTGGCACCATTCATCTGGATAGCCGCACTTTGGCTGAGCCCGCACCTGGCCCTGGCCATGGTTGCGCTGGCACTGCTGTTTGTGGCGCGCACCGTCCGGCGCTGCCAGTGGAAGGCGCCAGGCCAATGGGGCTTGTGCGCGTGCTACGCGTTGCACGCCCATTTCCAAAAAATTCCGGCCCTGTTCGGGCAACTCAAGTGGCGCCAGGCTCAAGCCCGGCAGGCGGAGCTTGCCCTGGTGGATTACAAGAAATGAAAGCCCTGCTGAGCCTGCTGCTGGCGCCCCTGGCCTGGTGCCAGCGTGTCGTTTTCGACCGAGCGCTGCGCCTGTGGAGCCTGTCCTGCCTGCAAGAGGCGTGCGGCCACCGTATCGACGCCTCCAACGTCATCCTGGGGCGCCTTGAGTTACACGGCACACGCAACATCCGGCTGGGTCGCAACGCCCTGATTTACCCCGGCGTTTACCTGGAAACCCAGGGTGCTGGCGCGATCACGATCGGTGACAACGTGGTGCTGTCGCGCGGGGTGCACATTGTGGCTTTCGAGCGGGTCACCTTGGGCGACGGTTGCATGGTGGGCGAATACGCCAGCATCCGCGATGCCAACCACGCGCTGGGTCAGGAGTCCATTCGCCACTCGGGCCATGTCAGCGCGCCCATCGACATTGGCGCCAGCGCCTGGATCGGTCGGGGGGCCGCGCTGCTCAAAGGTGCCAGCGTTGGCGCCAATGCCGTGGTTGGCGCCAATGCCGTGGTCACCAAGCCGGTGGCCGCAGCACAGATCGTGGGCGGCGTGCCGGCCCGCGCGCTGCACTGAGCCTGCCAATTTTTCAAGTCCATAGCGTCTTACCGCCCACCATCATGCCCTCCCATCCGCCCGCCATGGCCTATCTGGTCAGCCGTTACCCCGCCATTTCTCACACCTTTATTTTGCGCGAGGTGCAAGGCCTGCGCGCGCTGGGTCACACCTTGTTCACGGCCTCCATCAACCCGCCGGACCGCCCCGTGCAGGCCATGGAGGGCTATGAAAAACAGGAGGCCGAGAACACCTTTTTTGTCAAGGCGCAAGGCGCTTCGGGTGCCCTGGCGGCGCTGTTGTTCTGGGCGGTCAGCAGTCCGGCCAGGCTGGTCCAGACGCTGCGCCTGGGCTTGCAACTCGGCAAGAATGGCAGCTGGTTGTA
>NZ_JAABQC010000100.1 GCF_011391645.1 Rhodoferax sp. | reverse complement strand
CCGCAGCCCGGGTGCGGC
The DNA here is from genome assembly GCF_011391645.1 of Rhodoferax sp. Classification (GTDB taxonomy): domain Bacteria; phylum Pseudomonadota; class Gammaproteobacteria; order Burkholderiales; family Burkholderiaceae_C; genus Rhodoferax. The sequence continues at coordinate 9,704 of NZ_JAABQC010000100.1, read as the reverse complement.
CAGTGCGAATAGGGCAACCCTGCACATTAGCGCAATCGCCTTCATCCACCGCTTCGGCTCCAGCCTCAACGGGCATGTGCACTTCCATGTTTGCGCGTTCGACGGGGTGTTTGAGGAAGTGGCGGGCGACCAATGTACTACCCTGCAGCGGGCACTGGTGGCAGATTCCTTCCACTGTGCTGTTGACGGCCAACCGGAAAATGTGATCGTCGTCCTTGTCTGACTGCTACCGCGTTTCTGGCATCGGTGGCGAACGGCCGGTTACGGCGAAATCCAAAGTCAGCTTTCGAATTTCCGCCGGGTTTGACGCGGTCACGGTGAACGGCGAGTATGGGTCTTTATGCAGAGGACTCAGTTATGAAGAGTGTTTTCACCGGCAGTGCTGGAACCCGCATGAGAGTTCGCTTTGCGGCGTTCTTCGGCTCAAAGACTAAAGACCCTTATGTACAGCTCTGCATAAGTGTCTGCAGGAGTCACCGAGCCAAGAAAGCGGGAGCCCTCCGACAATAGCCCCCAACCTGGAAGTCTGAGGGTCCTTCGGGTCAATGCGTGGTCAACCTCCGTAGCGAAGGCACCTCATACAGCGCTCCAACTGAATCAAGCGGCCTTGCCCTTCAAGCTCAGGGCCAATTCATAGAGCGCATTGCGCGGCTCACCGGTGATTTCCGCCGCCAGCTTGACGGCAGTCTTGAGGGGCAGTTCGGCCAGCAGCAGGGCCAGCACGCGGGTGTCGGGGCCACTGGCTGCCGTTGCCGGGGCTGGGTGCAGCACCAGCGCAAATTCACCGCGCAGGCGGTTGCCGTCTTGCGCCAGCCAGGCCGGAAAATCCTGGGCCGCCAGCGTGGCAATTTCTTCGAACTGCTTGGTCAGTTCACGTCCCACCGTCAGCGCCCGCGCTCCCAGAATGGCCAGGGACGCAGCCAGCGCTTCAATGCGGTGCGGGGCTTCCAACAGCACCACCGCGCGCGTCTCACCCGCCAGCGCTTGCACTGCCGTGTTGCGCTCGCCGCTCTTGCTGGGCAAAAATCCGGCAAAAACGAAGCCGTCCGGGTGCTGCGCATCCAGAGTCAGGCCGGCCACGCTCAGCACCGTTGTGATGCTGCTGGCACCCGGCAGCGGCAGCACCGGCAAGCCGGCCTGACGCGCGTCGGCCACCAGGCGCGCGCCGGGGTCGCTGATGGCCGGGGTGCCGGCATCACTCACATAGGCCACGCGCAGGCCCTGGCGCAGCCGCTCCAGCACCAGTTGCGCTGCCTGCGCCTCGTTGTGCTGGTGCAGCGCCAGCAGCTGCGCTGGGGGCTTGTCGATGCCATAGGCGCGCAACAATGCCTGTGTGTGGCGGGTGTCCTCACAGGCAATCAGGTCGGCCAGTTGCAGCACATGCAGGGCGCGCAGGCTAATATCGGCCAGGTTGCCAATCGGCGTGGCCACCACATACAAGGCACCGCGCGGGTAATTTTGCTGGCCACAAGCGTGTTGCGCAGCCAACAGGGCCTGGGCGTAGCTGGCGCTCACAGGAGTCAAGGAGCTTGAAGTCAATGGGTATTCCTCTGTTCAAAACGGGGTCGGCAGCGGCGCAGCTTCGGCCGCCCACCACCAAACAATTGGGTGACCAGGCCGAAGACCAGGCGCTGGCGCATTTGCAGCGCGCCGGTCTGCGCCTGTTGGATCGCAATTATCGAACCCCGGGGCGGGGTGGTGGTGAAATTGACCTGATCATGCGCGCCGCTGACGGCACCTGTGTCTTTGTCGAGGTGCGCCGCCGCGCCTCAAGCAGCCATGGCGGCGCCGCTGCCAGCGTCAGCTGGATCAAGCAAAAGCGCATTGTGTTTGCCGCACGTTACTACCTGATGCGCCTGAGTGCGTTGCCGCCCTGCCGTTTTGATGTGGTGACGGTTCAGGCGGGCCACATTGAGTGGCTGGCCGGTGCGTTTGAGGCCGGGGAAATGTAAGGCTTTGCAAAGCTGGGGTTGACTGGCGCCCTGCGCAGCAGCTCAGCCGTTTGGCGCGGGTATCATTGCGGCCATGCTGCAACAACGAATTCAACAACATTTCATTGACAGTGCCGATCTGAAATACCAGGCTGCGCCCTTGTTGAGCCAACCGATCGCCGACGCGGTGCAGGCGCTGCTGGCGTGCGTGACCAGCGGCGGCAAGGTGCTGAGCTGTGGCAACGGTGGTTCTGCTGCCGACGCCCAGCATTTTTCAGCTGAATTTGTCGGACGCTTCGAGCGTGAACGGCCCGAGTTGGCCGCTATTGCGCTGACCACCGACAGTTCGATCCTGACGGCCATTGCCAATGACTATGATTTCACCCATGTTTTTTCGCGCCAGGTGCGGGCGCTGGGGCAACCCGGCGATGTGCTGCTGGCCATCACCACCAGCGGCAACTCGGCCAATGTGCTGGCTGCCATCGAGGCGGCGCACGCGCGCGAGATGATCGTCATCGGCCTGAGCGGGCGCGGTGGCGGCAAGATGGCGCAAGCGCTGCGCGACACCGATGTGCATATTTGTGTGCCCCACGAGCGCACCGCGCGCATCCAGGAAGTTCACCTGCTCACGCTGCATTGCCTGTGCGATGCGGTCGATACCCTGTTACTTGGCGAATAGGAAAGCCCACCATGACCTTTGCACACCAAAAACTCCTTGGCCTGATGCTTGTCAGCCTGACCCTGGTTACTTCACTGACTGCCTGTTTTCCGATCATTGTGGGCGGGGCTGTGGTCGGCACGATGGTGGTCGTTGATCGGCGCACTTCGGGCGCCCAGCTCGATGACCAGAACATTGAACTGCGCACCAGCAGCCGTGTCAGTGAAAAACTGGGTAACCGTACCCATGTCAATGTCACCAGTTACAACCGCCGTGTCTTGCTGACCGGTGAAGTGCCCAACCCGCAAGACAGCCAAATGGTGGAGCAGATCGCCGCAAGTGTAGAAAGCGTGCAATCGGTGGTAAATGAGCTGGCGGTGATGGGCAATACCTCACTGTCGCAGCGCTCCAACGACACCTGGCTTACCGGCCGCGTCAAGGCGGCCCTGCTGGATGCCAAAGACCTGAACGTCAACGCTTTCAAGGTCGTCACCGAGCGCGGCATCGTTTATCTGATGGGGCGCGTCACCCAGCGCGAAGCCGAGCGAGCCTCGGAAATTGCCCGCAGCATCAGCGGCGTGCAAAAGGTGGTGCGTGTGTTCGAGATCATCAGCGAAGAAGAACTGCGCGCCCTGTCGCCGCCACCAGCGCCGCCGCCAAAAAGCAGTCCTTAACGCAACCGCTTGATCAGGCTGGAGGTGTCCCAGCGCCGACCGCCCATCTTTTGCACGTCGGCATAAAACTGGTCAACCAGGGCGGTGGCCGGCAAGCTGGCGCCATTGCGACGGGCTTCGTCGAGCACCAGCCCCAAATCTTTGCGCATCCAGTCCACGGCAAAACCAAAGTCAAATTTATCGGCCACCATGGTTTTGCCACGGTTGTCGAGCTGCCAGCTTTGCGCCGCGCCTTTGCCAATCACGTCGAGCACCAGATTCATGTCCAGGCCCGCTTTTTGACCAAAGGCAATCGCTTCTGCCAGGCCTTGCACCAGGCCGGCAATGGAAATTTGATTGACCATTTTTGCCAGTTGCCCGGCGCCGCTCTCACCCAGGTAAGTGCAGGCCCTGGAAAACACCATGGCCACCGGTTGGGCGGTCTCAAACGCTGCAAGGTCGCCACCGCACATCACCGTGAGCGCGCCGTTCTGGGCGCCCGCCTGGCCGCCAGACACCGGCGCATCGACAAAATGGAGCCCCTGGGTTTTTGCCGCCGCGTACAGCTCGCGCGCCACATTGGCCGACGCCGTGGTGTGATCCACAAACACGGCACCGGGTTTCATGCCGACAAAGGCGCCTTCGCCGCCCAGTGCCACGCTGCGCAGGTCATCGTCGTTGCCAACACAGCAAAACACCAGATCAGCGCCATGTGCCGCCAGGCATGGGGTGGGCGCGTGATTGACGGTGCCGCTGCTGCCAGCATCACCCTGGTATTCCTGGCACCAGGCCAACGCTTTCGCCGCTGTCCGGTTGTACACCGTGACCTGGTGACCGGCGCCTGCCAGGTGCCCCGCCATGGGGTGGCCCATCACGCCCAATCCCAAAAAGGCGACGCGCCGCGCGGGTGTGGCTTCGTAAGTTCTCGGATTCATGATTTTCATAACCGCCCGTTTGCCTAAACGATCGCCATAAATTCAGTGCCGGCGCCCAAATTCTGGTTTTTGCCGCGCTGGCTGTTGAGTTTGATTTGCAACCGCAGATCGTTGACCGAATCGGCATTGCGCAGGGCATCTTCGTAGGTGATCTGGTTGCTTTCGTAGGCGTCAAACAGCGCCTGGTCAAACGTCTGCATGCCGATATTGCGGCTGTTTTTCATAACCTCCTTGATCCCGGTCACCTCGCCCTTGAAGATCAGATCGGAAATCAGCGGCGAGTTGAGCATAATCTCGACCACCGCCAGACGGCCCTTGCTGTTTTGCTTGGGGATCAGGCGTTGCGACACCAGGGACTTGAGGTTGAGCGACAAGTCCATCAGGAGTTGCGCGCGCCGCTCTTCCGGGAAAAAGTTGATGATCCGGTCGAGCGCCTGGTTGGCGCTGTTGGCATGCAACGTGGCCAGGCACAGGTGGCCGGTTTCGGCAAAGGCCACGGCGTGCTCCATGGTCTCGCGGTCGCGGATTTCCCCCATCAGAATCACATCCGGGGCCTGACGCAAGGTATTTTTGAGGGCTGCTTCCCAGGTGTCGGTGTCGATGCCGACCTCACGCTGGGTCACCACACAATTTTTGTGGGGGTGAACAAACTCGATCGGGTCTTCGACCGTGATGATGTGGCCAAACGTGGTTTCGTTGCGCCAGTCCACCATCGCCGCCAGCGTGGTGGATTTGCCGCAACCGGTGGCGCCCACCATGATGCACAAGCCGCGCTTGGTGTTGACGATGTCTTTCAGGATGGGCGGCAAATTCAGGCTCTCAATGCTGGGCAGGGTCATGGGAATGGTCCGCAGCACCATGCCCACTTTGCCCTGTTGCAAAAAAGCGTTGACCCGAAAACGCCCCAGACCGGGCGGCGCAATGGCAAAGTTGCACTCTTTGGTGCGTTCGAACTCAGCCACCTGTTTGTCGTTCATGACAGACCGCGTCAGCGCCAGCGTATGGCCCTCGTTCAGGGGCTGGGGAGACACCCTGGTGATCTTGCCGTCGACCTTGATCGCAGGCGGGAAATCAGCGGTGATGAACAAGTCGCTGCCGTTGCGACTGGTCATCAGTTTGAGCAGGTCGTTGATGAAAGTATTTGCTTGATCGCGTTCCATATGTTCACCCTGGGAAGTTTTCGGGAATCTTGGCCTTGGAGCGGGCCTCGGCCGGGCTGACGATATTGCGGCGCACCAGGTCGGTCAGATTTTGATCCAGGGTTTGCATGCCCAGGCTGTTGCCCGTCTGGATGCTTGAATACATCTGCGCCACCTTGGCCTCCCGGATCAGGTTGCGAATCGCGCTGGTGCCCAGCATGATCTCGTGCGCGGCCACCCGGCCCTGGCCGTCTTTGGTTTTGCACAGCGTCTGCGAAATCACCGCCTGCAACGATTCGCTGAGCATGGCGCGGATCATCTCCTTTTCGGCAGCGGGAAACACGTCAATGATCCGGTCGATGGTTTTGGCCGCGCTGGAGGTGTGCAACGTGCCAAACACCAGGTGCCCGGTTTCGGCGGCCGTCATGGCCAGGCGGATGGTCTCGAGGTCACGCATTTCGCCCACCAGAATACAGTCCGGGTCTTCCCGCAGGGCAGAGCGCAGGGCGGCGGCAAAGCTTTGCGTGTGCGGCCCGACCTCACGCTGGTTGACCAGGCACTTTTTGGACTCGTGCACAAACTCGATCGGGTCTTCCACCGTCAGGATGTGGCCAAACTCGGTCTCATTGAGGTAGTTCACCATGGCTGCCAGGGTGGTGGATTTGCCCGAGCCCGTGGGGCCGGTCACCAGCACCATGCCCCGCGGTTTGAGCGCCAATTCGCCAAATATCTTGGGGCAGTTGAGCTGTTCGAGCGTCAGAATCTTGCTGGGAATGGTCCGGAACACCGCACCAGCGCCCCGGTTCTGGTTGAACGCGTTGACCCGAAAGCGCGCCAGGCTTTCAATTTCGAAAGAAAAGTCAATTTCAAGAAATTCTTCGTATTTTTTGCGCTGCGCATCGTTCATGATGTCGTACACCATGGCGTGAACCTGCTTGTTGTCAAGCGGTTCCACATTGATGCGCCGCACATCGCCATTGACCCGGATCATGGGTGGCAAACCAGCCGACAAATGCAAATCAGAAGCCTTGTTTTTGACGCTGAAAGCCAGCAATTGGGTAATGTCCACAGAATTCCCTTTTGTTTGTTACGCTTGTCAATTATGACCAAGATTTCAACACAACTCAGCGCTGTTCAACAGCGCATTCACGACGCCTGCCTGGCGGCGGGTCGGGCGCCCGCGGCAGTCAAGCTGTTGGCAGTTTCCAAAACCTTTGATACCGATGCCGTGCAAGCCGCTTTTGCTGCCGGGCAAACCCTGTTTGGTGAAAACTACATTCAGGAAGCAGTGGAGAAAATCACCGGGCTGCGCCATCTGCCGCTTGAGTGGCACTGCATAGGCCCGATCCAGAGCAACAAGACCCGGCTCGTGGCTGGGCATTTTGACTGGGTGCACACGGTGGATCGGCTCAAGGTTGCCGAGCGCCTGAGCGAGCAGCGCCCGGCCGACCTGGCGCCGCTGCAAGTCTGCATCCAGGTCAACGTCGATGGCGGCGCCACCAAATCCGGGGTTGCACCTGCTGATGCTTTGGCGCTGGCCCAGGCAGTGGCCAAGCTGCCGCGGCTGCAATTGCGGGGCATCATGTGCATTCCCGAACCCGCGCCCGATTTTGCCGCCGCCTGCGAAGTGTTCAAACGGGCCGGTGACCTGTTTGAGGCTTTGAGGGCTCAAGGCCTGGCACTCGACACCCTGTCGATGGGCATGAGCGCCGACCTTGAAGCCGCCATTGCCTCGGGCAGCACCTTGGTGCGGGTCGGCTCTGCCATTTTTGGAACGCGACACGCGAAGCCAGTCGGGCATTGACGCAACTGATCGGAAACGGGACTGTTGGCAGGCATACAATCCTCCCCGCGCCGGACTTCAACCCTCGGCCCAACCCCCATAGAAGCATTCAGCCGGGCCGCCGGACACCCTGTGCCGGGCAGGCTGCATGTCTCTTCAATCTGTCACAAAAGGAATCAAATCATGCGTATCTCGATGTTGTCTGCTGCCATTGCCTTGTCCGTGCTTTCCACACCCTTGTGGGCCCAGCAGGCGCCCACCGGCGGCGCCGTGATGGCCAGCGAGCCCGGCAAAGCGGCCGTCATGGAAACCATCAAGCTCACCGCCGGTGTGGCGGCCATCGACAAGGCCACCCGCACAGTGACGCTCAAGACAGCCAAGGGCAAGATGCTTGATGTGGTGGCCGGACCCGAGGTCAAGAATTTTGACCAGATCAAGGTGGGCGACCAGCTCGTCGTACAGTACGCCGAAGCCTTGACGCTTGAGGTAAAGAAGGGTGGCGGGGTGCGTGAAATGGTCCAGGATTCGGGTGCAGTAAAGGCCAAACCAGGTGAGAAGCCAGCGGTCGCCGGAGCTCGCGAAGTGACGATCATTGCTGATGTCATTGCCGTTGACCCGAAGAAAATGACCATCACCGTCAAAGGCCCGAGGGGCAGAGTGGTGGATTTGAAGGTTAAAAACCCCGAGCACTTCAAGGTGGTCAAGAAGGGTGACCAGATTGAGGCGGTTTACACCGAGGCACTGGCACTCAGTATCGAGCCCGCACCGAAAAAATAAGCGACAAGGCAAGCCAATCGCACTGAAGCAGCGATCGCGTTTCGCTGCGCCAGGTGCTTGACATGCAGGCGGGGCAAGCTGTTGTCCGCGCCTGCATTTTCTTTTCCGGAGTGACGGCCGGCCGTTTTCTGCCTAGAACGCCTTGCCAAGGAAAAAGTAAAAACTCTGATTGCCGTCCCCCGCGCGGCCGTAGCCCAGGTAGGCGGGGCCGACCGGTGTGTCCGCACCAATGAAGAGGCTGCCAGATTTAAGCAGCCCTTCGGGCGAACCGAACACCAGCGGATCGCCGACCTTGCCCAGTTCCAGCGATACGCCGCCGTAGGCGCCCTCGAGCAGGCTGGCGCGCTTGATACGGTGGTAGTACATGAGCCGCCCGTAGGCCAGGTTCTCGCCGTAGAGCTGGCCGGTCTTGTAGCCTGACTGGGTCAGGAAACCGCCCCACTGGAACTGGTTGTAAAGTGGCAGGGGGTTGTCGCCGACCCTGCCACCGGCTGTGACATACGCGTTGAAGGTATGCTCGCCGAACGAGTAAACGGTCATGGCGTCAGCGCTCCACTTGGTGTAGGAATCGTCTGCCCCAAGCGCGGTGTTCGAGCTGTGAATGTCGAAGCTGCTGCGCCAGCCGGAGCGCGGAAAATGTGTGTTGTTGAGCCGGTCCAGCACCAGCTTGACACGGACCGCACCCTCGGTTATTCGGCCGGGCCCTGACGACAGCTCTGGCGGTCCGGTGTCGAGTTCCGCTGACAGTTTGCCCGTCAGCAAGCCCAGGCGCAATTCGCCATAACGTCTGAAATTGGTGCCCACATCGAGTCCGATCAGCGATGAGCCCGTGCTGTAGGTGGCAATGTTGTTGCTGCCCTGGTACAGATCGAAAGAAGACGAAACGAGACTCACATAAGGCGCAACGAAGTAACTGCCTGTGGTGTTCAACGGTTGGTAGAACTCGCTGAGCAAGGAATTTGTGTGGCCGAACTGCAGCAGCGTGCGCCAATTGGCGCCAAGCGAGTTGATCCACCTTTTGCGGTAACTGACCGCGAGATCGAAGTAGGCATCGCTGCTGAAATCACTGGACAGGCCCAGGCCGAAGCGCAGAAAATCCGGCCCCCATGTTTTTTCGACCGCATCCACCGCCAGCACCCGTCGGCCCGGTTCGTCGATGAGGCGGTAATTCACATGCTCGAAGTCGCCCGTGCCATAAATTCTGCGCATGTCCCTGTCGAGCGCGTCCTGGTCCATCGGCTGGTCGATGACCGTGTCCATCAAGCCCAGCACGGTTTCGGGGTTAACCCGCTGCAGATTGTCGAACCGGATCTCGTTGATCGGCCTCACGTCCGGGGCCAGGGCGACAATTTGGCGCTGGCGCAGTGCAGCGTATTGGGCAGGCGGGAGCGAGAGTTGCGCCAGTTGGGCACTGACCTTTTCAGCAGCGGCTTCACCCAGGGGGGCAATTTTTGCCAGGCTGTCGAAGTCGGCTGTGGTGTAGTCTCCCAGTTCTGGCGAGATCAGGATGTCGGTGGGTTTGAGCAGGGCCAGTGAGGTTTGGACATTTTGCTCGGTGAGGATGCTGACCATCTGCGAGGCCACGCCCAGGATGCCGTCGAGCTGATCGCGTCTGAGCAGGGGCGTGCCCACGTTCACCGCAATCACAATGTCGGCGCCCATCGAGCGCGCCACCTGCACAGGCAGGTTTTGGGTCAGCATGCCGTCCACCAGCATCATGCCGCCAAATTCGGCCGGTGCCACGGCGCCCGGCACCGACATGCTGGCGCGCATCACGTTGGCCAGTTCGCCTTCCTTGAACACGACGGCCTCGCCGGTCACGAGGTTG